>NZ_CP043727.1:628020-942030 GCF_009831415.1 Yersinia canariae | reverse complement strand
AATGTCATTAAATGCTAATTTTCCGCACACTTTCACCCCACCATGGCTGATAAGTAACCGGGCAACACCGCGTAGAGATAAACACTGGAAAAATTGTTTTTGCCATTAGCTTATGCCACTCATCAAAATAAATGTGCATATTTAATATCGCCATAAATAAATAATCCCTATCACAGTTGAGTTTACATATATAAAAGTTTATTTTTATGCACTCAAACTGCATAAATAAAAAATCATGCTTTCATTCATCTTTACCTTTTAACCGGGAGATTCACATGTTTAAACGTTTAATGTTGGTCGGGACTTGCCTGGCAGCGGTGTTATCTGCAAGCACCGCTATTGCCGCCGAACCGACTTATGTGGTTGGCTCCGGGGGGACTTATCGTCCTTTCGAGTATGAAAATAGCCAAAAACAACTGGAAGGTTTTGATATCGATATCATTAAAGCTATCGGTAAAGCTGAAGGTTTTCAGGTCAAACTGGTCAATACGCCGTGGGAAGGTATTTTTGCCACACTCGGCTCAGGTGACCGCGACATCATCATTTCCGGCATTACCATTACCGACAAGCGCAAACAAATGGTTGATTTTTCAAACCCCTACTTCCCAGCCGAACAAACTATTGTTGTCCCTAAAGGCTCTAAAGTGGATTCC
Source organism: Yersinia canariae (assembly GCF_009831415.1). Classification (NCBI taxonomy): domain Bacteria; kingdom Pseudomonadati; phylum Pseudomonadota; class Gammaproteobacteria; order Enterobacterales; family Yersiniaceae; genus Yersinia; species Yersinia canariae. The sequence goes on along the minus strand of NZ_CP043727.1, from coordinate 941,377 downwards.
ATTGCGGCCTTAAAAAACCTGAATGTTGGCGTCGTGAACTCCAGCACTGGGGATATCGTGGTATCCGATGTTTTGGGCAAAAATAGCACAGCAATCAAGCGCTTTGATAACACGCCGTTAATGCTGCAAGAGTTATATGAAGATGGTATCGCCGCTGCTGTTGGGGATGTGGGTGTTGCCAAATTCTATCTCAAAACCCATCCAGAGAAAGCCTTTGAACTGGTGGCTGATGATAAGTTTGAGCGCCAATATTTCGGCATCGCCGTCGCGAAAGGTAACGAAGAATTACGTAGCAAAATCAATGGCGGCCTGCAAAAAATCGTGGCTGACGGCACTTACGCCAAAATCTATGAAAAATGGTTTGATGCTCAGGTACCCACACTGCCAGCCCAATAAATTTTTTTAATACACTTTTTAGACCCAAAGTCATTGGCGTTACCGCAAGGCCAGCAAATAACGCCCGAATCACAAATCTACTCAGTGATTCGGGCCTGGAGCGCGGCTAACAACGCAGTAACGTCAAGTACCAAGGGGATTTGGATTTCATATGTCAGGATTTCGCTGGGAAATCATTCAGGAATATGCCCCGCTGTTTATGGATGGCGCCTGGATGACAATAAAGTGCACGATTATTTGTGTGATTCTGGGAACCAGTTGGGGCTTAACCCTAGGGCTGGGGCGGTTGGCACAGGCACCTCATGGTATCTGGAAGCCCGTATTGTATTATTTTGTTCAATGGCCGGTTCGTATCTATATCAGTGCCATTCGTGGAACACCGCTCTTTGTGCAGATAATGGTGGTGCACTTTGCTTTGGTGCCGCTATTTATCAACCCACGTGATGGTATTCTGGTCACCAATGGCATTATGTCCTCTGATTTTGCCCGAATGCTGCGGTCTGATTATGGTGCGTTTTTATCCTGTATCGTGGCTATCACGATGAACGCTGGAGCTTATGTCTCTGAGATTTTCCGTGCCGGTATTCAATCTATTGATCGCGGTCAGATGGAAGCCTCCCGCTCACTGGGTATGAGCTACGGTAAAACCATGCGCAAGGTCATCCTGCCGCAAGCTTTTCGCCGTATGTTGCCGCCACTGGGCAACAATGCAATCGCCATCGTGAAAGATTCATCACTGGCATCCGCCATTGGGCTGGCTGACTTAGCCTATGCCGCGCGTACCGTTTCCGGTGCCTATGCCACTTATTGGGAACCCTACCTGGTTATTTCAGTGGTTTATTGGGTTATTACATTCTTACTTTCGCTGTTAGTGCGGCATATGGAAAAGAGGTTCGGTAAAAGTGATTCACGTACATAACCTGCAAAAACAATTTGGCGAAACCCATGTGCTGCGCGGAATTTCATGCGAAATTCAGCCAAAAGAAGTGGTCTGCATCATTGGCCCATCCGGGTCCGGGAAAAGTACATTTTTACGTTGTATTAATGCATTGGAAACCTTGTCCGGTGGCGAAATAACCGTAAATGGCTTTGAGATCCATAACCCCAAAACAGACCTCAACCGTATGCGTGAAAGTGTCGGCATGGTATTCCAACGCTTTAATCTGTTCCCACATATGACGGTGCTGGAAAACCTGATTATGGCACCAATGGATGTCAAAAAACTGCCACGCGCACAGGCTATTGAACGGGCTGAATTGTTACTGCGTAAGGTCGGTTTATTAGACAAAATTGATGCTTATCCTAGCAGCCTGTCAGGTGGACAACAGCAGCGAGTGGCCATTGCTCGGGCACTGGCGATGGAGCCGAAAATCATGCTGTTCGATGAGCCAACCTCGGCGCTTGACCCCGAATTAGTGGGAGAAGTGCTGGCGGTAATGAAAGCATTGGCTCTGGAAGGGATGACCATGGTTGTTGTCACCCATGAAATGGGCTTTGCTCGCGATGTTGCCGACCGAGTATTGTTTATTGACCAAGGGGTGATACAGGAAGAAGGCAAACCGGAAGACATCTTTACTGCTCCGAGCAACCCGCGCACTCAAGCATTCCTCAGCAAGGTACTTTCCGCACAGGGGTAAGTGGCGACAGATTTAACAGATAATGGCCCTGAATAATTCGAGTCACTAAAAAGTTTCAAGCGATTGATTCAATGGGTTTTTAACACAAAAAACGCACATGCAGCTTAAGTATGACGAGGAGTCAATAGAAGCGGGCTGTTCTGAGGTCAAATCACACAGCCCGCTGATTCAGCGCTCACCAACCGGTGAGAAATGAAAACAGCATCCAGAATAAACACACCACCGCAACCCCTGTTCCTCCCACGGTAATGAGCACATTGCCGCGCGACAGCATACTCAGAGTAATCCCGATCAAGACCGAAACCGGCATCAAGGCCAAAAAGAACGGCCAAGTATAGAGCAAGAAAAAGACTGTGTTGGGGCCATAGACAAAGAAAGGGATAGCAAACGCCAGCCAATAGAAAACAAAGCCAGTGACACCCCCGAGAAAGGAGTATGACGGCTCCTCCCGATCCCGCTGTTCATCAATAATAATCTGGGTGATATTCTGCATACAAATCCTGTGGGCACAGTTTAATACCGGCACGCTCTAAGGGCGTTTTGCCTGTAATAACAAGACTATAGATACCCAAGCTATTGGCGTTATAGGTAGGCGGTAAGCGAATCAATCCCGATGCGCTGACTCAAGTCAGTGATTCGGGTAAATGCGCACAACTAACAACCCTGTAGCTTCAAGTACAAAGGATATACATTTAGGACTTGATAATAGCTCTACCACGCAGCACGTCTAACAATTGTTCAATCAAATTTGTTACTAATTGTTCACCTTGCAAATGAATATCAGGATGCTCAGGAGATTCATAAACGGAGTCAATACCGGTGAAATTTCTCAGCTCACCGGCACGGGCTTTTTTATACAATCCTTTAGGGTCACGGGCTTCGCAAATCTCTAGCGGCGTGTCCACAAACACTTCAATAAACTGGCCTGAGGCCAGCATATCTCGTACCATTTTGCGTTCTGTCCGATGCGGGGAGATAAACGCGGTTAACACCACCAGACCGGCATCCACCATCAATTTGGCGACTTCCCCAACCCGACGGATATTCTCGCGCCGGTCAGTATCAGAAAAACCCAAATCACGACACAAACCGTGGCGAACATTATCGCCATCAAGTAAGTAAGTGCTGACACCGCGGGCAAACAGTGCCTGCTCCAGCGCACCGGCCACTGTCGATTTACCGGAGCCAGATAAGCCGGTAAACCATAGCACTACGCCCTGATGCTTATGTTGTTGCTCACGATCCTCTCGGGTCACGGCATGAGGATGCCAGACAACATTTTCGTCGGCTGGCGCGCCGTCCCACTCATTTACGCCCACATTATTAGCTTGATCGGCGTGCACGCTATTTTCCCCCTAACAGATCACGCGCACCCCAGTGTGGGAAGTGGCGGCGAACCAGCGCATTCAGTTCCAATTCAAACGCACTGAACTCCGTATTTTCCTGATAAACCGACGCCAGAGTTTCACGGATCAAGCCAGCACCGACGGTGACATTACTTAACCTGTCGATAAAGATCATACCGCCGGTATCTCGATTACGTTGATAGCTGTCCAGCACCAGCGGCTCATCAAACGCCAACTCAACCAAACCAATACCATTAAGTGGCAGACTTTCAACAACACGCTGTGTTAATGAGTTGATTTCGACTTGATATTGAATATTTTCAACTCGCGCACGCGTCTTTTTCCCGGCAATTTTGATGTCATAACTTTGCCCGACCACCAATGGCTGCTCCGCCATCCATACCACGTCGACCAGTGCATTTTGGGCGGATGTTAGGGTGTCGCTGGCATCAACCAATAAGTCACCACGGCTAGTATCCACTTCATCCGTCAATACCAATGTAATAGCTTCGCCGGGGGCCGCTTGGGCCAAATCGCCATCAAAGGTGACAATGCGCGCAACAGTGGATTCCACTCCTGAGGGCAATACTTTTATTTTTTGCCCGACTCGCACGACACCGGCAGACAAAGTGCCCGCGTAGCCGCGAAAATCCAGATTTGGCCGATTAACATATTGCACCGGGAAGCGCAGCGGCTGCTGACGACTGGCATTGACCACATCAACACTTTCCAATACTTCCAATAATGTCGGCCCGGAATACCAATTCATTCTCTTACTTGGAGAAGCCACGTTGTCGCCATCTAGCGCAGACAGTGGGACAAATTTAATATTCAGGTCTGTTGGTAACTGCTGGGCAAAACTCAGGTAATCTTCTTTAAATTGTTCAAAGACGCTTTCCTGATAATCGACCAAATCCATTTTGTTCACGGCCACCACCAAGTGGCGGATACCCAGTAACGTGGCGATAAAACTGTGGCGGCGGGTTTGGTCCAAAACCCCTTTGCGCGCATCAATCAACAAAATCGCCAAGTCACACGTCGAAGCACCGGTTGCCATATTGCGCGTGTATTGCTCATGCCCTGGGGTGTCTGCAATGATAAACTTGCGTTTCTCAGTCGAGAAGTAGCGATAGGCCACATCAATGGTAATGCCCTGCTCACGTTCAGCTTGCAAGCCATCCACCAGCAATGCCAAGTCCAGTTTTTCACCCTGAGTACCCATGCGCTTGCTATCAGTGTGCAGTGTTGTGAGTTGATCTTCGTAGATCTGGCGGGTATCGTGCAACAAACGGCCAATCAGCGTACTTTTGCCATCATCAACACTGCCGCACGTCAGAAAACGCAGCATGGTTTTATGCTGCTGTGCATGCAGATAAGCTTCCACCCCACCTTCATTGGCAATTTGCTGGGCAATAGAAGTGTTTTGTAAAATCATTGAGTTGTGTTCCAAAATTGGCTGATTTTCTGCCACAGATTGGCTTTGAAATTTTGTGCTCATCGGGCGCTCCTCAGAAATATCCCTGACGCTTTTTAAGCTCCATGGAGCCGGATTGATCGCGGTCGATCATGCGACCCTGGCGTTCGCTGGTTGTCGAGATAAGCATCTCTTCAATAATGGCAGGCAAGGTTTCAGCCTCGGACTCAACCGCGCCCGTCAGTGGCCAGCATCCTAAAGTACGAAAACGCACCATTTTCTGGGTAATCACTTCGCCCGGTTGTAAATCAATCCGGTCGTCATCCACCATCAGCAGCATCCCGTCGCGCTCCACCACTGGCCGTGGTTTCGCTAAATACAGCGGCACAATGTCGATTTCTTCCAAGAAGATATATTGCCAAATATCCAGCTCCGTCCAGTTGGACAGCGGGAAGACGCGAATACTTTCGCCCTTGTTAATCTGGCCGTTGTAGTTGTGCCACAGTTCTGGGCGCTGATTTTTGGGATCCCAGCGGTGGAAACGGTCACGAAAAGAGTAAATACGCTCTTTGGCACGAGATTTCTCTTCATCACGCCGCGCGCCACCAAAAGCAGCATCAAAACCGTATTTGTTCAGCGCTTGCTTAAGGCCTTCCGTTTTCATGATATCGGTATGTTTAGCGCTGCCGTGAACAAAGGGGTTTATCCCCATTGCGACACCTTCCGGGTTGCGATGCACCAGTAATTCGCAGCCGAACGCTTTGGCCGTGCGGTTACGGAATTCGTACATTTCGCGGAATTTCCAACCGGTATCCACATGCAATAATGGGAAAGGCAAATTGCCCGGGAAGAAGGCTTTGCGGGCCAAATGCAGCATCACAGAAGAGTCTTTACCGATGGAATAGAGCATCACCGGGTTACCGAATTCAGCGGCCACTTCACGGATGATATGGATACTCTCCGCCTCCAATTGCCGCAAATGAGTGAGTTTTTTTTCGTCCATAACAGATCCTTTATGCCAAATTCACGACTGACGGGCTGATGGCCTGCTCAGTCTGCGGTTGTTGCCCAAACCAGGCAATTTGATGATGTAAATCCACCACTTCACCGATAACCAGCAGTGCTGGCGTCGGGGCCTGATGCGCTAATGATTCCAGTTCTGCCAATGTCCCGGTCAAAACTTGCTGATCGGCACGTGTCCCCCGCCCAATCACCGCCACTGGCGTGGTACTGGCTCGACCATGCATTATCAATTGTCGGCTGATTTCAGCCGCTTTCACTGTGCCCATATAGATAGCCAAAGTCTGGTGACCACGGGCCAGTGACTGCCAATCCAAATCGTCACCATCAGCACGGCAATGCCCGGTAATAAATGTCACACTTTGCGCATGGTCACGGTGGGTCAGAGGGATACCAGCATAAGCCGTCGCCCCACTTGCTGCCGTTACCCCCGGAACCACCTGAAACGGAATGCCTGCGCGCGCCACAACTTGCAGCTCTTCACCGCCACGGCCAAAGATAAAAGGATCGCCCCCTTTTAGCCGAACCACTCGTTTCCCGCGCTGCGCGAATGTGACCAATAATTGATTGGTTTCTTCCTGTGCAACCGAATGCGACCCTGCCCGCTTGCCGACACAAATACGCTCAGCATCACGGCGAACCAAATCCAGCACTTCTGGGCTGACTAAATGGTCATATAAGACCACATCAGCTTGTTGAATAACTTGCAGGCCACGTAAGGTCAATAAACTAGGATCTCCGGGGCCGGCCCCTACCAAAGCCACCTCCCCCTGAGTGCTGCTTTGCCCCTCTAATGACTGTTGCAGAGCTTCTTCGGCCTGCGCTAACTGCCCACAACTGACAAAACTGGCAAAGCGGCCGCTGAAAGCGTTTTCCCAAAAACGACGGCGTTCTCCCATCGTAGCTATCTGCTGTTTAACCCGACCGCGCCAACGCCCGGCAATAGCCGCCATTTCACCCAGACTGCTGGGCAACAAAGCTTCCAGTTTCTCGCGCAGTAAGCGCGCCAGCACCGGCGCTTGACCGGCGGAGGAAATCGCCACCACCAGCGGGGAGCGGTCGACAATTGATGGGAAAATAAACGAGCAGCGGGGCTGGTCATCAACCACATTAGCCAAAAGATGCCGCTCATCTGCCGCCGCGAAAACCGCCGCGTTCAATGCAATATCATTAGTCGCGGCAATCACCAGAAACACCTCATCCAACTGCTCGGGCAAGAAATCTTTTGCCAGCCAGTTAATTCGGCCATCCTGATATTGTTGTTCGAGTTCCGATGAGAGGGCTTGTGCCACTACCCGCACCTGTGCGCCCGCGCGGTGGAGTAAGTCAATTTTTCGCGCAGCAACTTCACCGCCGCCAACGACCAATACAGGGCGTCGTTTCAAGTCGGCAAAAAGAGGTAGATAGTCCACAGCATCCTTCAATTACATAATAAGCGTAGGGTGACTATAGGGGGGGGTTATGGCCTTATGAAATGACGAAAAGTAATTACAAGTTCCATAATGATATATAGGCGTGATAGTAAGGTTCCCAGCTATGTTAGCCAATTATCGTTATGAGTGGTTTTCTTATTTGCTGACATAAATATCTGCACTTTAGGAGCCATACGGATTGTCTATTAGACATAACAATCCCATACTAATGACGTTATCTATACCAACAGGTATGACGCAGACTTTAACAAGGATATTTCGGTATGTTTCCCCGCCGTTGCCTAAAGTGGGCACTATTTACGCTGAGTTTAAGTACCGTCCTGCCACTTCAGGCAGCGACATCGCCAGCCACCGGCCAAATTGCTGAACAGCAAGTTCGCCATATTAGCACCTACTTTCCCGGCCGTATGGCGGGTAGCCCCGCAGAGTTGCTGGCGGCTGAGTATATCAATCATCGTTTTCAGCAAATGGGCTATCAGAGTAATTTACGTGGTTTCAATACGCGTTATCTCTATACCAGTAAAAATGGTAAGCAAAGCTGGCGAAATGTCAGTGCCACGTCGGTGATTGCTGCTCGCAACGTATTGGCAAATAAAGAAGATGTGGCCGGCAAAGCTGATGACCAGAAGCAGATAATCATCATGGCGCATTTTGATACCTATACCCCGAAAAGTGACAAAGATTTAGATAAAAACCTGGGTGGCCTAACATTACAGGGTGTCGATGACAATGCGGCGGGTGTAGGTGTGATGCTAGAGTTGGCGGAGCGCCTCAAAGACACACCGCTACGCTATGATTTGCGTTTTGTCGCACTCAGCGCCGAAGAAATCGGAGCCCAAGGAACCGAAAACTATCTGCAACGTATGAGCTCAACAGAGAAAACCAATACATTGTTGGTGATCAATTTGGATAATCTGATTACCGGCGATCGCCTCTATTTTAATGCCAATAATCAGCCCGCAACCCTTGCGGCAAAGGATCAAGCGCTAACACTGGCTCGCCGCTATGGTATTACGGCCTCGACAGTAAAAGGCCAGGTCACCTCCCCATGCAAGGCAGAGAAAAACGCTTTTGATGCCGCCGGAATGGCGGTGTTATCCGTTGAGGCCAGTAATTACACCTTAGGAAATAAAGATGGCTGCCAACAACGGGCTGTCAGCAAGCATTTCCCACAAGGAACTACCCGCCATCAAAGCCAACTGGATAACTTAAATTATCTGGATAAGTTCTTGCCCGGCCGTATCACTAAACGCACACACGACACAGTGCAAATCATGTTGCCCTTGGTTCAACAGTTAGCTGGCGCTAAAAAATAGCCTACCGCAAAAATCAAGGGCGCTATTAGCGCCCTTATTCTGTGTCGGCCACATTCAGCTTTCATGCAAACCGCATTCACGTTTTAAGCCAAAGAAGCGCGTTTCCTCTTCGCTCATGCCCGGTTCCCATTTACGAGTCGTATGGGTATCACCGACAGAGAGATAACCCTGCTCCCATAAAGGATGGTAACTCAGGCCATTTTGCGTCAAATACTGGTAAACCTGACGGTTATCCCAATCAATAATAGGCAGCAATTTGAAGACACCGCGCGCAATCGCCAAAACCGGTAACTTTGCACGACTACCCGATTGCTCGCGACGCAGGCCAGCAAACCAAGTTTGAGCGCCCAGAGTTTCCAGTGCGCGATTCATCGGCTCAACTTTATTCAGGTCGTTATAGCGCTCAATCCCCTCAACACCCTGTTCCCACAGTTTGCCATAGCGCGCTTCTTGCCAGGCGGGGCTGTGCTGCGCGCGAAACACCTGCAAATTGAGCTGCAGTTTTTCAATCAGAGAATCAATAAACTGATAAGTTTCTGGGAATAGATAACCGGTATCAGTGAGAATCACCGGGATATCAGGTTGCTGACGCGTGACCAGATGCAAGCAAACTGCGGCCTGAATACCAAAACTGGAAGAGAGCACAAACTCACCGGGCAGATTTTCCAATGCCCAACTGACACGCTCCTGCGCGGTTAAAAGCTCCAATTGCCCATTAACCAGCGCCAATGCCGCCGCTTGTTCCACTTTCGGCAGCGCGTTAAGTTCATTGAGATTAAATTGGCTCACACCGCCTCCTGAACATCATAAAAGTCACGAGCTGAATCTATTACCGGAGCAATAACACCGACGCGAATAACAAAATCACCGAAACCTTCGTCAGTATGACGTTCCTTAGCCCAACGCCCGACCAATTGATCGGTAATCGCCAGTATTTCATCTTCGGTGATGTTTTCACGATACATCCGCGGTATTCGCGTGCCTTCGCGGTTACCGCCCAGATGCAGGTTATAGCGCCCCACGGCTTTCCCCACCAGCCCAACTTCAGCCAGTAAAGCTCGGCCACAGCCATTCGGGCAGCCGGTGACTCGCAGGACAATATGTTCATCAGCAATACCGTGCTGCTGTAAAATCCCTTCAACCCGAGTCACAAACTCCGGTAAGAAACGCTCCGCTTCAGCCATCGCCAATGGGCAGGTTGGGAATGAAACACAGGCCATAGAATTTTCACGTTGCGGGCTGACACTGTCATCCATCAAGCCATGCTCACGGGCTAATGCTTCAATGCGCGCTTTATCTTTTTCCGGCACCCCCGCCACAATCAGGTTCTGATTAGCCGTTAAGCGGAAATCACCCTGATGGATTTTGGCAATTTCTGCCACACCTGTTTTGAGGCTACGGCCTGGGTAATCCAGCAAACGGCCATTTTCGATAAATAAGGTCAAATGCCATTTTTTATCGATCCCCTTTACCCAGCCGATACGATCACCACGACCCGTAAATTGATAAGGTTTGATGGCCCCGAAACTCACGCCCGCGCGCTTTTCAACTTCGGCTTTAAAGACATCAACACCGACTCGTTCCAGTGTATATTTGGTTTTGGCATTCTTGCGATCAGTGCGGTTGCCCCAATCACGCTGAGTGGTTACAACCGCTTCAGCAATGGCCAAAGTGTGTTGCAATGGAATATAGCCAAATTCACTAGCTTTACGTGGGTAAGTATTCTTATCACCATGGGCAATGGATAACCCCCCGCCCACCAGCACATTAAAGCCGACTAACTTACCTTTCTCCGCTACTGCAACAAAATTAAGGTCATTGGCATGGAGATCGACATCATTTTGCGGCGGAATAACCACTGTGGTTTTAAATTTGCGAGGTAAATAAGTCGCACCGAGGATTGGCTCCTCATCCGTGGTCGCCACTTTCTCCGCATCCAGCCAGATTTCAGCATAAGCACGAGTCCGTGGTAGCAAATGCTCAGAAATCTTCTTCGCCCATTCATAAGCTTCCTGATGGAGTACGGACTCCACCGGATTCGAGGTGCAAAGCACATTACGGTTAACATCATTAGCCGTTGCCAGTGCATCCAGCCCCAATTGATTGAGCAACTGGTGAGCCGGCTTCACATTCCCTTTCAAAATGCCATGGAACTGGAATGTTTGGCGGTTAGTGATACGGATGCTGCCGTATAATGTGTTATCTGCGGCAAACTTATCAATGCCCAACCACTGTTGTGGGGTAATAATCCCGCCGGGCAAACGGCAACGCAGCATCATGGCATGGCGTGGTTCCAGCTTCTGCTCCGCGCGTTCAGCACGGATATCGCGGTCATCTTGCTGATACATTCCATGGAAACGGATCAGCAGAAAATTATCGCCGTTGAAGCCGCCGGTCAGCCCATCATTCAAGTCTTGTGCAATTGTCCCGCGTAGGAAATTGCTTTGTGACTTCATTCGCTCGCCGTCGGAAAGTTTCCCCGTCACGACCAGTGGCCCTGGGTGTTTTTCATTCATCAGTACACATCCCGCTGATAACGGCGCGCCAGGCGCAGCTCACTCAAATATTCATCAGCTTGCTCGGCATCCATCGCACCGTGCAAAGCCACCACATCCAGTAAAACCTGCTCAACGTCTTTGGCCATGCGATTGGCATCACCGCAGACGTAAATATGGGCGCCTTGTTGGATCCAGCTCCACAGGTCTGCGCCTTGTTCGCGCAGTTTGTCTTGTACGTATATTTTATGGGCTTGATCACGCGACCAGGCCAAATCAATGCGAGTCAGCAAACCGTCTTTGACATAGCGCTGCCATTCCACCTGATAGAGAAAATCTTCAGTGAAATGTGGGTTACCGAAAAGTAGCCAGTTTTTACCTGTGGCCCCATCAGCTTCGCGTTGCTGCATAAAGGCGCGGAAAGGCGCAATACCGGTGCCCGGCCCAATCATTATCACCGGTGTTTCTGGATTAGTCGGTAAACGGAAGTTATCGTTATGTTCAATAAAGATGCGGATATCGCCATCCACTTCCAACCGGTCAGCCAGATAACCTGAAGCACCACCTGTACGGGGGCGGCCATCAATGTCATAGCGCACCACACCGACAGTGATATGCACTTCATTTTCGGTTTCAGCTTGTGAAGACGCGATGGAATACAGGCGAGGAGTCAAAGGCCGTAACAACGCGACCAGTTGGTCGGCATTCAAGTCAGATGGGGCCTGACGCACCATATCGACAATCGGAGTATTCTTCGCATAATGTTGCAGCGCCGGTTTATCTGCCAGCAATGTAATCAATTTTTCATCACGTGAGAGCGCGGCGTATTTATCGACAATCACAGTGGTATTTTGTGTCAGTTCAAGATGGCTGCGCAGTGCGCGCGACACTGGCATATTCTGCCCATCAATACTGACTGGCTCATCACCTTTGAGCCACAAAAGCGCCAACAACTCGTCAACCAGCTCCGGGTCATTATCAAACCAAACACCGAGCGCATCTCCCGGCTGATAGCGCAGCCCGGAGTCTCCTAAATCAATTTCAATATGGCGCACATCTTTTTCAGAGTTGCGGCCCGTCACTTTTTGCTGCACTGATAACTGGGCGGTCAGTGGCGCAGCCTTGCTGTAGGGGCTGGAAGTGATTTCATCAATCGCACCGCTTTGTGTTACTACCGCCGCGGCCGTCGATTGCGCGGGGACTCTTGCTTGTAATGCCGCCACAACTTGTTGACGCCACTGTTGTGCTGATTCTTGATATTCAACATCAGCATCCACCCTCGCCAATAATCGCTCTGCACCTAACTCAGCTAATTTGTTGTCGAAATCTTTACCTGCCTGACAGAAATGCTCATAGGAAGTATCGCCCAGACCAAATACCGCGAAAGCTGTCTCTGGTAATTTCGGGGCTTTTTTAGAGAATAAGAATTTATGCAGTGCCACAGCCTCTTCGGCGGGTTCACCTTCACCTTGGGTAGAAGCAACAATCACCAGCAAGCGTTCTTGCGCAATCTGTTTAAACTTATAATCACCGGCATTGACCAGATTGACGTTAAGTTTGGCGGCCAAAAGATCATCGCGTAACTGCTCCGCCAGACGCCGTGCATTGCCGGTTTGAGAAGCAGAAATCAGGGTAATAGATACTGGCGCAGAGGCCGCCACAGCAGCGCCAACAACCGCTCCGGGTTGCTGGTTAACCAAGCCCCAAAAGTAGCCAGATAACCATGCCATTTGGGTTGGGGAAAACTCACCAACCGCCGCCTGTAAGCGGGCTAACTGCTCCGGCGATAGCGGGAGTAAAGAAGTAGGAGGAACCTGAGTCGTCATTGCAGTACGCATTCCCTTAAGCTTTAGCCAGTGTCAGTCGAATGTTTTCAGCACAAAATTCTTAATATTTGTAAGGGTAACCATCCCGATAATAACAATTAAAGAAGCGATGGAAATAATAAATAACCAAAACGACTAAGCGGTTTTTCAGGTAATGGATATGAGTTAAAGTGCTCAACTTATTAGGAAAGTTTTTGCTCACTGACATTGCGCCATAGATTGATTTAATCCGAATATAAATCAGTAGATTACAGAAAATAAAGTGAGATATTTCAGGCCAGACAGCACGCGCCATTATGCACATTCATAGCCAGCACCAGTGCTTTCCGGTACTATGCGGCGGTTTTTTGAGTCAATAAGGTCAAGATTATGAGTACCACCCTATTTAAAGATTTTCAGTTTGAAGCCGCCCACTTGTTGCCCCATGTCCCTGAGGGTCACAAATGTGGTCGTCTGCACGGCCATTCATTTATGGTTCGTATTGAGGTCACAGGTGAAGTTGATGCTCACTCCGGCTGGGTGATGGATTTTGCTGATCTCAAAGCTGCATTCAAACCAATTTGGGAACGTTTGGATCATCACTATCTGAATGATATTCCCGGTCTGGAAAATCCAACCAGTGAAGTGCTGGCAAGCTGGATTTGGCAGCAGCTTAAACCGCAATTACCAGAACTGAGCACAGTCATGGTGAAAGAGACCTGTTCGGCGGGTTGTGTTTATCGCGGGTAATAAAATTGCTTCGTCAGGGCGCTACCACGCCCTGCGTCTCAAGCTATATTCAAATACTTGTGTGTCTGCATTGAGAGTCGCCAGTTGTTGGCAATGCAAGTCTCAATACAGAGTTTGGTAGCCTCGTCTTTCTGGCTGATCGGTTGCAACGCAATAATCCGCTTTTTGTCATCTGTCAGTGTTACCAGTAGAGCTTCCAGTGCTTCGATATCCCGTAAACGCCCCACGGGATGCTTAATTTCATCTGCGCGCTGTAATGCTTGTGGTAATACTTTTAGGCCGCCGCGCATATTCACTTTTGGCGAAACCGTCACCCACGTGGCCGGCGAACACTGTATTTCGTGAGTGCCACTGGTTTCAATCTGGCAACTGTAGCCGGCGTGTTCCAACTGTGACGTCAAAGGGAATAAATCATAAATAGCAGGCTCGCCGCCAGTTATCACCACATGGCGAGCGGTATACCCTTGTTGACGGAAGATATCCAGTAGCTGCTGTTCACTGGCCGTTCCCCAAGCATCACTTTCAGCAGTTTTCACCATAATGCGCTGCATGTCGACTTCACGATCAGCTGCTTTTTCCCAAGTATGTTTGGTATCGCACCAACTACACCCGACGGGGCAGCCCTGCAAGCGCACGAAAATCGCCGGCACACCGGTGAAGTAACCCTCGCCCTGCAAGGTCTGGAACATTTCATTAATCGGGTACAGCATCAGTATCTCTATCGTCATTCAAACCAATGCGCGATTATCGCAGATTCCCTGGCGGTGACCAAACTGGTAACGCCGAGGCCACCAGTTTGTTTGTATCAGGCCGTTACTCGATGACACCACAGGCCATTCGAGCACCGCCGCCGCCCAGGGGCATCGGGTGGTCAGCATAGTTATCACCACCCGCATGGATCATTAAAGCATGCTGTTTCAGTTCCGCTAAAGATTTCAGACGCGGGGCTAATACCTGATAGGTCGCCGTGCCATCAGCATTAACCACTAACCCCGGCAAATCCCCCAGATGTCCTTTATCGCTATATGGCCCAAGGTGTGCTCCGGTTTTTTGCGGATCAAAATGCCCACCAGCAGCCAATGCTGGCACGGTTTTGCCCTCTTTTTGCCCCGGCGCGCAACTTGGTTTTTCATGGAGGTGGAAACCATGAATTCCCGCCACCAGTCCGGTCAGATTTGGCGTAAACAGTAAACCATAAGGAGTTTCGGTCACGGTAACAGTACCCAGCGCCGGGCCATTGCCAGTTGGCAGCGCCTCATTCATTGTGACGGTAACATCTGTCGCCAATAAACTGCCGGAGAAAAGCATCGCCGGTAACAATACGTATTTCAGTTTCATTGGTTATCTTCCTTTATGAATTATTATTGAATCATTCAAGTACTCATTAAGGATAACGGCTGATAAGTTATCTGCACGGCAGCAGTGTGATAGATGTGATTCAGACGGGGGTTACAAACGAGATTCAGATTATTCTCGATAAAATAAGTAATTAATAACAATAGGTTAATTGGAAAATAGCAAACAACCCCGTTTAAATTAGAAATGCAAAAGATGAAAGTGTCGCCATCACGAAATAAAGAATAGTGAGGACGGCAATGAATCGCCCTTTGGCACATAATGGTGGTCATTTATTGAATAATTCGGTGAAATCCACACCTCACTACAGGTATAAAAAAACCCGCCGCAGCGGGTTTTCAATCAACTTTTACAGAAGACAAAGCGCAGTAATTACTGGCCTTTAACTTCTTTCAGACCGTGGAATGGTGCGCGGTCGCCCAGCGCTTCTTCGATACGGATCAGTTGGTTATATTTAGCAACACGGTCAGAACGGCTCATAGAACCGGTTTTGATCTGGCCTGCTGCGGTACCCACTGCCAGATCGGCAATGGTAGCATCTTCAGTTTCGCCTGAACGGTGAGAGATAACCGCGGTGTAACCTGCATCTTTCGCCATCTTGATAGCAGCCAGAGTTTCGGTCAGAGAACCGATCTGGTTGAATTTAATCAGGATAGAGTTAGCAACACCTTTCTCGATACCTTCTTTCAGGATCTTGGTGTTGGTTACAAACAGATCATCACCAACCAGCTGGATTTTGTCACCCAGAACTTCGGTCTGATATTTGAAACCAGCCCAATCAGATTCGTCCAGACCGTCTTCGATAGAGACGATTGGGTACTGTTTGGTCAGGTCTTCCAGGAAGTGAGTGAACTCTTCAGAAGTGAAAGCTTTGTTGCCTTCGCCAGCCAGAACGTATTTGCCATCTTTATAGAACTCAGATGCAGCACAGTCCATAGCCAGAGTAACGTCTTTGCCCAACTCGTAGCCAGCCTGTTTTACCGCTTCAGCGATAACAGCCAGTGCTTCGGCGTTAGAACCCAGGTTTGGCGCATAGCCACCTTCGTCGCCTACTGCAGTGCTCATGCCTTTAGCTTTCAGAACTTTAGCCAAAGTATGGAATACTTCAGAACCGATGCGAACCGCTTCTTTCAGAGTTTTAGCGCCAACTGGCTGAATCATAAACTCTTGAATATCAACGTTGTTATCAGCATGCTCGCCACCGTTGATGATGTTCATCATCGGCAGTGGCATAGAGAATTTGCCTGGGGTGCCATTCAGTTCAGCAATGTGCTCATACAAAGGCATGCCTTTAGATGCTGCTGCTGCTTTCGCTGCTGCCAGAGAAACAGCCAGGATGGCGTTAGCACCAAACTGGGATTTGTTCTCAGTACCGTCCAGATCGATCATGATTTTATCGATATTAGCCTGATCTTTGGCATCTTTACCGATAACTGCCTGAGCAATTGGGCCATTTACTGCTGCAACGGCTTTCAGAACGCCTTTGCCCAGGAAACGGGATTTGTCACCGTCACGCAGTTCCAGTGCTTCACGGGAACCAGTAGAAGCACCTGATGGTGCCGCAGCCAAACCAACAAAACCGCCTTCCAGATGAACTTCGGCTTCTACAGTTGGGTTACCACGGGAGTCGATAATTTCGCGACCGATGACTTTAACGATTTTGGACATTAGATTTTCCTCAGTACAAGTTAAACTAAAACTCCAGACAGAGGGGGCGACATCGCTGCCGCCCCTTCTACCAAATATTTTATTTCACCTGGCGCTTCTGATACTCACCAGCCGCTTTCACAAAGCCGGCAAACAACGGGTGACCATCACGTGGCGTCGAAGTAAATTCTGGATGGAACTGGCAAGCCACAAACCATGGGTGGTTTGGCAACTCGATGATTTCCACCAGTTTGTTATCCGCAGAACGCCCTGCCACACGTAACCCGGCGGCTTCAATCTGCTTCAACAGCATGTTGTTGACTTCATAGCGATGACGATGGCGCTCAACGATGGTTGGTTCGCCATACATCTGACGTACCAGGCTACCGTCGGTCAGGTGACATTGTTGCCCACCCACACGCATGGTACCGCCCAAATCGCTTTCTTCCGTACGCACTTCAACGTTGCCGTCTTCATCACGCCATTCGGTGATTAATGCAACCACCGGATACTTACAGTCTGGCACAAATTCTGTAGAGTTCGCGTTTTCCATCCCCGCAACATTGCGGGCAAACTCCATCAGTGCAACCTGCATACCCAAGCAAATGCCCAGATAAGGAATATTGTGTTCACGGGCATAACGTGCCGCCAGAACCTTGCCTTCCACACCACGGTAGCCGAAACCACCCGGGATAAGGATAGCATCCAATCCTTTCAGCATCTCTTCGCCGCGAGTCTCAACATCTTGCGAATCAATCAGCTTGATATTCACCGTCAGGCGATTTTTCAGCCCACCGTGTTTCAAGGCTTCAATCACAGATTTATAGGCATCGGGCAATTCTACGTATTTGCCAATCATCCCAATGGTCACTTCGCCACCTGGATTCGACTCTTCGTATAATACCTGTTCCCATTCTGCGAGATTTGCTTCAGGACAAGTTAAGCTGAATCGTTTACAAATATAATCGTCAAGGCCCTGTGATTTCAATAGCCCTGGAATTTTATAAATGGAATCAACATCTTTTAGTGAGATAACCGCTTTTTCTGGCACATTACAGAATAATGCAATTTTAGCCCGTTCATTAGCAGGAACCGCGCGGTCAGAACGGCAAATCAGCACATCTGGCTGAATACCGATAGAAAGCAGCTCTTTTACCGAATGTTGCGTTGGCTTAGTTTTCACTTCACCGGCAGCAGCCAGGTAAGGAACTAATGTCAGGTGCATATAAAGTGTATGCTCACGGCCAACATCGACCGCCATCTGACGGATAGCTTCCAAGAATGGTAAGGATTCGATATCACCTACGGTACCACCAATTTCAACTAATACGACATCGTGGCCTTCGCCGCCTTCGATGATACGTTCTTTGATTGCATTGGTGATATGAGGAATAACCTGAATAGTCGCACCCAGATAGTCGCCACGGCGTTCTTTACGCAGAACTTCAGAGTAGATACGGCCAGTGGTGAAGTTGTTACGGCGGGTCATTTTAGTGCGAATGAAGCGCTCGTAATGCCCTAAATCCAGATCGGTTTCAGCACCATCTTCGGTGACAAAAACTTCCCCGTGTTGTGTCGGGCTCATGGTGCCCGGATCCACGTTGATGTACGGGTCCAGTTTCATGATGGTAACGTTGAGGCCACGGGCTTCAAGTATAGCCGCCAGAGAGGCTGCGGCAATGCCTTTACCCAGAGAGGATACGACCCCGCCGGTCACAAAAATATAATTAGTTGTCATGCTGAACCTGAGAGTTTAGGTTTAAAGACGATGGAAGAACCAAGACGGGAAAGTAGTATACCCGAACCTTGGTTTCGCTACAAACTATCTCCGCGACGGTGGTTGTTTTCACCCTTTTCACTGCACGGAACACCGTCCTGCTATCCGTTATAATTCAATATATTAACGCAATTAAAATTCAACAACCATCGGTCAAATGAATTAAAACACCTTACATTTCAGTTTCTTGCTTTTTAACTTGTTGCCAGGCAGATTCCATCTCATCGAGTGTTGCGCTCTCCATGGTCTTACCTGATGACGTAACTATTTGTTCTACTTGACGAAAACGACGTTCAAACTTGCGATTTGCTGCCTGTAACGCATTTTCAGCTTTATGGCCCAAATGACGAGATAAGTTAACTGTAGCAAACAACAAATCGCCGATTTCCTCGCCCAACTTCTCTTCGTCCACGACAGCTTGTCGCGCTTCGAACATCACTTCATCAATCTCTTCGTAGACTTTGTCCAGAACCGGGCCAAGTGTATCCCAGTCAAAACCGACAGCAGCGCAGCGTTTCTGGATTTTATGGGCTTTCATCAAAGCTGGCAGTGCATCAGGAATATCATCCAATGCAGAATACAAAGCTTTCTCTGCCCTTTCCTCAGCTTTACGCGATTCCCAACCTGCCAATGCGGCCTCACTGCCCATTATAGCGCCTATGGCGTTTGGTGACTCGCCAGGGAACACATGTGGATGGCGGCGCACCAACTTATCGCTGATGGCATGACAGACATCAGCGAACGCAAATAGCCCTTGCTCCTGCCCCATTTGCGCATAAAACACCACCTGAAACAGCAAATCACCCAATTCGTCACGAAGATCGTTGAAATCTTTGCGCTGAATCGCATCAAGCACTTCGTAAGTTTCCTCCAGGGTGTAAGGCGCAATTGTGTCAAAAGTCTGCTTACAATCCCACGGGCAGCCGTGTTCGGGGTCACGCAAGGTGCGCATAATATCTAACAAACGTTGCAAAGCTAATGCAGTGGTGTCATGGGGAGTAACTGATTGGGTCATCTGAATTTATTCACTTTTTTTTTGTTTTTTAGCATTCGAGGCGTCGTGAGTGCAGCAGATTGATTGCCGCCAACGCGCAGCCCCCAAAGCGCACCGCAGTACGCAAGGAGGGCAAGCACAGCCCAATATCAATATTGCCAAAGCGCAGTAGCCGTCCAGATCAAAAAAAACTAATTGCCGTGGAGCCGACGGGCGTCGATAACATCCGGTAACTGATTCAACTTAGCTAACACCCTGCCCAGCACCTGCAAATTGTAGATCTCAATATCCATGTCGATGGTCGCCAGCATCTTTTTGGTATCGCTACGGCTGGCAACGCCCAGCACATTGACCTTTTCATTCGCCAAAATGGTGGTGATATCGCGCAACAGACCACTACGGTCATTGGCTGTCACCCGCACCACCAGCGAATAGCCGCTGGAATAGCTTTCGCCCCAGACAGCATCAACAATCCGCTCAGGAGCATGAGACTGTAATTCGGCTAACTGTTCACAATCAGCCCGGTGAATGGAAATCCCCCGGCCTTGCGTGATAAAACCAATAATCTCATCACCGGGAATTGGCTGGCAGCACCGAGCAATATGGTGCATCAGATTGCCAACACCTTCGACCACAATACGCCCACTGTCTTTGCTGGCATTGCGTGGCGCTGGCTGATGTTTATTATTCAGATGGCGTAAAGCCTCTAAATCTGCTTCTTCTGCCGTCGGCTTATTGAGTTTCCCTTGCAGGAAGTTAACCATCTGATTCAGACGGATATCACCACCACCAATAGCCGCCAACACTTCATCCATAGAATTCATGTTATAGCGCGGAACTAGTAGCTTTTCAGCCTCTTTCAAGCTGATATCCATGTGCTCTAGCTCGTCATCTAACATCTGCCGGCCAGCAAGAATATTCTTGTCTCTATCTTGTTTTCTAAACCAGTTATGAATCTTAGAGCGCCCACGGCTGGTCGTGACATAACCGAGGTTAGGATTTAGCCAGTCACGACTCGGGTTAGGCTGTTTCTGGGTGATAATTTCAATCTGATCACCCATCTGTAGTTGATAAGTAAACGGCACTATCCGGCCACTGATTTTGGCACCAATACACCGGTGCCCGACATCACTGTGAATATGATATGCAAAGTCCAGCGGTGTAGAACCGGCTGGTAAATCAATAACATCGCCTTTCGGAGTAAACACATACACCCGGTCATCAAACACTTGACTGCGAACTTCATCAAGCATTTCGCCGGAATCCGCCATTTCTTCTTGCCAGGCAATCAGTTTGCGCAACCAGGCAATCCGCCCCTCATAACCGGAGCGGCCTGCGACCACTGCACCCTCTTTATATTTCCAGTGCGCAGCGACGCCCAGCTCAGCATCCTCATGCATCTGGCGAGTACGGATTTGAATTTCGAGTGTTTTACCACGTGGCCCAAGCACGACTGTATGGATCGACTGATAACCATTTGGTTTAGGGTTAGCAACATAGTCGTCAAACTCATCAGGTAAATGACGAAAGTGAGTATGAACAATACCGAGAGCGGCATAACAATCTTGTAAACGCTCGACGACAACCCGCACGGCTCGCACATCAAACAATTCATCGAAAGCCAGCGACTTCTTCTGCATTTTGCGCCAGATGCTGTAGATATGCTTGGGGCGACCATAAATGTCGGCTTTGATACCCTCATCTGCCATTGCTTTATGCAATGAAGCCACGAAGTCATCTATGAATTGCTCACGATCAATACGGCGCTCGTGAAGTAACTTAGCGATTTGCTTATATTCATCGGGGTGCAGATAACGGAAGCAAAAGTCTTCCAGCTCCCACTTGATCTGGCCAATCCCCAGACGGTTAGCCAGTGGCGCGTAAATATTGGAACACTCTTTCGCCGCCAGCACGCGCTCATCTTCCGGCGCATCTTTCACTTCACGCAAATGCGCAATACGCTCAGCTAACTTGATGACTACACAGCGGAAATCTTCCACCATCGCCAATAACATACGGCGCACATTATCCACTTGCTCAGAGCTCATGGAATCATTGTGGGTGGCTTTCAACTGACGGATGGCGTCCATATCCCGCACGCCATGCACCAGATAAGTAATACTTTTGCCGAATTGCTCCGTCAAAGTGGCTTCATCCACCACATTGGCATCCACCAGCGGGAACAGCAGCGCCGCACGCATACTGTCATTATCCATGCTCAGGGTGGAAAGAATTTCAACCATTTCAAGGCCACGCCACAGCAACAATGGGGCATCAGGATGGTTTTGCGTCTGCTGCTCACAGTACCGCCAGGTTTCGGCCAAACGCTCACCTGACTGCGGATTAGGAAGCCCCAAACTGGCGATCCAATCGTCGAGAGCAAACTCGCCCGCTGGATTCAAATGTGCACTTCGTACCGCAACCATAACTTCTCCCTACTTTGCGACCCCTGGCTCCTGCATAAACAGCGCCATAGATTCAAGATGCCCGGTGTGGGGAAACATATCCAACATCCGCACCTGAGCAAGACGGTAACCGGCGGCTAACAACACCTGACTATCTCGTGCCAGCGTAGTGGGATTACACGAAACATACACCACCCGCTTTGGCGCCAGTTTAACTATATGTGACATGACCCCGGCAGCACCTGCGCGGGCGGGGTCTAACAATATTTTATCAAATCCTTGTGTTGCCCACGGCTGACAACTGATGTCAGATTCCAGATTTTCATGGAAAAAAGACACATTGGGCAACGCGTTATTCTGTGCATTATACTGCCCATTCGCTACCAGCGCCGCAACTCCTTCCACGCCGACCACTTCGCGAGCAAACTTGGCCAGCGGCAAGGTAAAATTGCCCATACCACAGAACAGATCCAGCACGCGCTCATCTGGCCGCACATCCAGCCAAGCTATAGCCTGAGCCACCATTTGCTGGTTGACCCTATCATTGACTTGAATAAAATCCCGTGGATGAAACGCTAAGCGTAGACCCTCAATCTGGTAATAGGGTTCCTCACCGATGAGTTTTTCCAAACTCTCGCTGTCACCGGCCAGATAGACGGCGATATCCTCTCGCAGGGCAAAGTCGGTTAACGCCACGCGATCTACCTCTTTAAGGGTATCAAGGTGACGTAAAACCATCAACGGCCCATTATCAGCCAATACCAGCTCCACATGCCCCAGGCGACGAACGGCCTGTAGGGCCGATAAGCAGTGATAAAGCGGCTGTAACAAGCGCTCTAATTCGGGCCGCAGAACCGGGCAGTGTTTTACACTAACTAAATCATGGGATTCGTTGTGGTGAAATCCCATTTGTAATTGTTGCTGCTTTGTCTGGTAGAACAGGCCAAATCTTGCCCGCCGACGATAGCCATATTCCGGCCCACAAATAACAGGGTCTAATTCAGGGCAACTCCCCGTCTCCCGCATGATCAAACGCCGAAGTGAATCGGCCTTGCTCATCTGTTGTAGCTGACTATTGGCGTGCTGCTGCTGGCAGCCTCCACAAATACCGAAGTGAGGGCAAGCTGGAGCCACCCTTTCACTGCATCGGTTCAACAAACGTTTAAGTTTACCGCGGCTATATTGGCGCTTTTGCTCAGTAAGCTCAATTTCAGCTTGCTCCCCTGGCAAAGTGCCCGGAATAAAGATAGCTTTGCCGTTGTGGCGCGCAACCCCCTGACCAAAAGGGTCAAGCGAGTTTACTGTCACAGTTAGCGTTTGTTTGGTCGTCACACGTCGGTTTGGAGAGTAGAATTGCGCCATATTGATTGTACAAGCATCGGTTTCGTCAGCTGCTAATTCTCCCACATTGGAATACCATGACCAAATACAGTCTTCGCGCGCGCATGATGATTTTAATCCTGGCCCCCACGCTGCTTCTTGGGCTGTTACTTAGCACGTCCTTTATGATCAATCGTTATAATGAACTGCAAAAACAACTGGTTAGTGCTGGTACAAATATTATTGAGCCGCTGGCTGTTGCCAGTGAATACGGAATGACCTTTCGCAATCGCGATACTGTTCGTCAGTTGATTAATCTCCTTCATCGCCGTCATTCGAATATTGTTCGGTCAATATCTGTTTTTGACGCAGATAACAATCTTTTTGTCACATCTAACTATAATTACAATTCCTCACAATTAAGATTGCCCAAAGGCGATCCGATTCCCAGTTCGCTGATGCTTTCCTATCGCGGCGACTCTTTGATTCTGCGCATGCCTATTGTGTCAGAGTCCAACTTGTCCAGTGACCGAACCTCAGATTCAGATATCACAAATCGGCCATTGGGCTATATCGCCATGGATTTGGATTTACAATCAGTGCGCTTGCAGCAATACAAAGAGATCTTTATTTCAACTCTGCTGCTGTTGTTCTGTATGTGTGTGGCGATTTTATTTGCGTATCGTCTGATGCGCGATGTCACCGGCCCCATTCGTAACATGGTGAATGCCGTTGACCGCATTCGCCGTGGGCAATTAGATAGCCGGGTTGAAGGGCATATGCTCGGTGAATTGAACATTCTTAAAAATGGCATCAATTCCATGGCTATGTCGCTGGCGGCCTATCACGAAGAGATGCAGCAAAATATCGACCAAGCCACATCTGACTTGCGCGAAACATTGGAACAGATGGAAATCCAGAACGTCGAATTGGGGTTGGCGAAAAAACGTGCGCAGGAAGCCGCACGAATTAAATCTGAATTTCTGGCCAATATGTCCCATGAGCTTCGTACTCCGCTCAATGGCGTAATTGGCTTTACCCGCCAAACGCTGAAAACATCACTGACACCGACTCAAACTGACTATCTGCAAACTATTCAGCGTTCCGCTAACAATCTGTTATGCATCATTAATGATGTGCTGGATTTCTCTAAGTTAGAAGCCGAAAAACTGGTTCTCGAGCATATCCCGTTCCCACTGCGCGGGGCACTGGATGAAGTCGTTATTTTGCTGGCACACACCGCACATGAAAAAGGCTTGGAACTGACTCTGCATGTTAATAATGATGTTCCAGAGCAAGTGATTGGTGACGCAATGCGTTTGCAGCAAATAGTCACGAACTTGCTGGGTAATGCGATTAAATTCACCGAACAGGGCAATATTGATATTCTAGTGGCGGTGCAGGCCAAAACTGCACAGCGGGTCACTCTGGTGGTAGAAATTCACGATACCGGCATTGGTATTTCCGAATCCCAGCAAGCACAGTTGTTCCAGGCATTTCGTCAGGCCGATGCCAGTATTTCACGTCGTCACGGAGGAACTGGCCTAGGGCTGGTAATAACCGAAAGATTGGTGAAAGAAATGGGTGGCGATATCAGCTTTCACAGCCAGGTCGATAGAGGTTCGACTTTCCGCTTCCACCTGACCTTGGATCTTAACGAAGCCATTCCCTACCGCCACCCGGATATGCCAGATTTGGCAGGGAAAACACTGGCATATATTGAACGCAATGCCGCGGCGTCAAGAGCAACGCTGGATATTCTCAGTATCACCCCTTTGGAGGTGACTCATAGTCTGACATTAGCGCAATTGCCGAGACAGCATTATGATTTCCTGCTGGTTGGGGTGCCAATCCCATATCGCAATAATATGGCTGTTCATCAAGATAAACTGATTGCCGCCCTGAAGATTTCCGAACAAGTTATTTTAGCGCTACCCAGCCAATCACAGGTGGAAGCTGAACAACTTAAGCAAATCGGTGCCAAAGCGTGCTTGATTAAGCCCATCTCCGCCAATCGATTAATCCCGTTATTATCTTATGAAGAAGTGCATTATGAATCGCCGGTAGCAGAGCAAACTCGCAAGCTACCAAAGCTGCCTTTCAAAGTGATGGCTGTTGATGACAACCCGGCTAACTTGAAGTTAATGGGGACGTTGCTGGAAGAACAGGTCGAAGAAACAGTGTTATGTGACAGTGGAGCGAAGGCCATTGCCTATGCTCGTGAAAATACATTGGACATCATTTTAATGGATATTCAAATGCCGGAAATCGACGGCATCCGCGCCAGTGAAGTGATTCACCAGATGTCACATCATCAGGACACCCCAATTATTGCCGTCACTGCTCACGCCGTTAGGGGGCAGCAAGAACAATTATTAAAATTAGGAATGGCTGATTATCTGGCAAAACCTATTGATGAAGCTCGGCTGATACAAGCCCTTTCACGTTATCAACCTGATTGTGTTCCACAAAAGCCGGTGGAGTCTGACATTCAGTCAATTCCACAATCTGAATGTGAGGGATCAATAGACTGGCCGCTGGCAGTAAGGCAAGCGGCCAATAAAGAGTCGCTGGCCAAAGATCTGTTGACCATGTTGTTAGAGTTTACGCCACAAGTGACGGAGCGCGTGCAGGCGATTCTGGCCGGTAGCCATGATGATGATATTCTGAATCTGATTCATAAACTCCATGGCAGTTGCGCATGTAGCGGTGTACCTCGGCTGAGGCAATTGTGTATGACAATTGAACAGCAATTACGCCAACAAACTGATTTACAAGACTTACAACCTGAATGGCTTGAGTTGTTAGATGAAATAGATAACGTCCGCTACGCCGCACGAAGTTATTTAGGCGCAGCCTGATACCAATGCGGCTTTGGGCTGAAATAAAAAGGGCACACCGATAAACGGCTGTGCCCTTTTTTGTGATATTTATGCTTTTACTGCATAAATAGCCGTCACTGTATCAATAGCTATTACTGCATCAACAAGTAGAGTGAAGTATCACCACGCTGAATGCTCAACGCCAATACTGATGGTTTGGTATCAAGGATTTTCCGCAACTCACCCAGATTCTGGACCGGTTGCTGGTTAACACCCATAATAATATCGCCTTTTTTCAGGCCGATACGTGCAGCAGCGGTACCAGGTTTCACACTATCAACTTTCACGCCTTTCTTACCATTCGCATCAGAGTTGCTCAGCTCCGCCCCTTCAATACCGGTGTAAAGATTACCGGAATCAACTTGCGTTTGGCTGCTCTGCTCTAATGTAACTTCCACATTGACTGGTTTACCCTCGCGCAGCAGACCTAAGGTCATTTTGCTGCCCACTGGCAAAGTACCAATCTCAGCACGGAAGCCAGCGAAACTGTTGATAGCTTTACCATTCATGCTGACAATCACATCACCCGCTTTAATCCCTGCTTTAGCCGCAGCTGATTTTGGCAATACCTGACTAATAAAGGCGCCTTTCTGTGCATCAACATTCATCGCTTTCGCCAGCTCAGAGTTCAGCTCTGTGCCCATGATGCCCAGCTCACCGCGTTTAACCTGACCAAATTCAACCATCTGAGATGTCAGGTTTTTCACCATGTTACTTGGGATAGCAAAACCGATACCAATATTGCCGCCATCAGGTGCCAGAATAGCAGTGTTAATCCCGATCAGCTCACCGTTCAGATTGATCAAAGCACCACCAGAGTTCCCACGGTTAATGGCCGCATCAGTCTGGATAAAGTTTTCGTAGTTTTCCACATTCAAACCACTACGACCCAATGCTGACACAATACCAGAGGTTACGGTTTCACCCAGCCCATAGGGGTTACCAATTGCAACGGTATAATCCCCGACACGCAGTTGATCGGAATCAGCAATTTTAATCGCAGTGAGGTTTTTAGCATCTTTCAGCTGTAATAAGGCGATATCGGTACGTGGATCTTTACCAATCACTTTCGCTTCATAGCTGCGGCCATCACTCAACTTCACATTGATTTTGGTTGCATTATCTACCACATGGTTATTGGTAACGACATAACCCTTAGCGGCATCAATAATGACACCTGAGCCCAGCGCACGGAAATCCTGCTTGCTCGGTGCGCCACCTTTACTCCCTGGCCCGCCTCCCTGACACATCGGGGAAGCCTGGAACGGGGAACCGTCCTGACAGAATGGCGAATCATCACCAAAGAATTGCTGGAACTGTGGTGGAATGCCGCCGGCACCGGCATTGCTGACCTGAGCACTCCCCTCCACATTAATACTCACAACCGAAGGCATTACCTTCTCTAGCATTGGCGCCAGGCTAGGGAGCTGCTGGCTGCTGGAAGAAGCTGTTTCTGCCGAAATGGCAGAAGAAACCGGCCCCATGGCTAAACCGATGCTCAATGCCAATGCACTTAACACTAAAGTTGTTTTTTTCATGTATTCTGGTTCTCGCTATACAATTAATAATGAGTCAATAAAATGGTGTATAACAGACTTATCCCGTAATAGATGATGTGCTGCAGATACAGCAGATGAACCCGAGAATCTAACTCAATTTAGTAAATCGGGTGAATGCTAACTGCTAACACCACAACAATTTCAAGTAAGAAGGATATAGTCGTCTTGCATAGTAAGATTAAATATGGGGGATGAAGTTCAGATAACCAATAATTGGAAAAGTAAAAAATATTGTCCGTCTTTACAAATCTATAGTTAATTAAACGGACACTTTAGTTTTTCTGCATACTATTCCGCAGCCATCAAACGGCGATATTCATCATAAGCATAAAGATCTGTCATACCACTGATATAATCCTGAATTAAACGCGCACGATAATAATATTCATATATCTCATGTTGTTCTGGCGATAAATTACGTAACCGCTCTGCTGATTCCGCATAGGCCAGGCGATGCTTCGTTGACAACTTATGGAACAAACGAGTCTCAATCGGGTACTCTCGATGGCTGTCTTCTGCCACTAATTGTGTAAATGCCGTTTGTGGCATAGCCAATAGCGGGCTATAAATATCAAGCAACCCACTAATAACTCTATATCCTTGTAATTCAAGCTGTTCTACTTCTGGATAATTGAATACGTGTTTCACTGCTACCTTTTTAAAAATTTGCAGTAATTTACATGCTGGGCTGGAGTCTTCTAATAAAGCATGATTAAACGAACCTGAAAATACTTCTGATAGATTCTCAATAAAACGCTGTGCTGCATGCGGAACTAATTTTCCGACGGTATTAACCCGTAAATACATAAAGAATTGATCTTCAGAACTACGCCGACCTTGCCCGCGCCCTAATTGACGAAATGCACCGCCCACCACTTTATCAAACAAATCACCATGACTCACTTCACCCCACTCTTGCACCATATGGTCATAAAGTTGTTCAACACTGAAGATATTTTTTTCGACAGCATCTTCTAAGTCAGCAATACAATAAGAGATATCATCCGCAGCTTCCATAATATAGGTCAGCGGGAAACGGTTAAACTCCCCCATATTGAGTTCACGACGTAAATCTTTAACATACTCTTCTTCCGCGAGATAAAATCCTGGCTTCTTCATCAAATAGTGATAGGAGTCCGGAATATCACCTGACCAATAAGCCGGTTTCGTATATTTAAGAATGCAGCCAACCTGTGCATAAGTAAGATTCAGCTTTAATAAGCTATAAACTAATCGAATCGCTTGTGCATTGCCCTCAAACTGGCTTAAGTCATGGCGGATTTTACTGCGGAGAATATTAAGCTCAGTTTCTCCCTCCCGCAGTTTTAATACGTTAACTTTGCATTGATCTTTGCCCCGCAGCTCAGCGCCTCCTCCATTAGGGTCCATTTGTTTAGTAAACCAATTATTGATTGCCGACTCACCAAAATGGCCAAAGGGCGGATTGCCAATGTCATGCATCAGACATGCCATTTCTACAATACTTTCAAAAGGATCCAGTAATTTATCTAACCCGTAGGCAGTGATTTTTTTATCTTGTTTAAAGCGATTGAGGATCTCTTTGGCGATATAACGGCCGACCTGTTGAACTTCCAGCGAATGAGTTAAGCGGCTGCGGACAGCTGCATTGCGCTCCAACGGGAAGACTTGTGTTTTTTGCTGTAGACGCCGAATAGCGGCAGAATTAACAATGCGACCGCGATCACTTTCAAATACTCGGGTAATTTCATATTCATCTTCAGCCGAACTGGGTTTACCAAATGGCCGCTGAAAACTAATTTTCTGTTTAAAGTCGATCCCGGACATGTTACCCCCTGAGTATTTAAGTGTATCCCAAAAGTCATTGGTATTACGGCATGACAGCAAACAAGTATATCCCGATGAGCTGACATAAGTCGGTGATTCGGATGTGTGAGAACCGCTAACACCGCCGTAATTTCAAGTACAAAAGGAATAAACAGTGATACCCACTCTCAGAAGAAGATGCAATTGATTACGTGTGAACTGCGGCACATTACGCATTATCTTTGGTGAACTACCCGACTATCTCACTTACCTGATAAACTGTGTACTGGACATTACAGATTAATCTATTCTTTAATATCAGCGGGTATCTATATGAAAGTAGGCATTATTGGTGCAATGGAACAAGAAGTCACACTGCTGCGTGACAAAATTGAAAATCGCCAAACCTTAGCACGCGCGGGTTGTGAGATTTACACCGGCAAACTCAATGGTGTTGATGTTGCCTTGCTGAAATCCGGTATTGGTAAAGTGTCTGCAGCGATGGGCACCACTCTATTGTTAGAGCATTGCCAGCCAGACATTGTTATCAATACCGGTTCTGCGGGTGGCCTAGCCTCTAGCCTGAAAGTCGGCGATATCGTGGTTTCTACTGAAGTCCGTTATCACGATGCCGATGTGACTGCTTTTGGCTATGAACCAGGGCAAATGGCGGGTTGCCCGGCAGCTTTCGTCGCCGCGCCTGAGCTGATTGCGCTGGCTGAAAGTTGCATCAAGACATTGAATTTAAATGCAGTGCGTGGCCTGATTTGTAGTGGCGATGCTTTTATCAATGGGGCAGCCCCTTTGGCCCGAATTCGCGCGACTTTCCCGAGTGTGGCGGCGGTTGAAATGGAAGCTGCGGCTATCGGCCATGTTTGCTATCTCTTCAAAACACCTTTCGTTGTGGTTCGCGCTATTTCTGACGTCGCAGATCAAGAGTCTCATCTGAGTTTTGATGAATTCCTGGTTGTCGCCGCAAAACAGTCAACTCTGATGATTGAAGCAATGTTAACTACACTGGCTCAGCGCGGTTAATGGTGCGACTCAATATTGCCCCCTTGGCACGAGCAACAATAATCCTGCCCCTGGCAGCGATATTATTGTTGCTCAGCCTGTTTACCAAATTAGCGCTGGCGGCAGAGCGGGTTATCAGTTTGTCTCCCAGCACCACTGAGTTGGCCTATGCTGCTGGGCTTGGGGATAAACTGGTTGCAGTAAGTGCTTACTCTGACTATCCCGAAGCGGCTAAAAAGCTGGAACATGTCGCTTCTTGGCAAGGGGTAAATGTCGAACGTATTTTGGCATTAAAGCCAGATTTGATCCTCGCATGGCGCGGAGGAAATCCACAACGCCCGTTGGATCAACTGGCTTCTTTTGGTATTCCGATCTTCTATTCTGATCCCGTTAATATTGATCAAATTGCAGATGATCTGGATAAACTGGCGCAATACAGCCCACATCCGGAGCAAGCACATCAGGCTGCGGAGCAATTACGTCAGGAAGTCATTGAGTTACGAAACAATAATGCCCGCAGTCAGCCGTTACGTACTTTCCTGCAATTTGGTACTCAACCGCTATTTACCAGTTCAGAACATACATTACAGAGCGAAGTTATTTCCCTCTGTGGTGGGGAAAATATTTTTGCGGGCAGCCGCGTGCCATGGCCTCAGGTCAGTCGTGAGCAAGTTATGACACGCCAACCACAGGTGATAGTGGTGAGTGGTGATAAGTCTCAGGCTGATAATATCCACACCTTTTGGCAGCCCCAGCTTACAGTACCGGTGATAACGCTCAATGAGGATTGGTTTAATCGTGCTGGCCCACGAATTGTGCTGGCCGCTAAACAACTGTGCCAACAAATGGCCAGTCTTCCATCCTCTGTGGCGGAGTCACATTAATGCTGGTCTATTGGCTGGATATTTTAGGTACTGCGGTATTTGCTATTTCTGGTGTATTGCTGGCGGGGAAGTTGCGCATGGACCCCTTTGGCGTGTTAGTTTTGGGTGTCGTGACTGCGGTTGGCGGGGGGACAATACGCGATATGGCCTTAGCTAATGGCCCCGTATTTTGGGTAAAAGATCCCACTGACTTGGTGGTCGCGATGGTAACTTGCCTGGCAACTATTTTGCTGGTGCGACAGCCACGACGAACACCAAAATGGATATTGCCCGTGCTGGATGCTATCGGCCTGGCGGTATTCGTGGGTATCGGGGTCAATAAAGCGTTTGCTGCCGATGCCAGCCCCTTAGTTGCTATCTGTATGGGTGTCATAACGGGTGTCGGTGGGGGAATTATCCGTGATGTATTAGCCCGCGAGATCCCAATGATCCTACGGACTGAAATCTATGCCACCGCCTGTATCATTGGCGGCATTGTGCATGCTACGGCGTTTTATACTTTTGGCATGCCGCTGCAACAAGCAATGATGCTCGGCATGGTGATAACTCTTGGCATTAGACTTGCCGCTATCCGCTGGCGTTTGAAACTGCCGACATTTGAAATCGAGCATTAGTTGTAAATATTCAGTTCCTGATTGCCAGACGTAGCATATATTTTATACAATGTACGTGCTTGTAGGCTCTTGCCGAGTCTACAAGGCTTCTTATTAGCGCTGTAATTTAAGATGAAATACGTATTTTAGTGTGAGTTAAATCTTCAAGTTTTTAAATAATTAGCCGATGTTTAGAGTTATCGCTACCGACTCGGGTGGCGGCAGTTAAAAATAATGTAGTTATAAAATCATGAAATATTTTATGTTGATGTTTTGGCTGGTCTTTCTTGTCAGTCCGTCGCTAGCCCAGGGGCTAAGCGGCACAATAGATTTACATCTGACTATAGTGCCATCTTGCCAGGTGCAATCGCCGAATCAAAACGAACACGTAGTGAATGATCCAAAAATGAATTATCCAGAAATACAGTGTCATAGAGGAAACGGATTGGTTGCGGAACCTAAAATCAGCCATTCTTTTATTGCATCAAATGACCCACATGTTAGCAAAACCCGTGCCGACCAGATGGCGCAATTGATTACTGTAGAATGGTAATATTCAGATATAAAAAAACCGCAGTTGTTAAAGCTGCGGTTTTTTTTATCGAAAATTTAGCCGTGCTCTTATACCCTAACTCATTGCTATTAAGAATAAATTGCTGTTAAGGGTAAATTAAATGCTGAAAGAAGAACCGCACCCACAAGTGCTCTTCGCATTTGGGTTTGTCACAATAAAGCGAGAACCTTCCAGCCCTTCGGTATAATCCACTGCACCGCCAACCAGATATTGCAGGCTCATTGGGTCAACGACCAGTTCAACACCTTGCTTTTCAATGGTCATATCACCATCGTTTATCTGGTCATCAAAAGTAAAGCCGTATTGGAACCCGCTGCATCCACCACCGGTGATGTAAACCCGCAGCTTCAGATTTGGATTTTCCTCATCAGAAATCAGCAGTTTCACTTTTTTTGCCGCTGCCTCGGTAAACTGCAGGGGCAGTACTGTTTCGTCGCTCATACTCATTACTCCCAACCGGTGTTCGAGGTGCAGGTTACTACAATGGCAGCCTGATCTGTATTTTGATTATCTAATACCCGAGTAGTTCATTCAAGTATTGTGGCCTAATGTTATATATTATCTACCTGTTTGAGTGCTACTTTCAACCACAGCTTGTTGCTCAGCAGCCTTTGCTGCCTGCTCTTGTCTTTGTAATGTGCGGGCTAAAATAGCTGAATACAAGGGCTTACCGCCCATAAATTGCGCTATTAAGGTCGCCCCCAGACAAGTCACTATCATGGGCAAAATGAGCTGATAATTATCGGTCATTTCCAACACCAGTACGATCCCGGTAAGAGGTGCCCGTACCGAGGCGGCAAACAGTGCCCCCATTCCAGCAATAGCAAAAGTACCTGCATCAATAGAGTATTCAGGGAAAAAGTGCGCGCAAGATAAGCCAAAAGCGGTTCCCAGAATAGTTCCCAGGGCCAACATTGGGGCAAATATCCCGCCCGGAGCACCAGAACCAAAACACAGCAAAGTGGTTATCACCCTGGCAACAAAGATAAAAAGCAACATACCAATACTGAAATTACCGGCTACCGCGATAGGAATTAATGCAAAACCACCCCCGACAGCTTCGCCGTGAATCAATGCGAGTAAACCACACATCCCCCCCAATAAACCGCCTATCAGCACCAGTTTGCGCCAGTCACCACCGTGAAAACGCATAAACATATCTTGAGAACGGAATATTAGCGCATTGAACATCACTCCCACTGCACCGAAAATAATGCCCAGCAACAGATAGAGCCACAAGGTATTCAGCGGCACATCACTGAGCTTGCCAACATCAATAATTGCGCGCTCACCATTAAAATAGCGGTAAACAATCGTTGAGGTTATCACCCCCACAAATACTGCTTTAATGGATACCAGGCTGTAGCGGAACTGCGAACGCATCTCTTCAATAACAAACAAGATTCCAGCCAGCGGAGCATTAAACGCGGCAGACAGCCCCGCAGCCGCACCGGTCGCTAATAAAGAGTGGCGAGCTTCAGAGCTGCGCAGACGGAAAATATCGACGATCATCCGCCCACTATTGGCCCCCATTTGCACCATTGGCCCCTCTCGCCCTAACACCATGCCAGCCCCGAGCGTACCAAGGCCACCAATAAATTTGACTGGAATGACCCGCCACCAGCGAACTGGCCGCATTTCTTCCATCGCCCCTTCTATTTCAGGTATCCCCGAACCACCGGCCTCTGGAGCAAAACGGCGCACCAGAAAATAACCTATCATTGCCAGCAATGCCGACATAATAAAAGCCAACGGCCACACTAAAATCGCATTGTTAGCAACCTTAGCGAGGGTCGCCAACCTTTCTTGCTGGATCCAATCGACGCCGCGATCAAAAGCAACCCCTAATAAACCGGTGACCACACCTACCACGGCCGCCATGATAAGGATAACTAAGGGTGTAGTATCACGATTAACCAAAGCATGGATAAAGCGACCACGTTTGACTTCTGAAATGCCTTCAGCAGGTATATTTTGCGTTGAATCAGTCATAGTTTTTATGCTTGTAAGTTGAATAATAAGTAATACAAATTCGCAATATGAGTCTAGCTTAGACGTTGAGAGTGTGCCTACTTAAACGCCAATGAAATGATCTTGCTCAGAAAAGGCTTTTTCTTCAGTTTGCGGCACATCGCGCATGCTAGCGGTTAAATATATCCAATCATTTGATAACCGCTGCCAGTTCTTTAGAATAAGCAGCATTGTTTATTGCCAAGGCTGATGTTGCCAATGTTAATGTCGCCCAATTCAGGAGCCGTTTTATGAGTAAATCCGAAAGTCTGTATGCCCAGGCAAAACAGCTAATCCCAGGCGGGGTTAACTCTCCGGTGCGCGCATTCAGCGGTGTCGGTGGCGTTCCATTATTCATTGAGCGAGCTGATGGCGCTTATTTATTTGATGTGGATGGTAAAGCCTATATTGATTATGTTGGCTCTTGGGGGCCAATGGTCTTGGGGCATAATCACCCGGCAATTCGTCAGGCCGTGATTGAAGCCGTCGAACGCGGTCTAAGCTTTGGTGCGCCAACAGAGATGGAAGTCAAAATGGCTGAATTGGTTACCAATTTAGTCCCCACGATGGATATGGTGCGAATGGTCAACTCCGGTACTGAGGCGACCATGAGTGCTATTCGTTTGGCCCGAGGCTTTACTGGCCGCGATAAAATTATCAAGTTTGAAGGTTGCTATCATGGCCATGCTGATTGCCTACTGGTAAAAGCCGGTTCGGGCGCCCTGACACTAGGCCAACCTAACTCGCCAGGTGTCCCCGCAGATTTTGCGAAGCACACGCTGACTTGCACCTATAATGATTTAGCCTCAGTGCGCGAAACCTTTGAACAATATCCGCAAGATATCGCCTGTATAATTGTCGAACCTGTCGCCGGTAACATGAACTGCGTTCCCCCTTTACCAGAGTTCCTCCCCGGCTTGCGCACATTATGTGATGAGTTTGGTGCGCTGCTAATTATTGATGAAGTCATGACCGGGTTTCGCGTGGCATTAGCCGGAGCGCAGGATTATTACGATGTTGTCCCTGATTTAACCTGTCTGGGTAAAATCATCGGCGGCGGTATGCCGGTAGGTGCGTTTGGTGGCCGTCGCGATGTCATGGATGCTCTGGCGCCAACAGGTCCGGTTTATCAGGCGGGTACACTATCCGGCAACCCAATCGCCATGGCGGCCGGTTTTGCCTGCCTGACAGAAGTTGCCCAAGTCGGTGTCCATGAAACCTTGACTGAATTAACGGACTCACTGGCAACAGGCCTGATCCATGCCGCGAAAGCAGAGAATATTCCATTGGTCGTGAACCATGTCGGCGGGATGTTTGGTTTATTCTTCACTGATGCCCCAACCGTGACTTGCTATCAGGATGTGATGAACTGCGACGTTGAGCGCTTCAAGCGCTTCTTCCATTTGATGTTAGAAGAAGGCATTTATCTGGCTCCTTCTGCTTTTGAAGCCGGCTTTATGTCAGTGGCGCACAGCAAAGAAGATATCCAGAACACAGTGGATGCCGCTCGCCGCAGCTTTGCTAAGCTTTAATCTCAATTAATTCGCCATCTCCCGGTCTGGGAGATGGCGAAAAAACAAAACTCATACTTGCTCAATTTTTATGTAACTAACTTAATATCGATTAATATTATAAAGTCTTTCAGATGGCTTTACTTATTACAGAATAGGCTACTATCTCAACTTAAGCCGTAGATATAATACTACCCAAAGCCGATGAAATAATTGATAAAATTTGGCTACCGCCCTTGTTTACGTAATAAATAAACAAAATACGGGGCACCAATAAACGTCGCCAATAAGCCCGCAGGGATCTGATTCGGGAATAACAGCATCCGGCCACACCAATCAGCAAAGACCATCAATAAACCACCCAAGATAGCTGCAATAAATAACTGTGGGATAGCACGACGGAAGCCCAGCATGCGGGCCATATGAGGTGCCATCAAACCGACAAAACTTAATGGCCCCACAGTCAATGTGGCCGCAGCCGTCATAGTGGCCGCCAGTAGCAAGATGGCTAACCGGCTGGGCGCAAGCGCAACACCGAGGGCTTTGGCTGTCACACTCCCCAAGGGGATAATCATTAGCCAACGGCGGCAAAGTGGGGCTAATGCAACCAAAACCAAGGCAATGGCACCGGTACTCAATGCTTGTGGCCCATCAACAGCATAGGTAGAACCTGAGATCCATGTCAGCAAACCACGCATCCGCGGATCACCACTGGCCAGCAACATGGTTATCACCGTGGTAAAAGCGGTGCTCAACGCAATCCCTGCCAATAACATGCGGCCGGGCGAGAACCCTCCGCGGCCCGCCACCACTAAAATCAGTAATAAGGTTGCCGCCGCCCCCAAACTCCCGGCAGGTAGTAGCCAAGCTAGCGCATTGCCCGGCACGATAAACATCATGATAACAACACCGAAAGACGCCCCGGAGCTTATCCCTAGCACCTCGGGGCTGGCCATTGGGTTACCCGTCAGTTTTTGAATTAATGTTCCCGCAACTGCCAGCATCACACCAGCGGCCAATGCAGCTAATACCCGTGGCCAGCGCCAGTGCAATAATGCCTGAATATCATCCCCGGAGAGCCAATTCCAACCATGACTATCACGACCAAACATGAGTGCCAGCGCTAAGCCGGCTAGCAATATCAGTAAACCGCCACTGAGCCATAAGCCCAGATACTGCCGCTCAGCAGGAACATTGTCGCCAAAATCCATACTGGGTACCGTCGCGCTATGCAGGCGAGGCAACAGCCATAATAAGAGTGGTGCGCCAATTAGCGCGGTGGCCGCACCCGTCGGAATTTCCTGCCAAACTTGTGCCAGCCAGATAAGGCTCTGATCCGTTACCCACAGCAGCAAAGCACCCAATATCGGAGCCAACATCAGACGTTGTGATAATCGGCGAGCACCCAAAATCCTTGCCAGTAAAGGAGCGAATAGGCCAATAAAACCAATGACACCGACAGCATTAACTAACATTGCGCTGAATAGGATTGCCACCCCTAACGCACTTAGCCGTGCTAACGATAACCCTAAACCCAGATTACGGGCGATACCATCATCCAGACCGAGCAAGGTTAAGGGACGAATCAATAAAGCAGCCAATACACCGGTTATCAGCAAGCGAGGCAGCAAAAACTGCACCGTGCTCCAATCTTGTTGATTCAGGGCACCGCTACTCCACAGGAACAATCCTTGCAGTTGATCATAATTGAATAGTGCCAGCAAGTTACTGACTGCACTGCAATAAAGTCCGAGAACCAACCCTGCCAATATCAGTGTAACTGGCGACATACGTTTGCCCCAGGCGACACCAAATACCAACACGCCAATAATGATACCACCGGCCATCGCGGCCAGTTGGCGGGTCAATTCACCACCGGGTAACATCCATAATGTCGCGATAGTCAGGCCAAGCTGAGCACCGGCCGCGACACCCAGAGTGGCCGGTTCAGCCAGTGGGTTGCGCAATACCTGCTGGAACAAAACCCCCACCAGCCCCAATCCGGCGCCGGTTAGCAGTGCCACCACCAACCGGGGAAGTTGGCTGTAATGGAATAGCATTTGGCGCACATCATCACTATCGGGCTGCCATAGTGCAGTGCCCCAGAGTGGGGCCGGCAGTACCTGACTAAAATTATACAGTGTTAATGCCACTGCAAAAATTAGCAGTAAGCCAAATAAGCTGGCAGGTAAAAGCCAACTTTTACGTGGATTTTTTGCCATCATGAAGATTGACCCCACGCTGACGTCAACAACCGTACAAATCGCATGGCTGACAATGTTGCGCCATAGAACCACACCGCGGGCAGTATCTGTAACTGATTTTGGCGAACAAATGACATGGACTGCCATAATGGCGTGCGGGTAACCTGTTGTAACATCTCACTATTACCATGGACAAAACACATTGCTCGCCCTGGTTTTACCGTGGCTAAACGTTCAATTCCCACGACAGCGCTGCCCCACATATTGGTCTCACCCTGCCAGGCATTTTTAATATTCAATTCGTTTAATACATCTTGGAATAAGCTGCCTTGGCCTATGACCAATGCGTGGCGAGTATCCAACAGGGAAAACATCAATAATGATGTCTCACGAGTATCAGAGAAGTGTTGCCGAGCAGTTTGCATAAAGCGGTTAAAATCAGCGATATGCTGCTCAGCAACCGTTTCCAACCCCAGCCGCTGGCCTAGCGCACGCAATGAGTGCTTACCAACTGCGAGCGGCGAACTGCCCTGTTGACTAAAAGCAAAGCTCATCGAAGGCGCTATCGGCGCAAGTTTTTCCGGCGAGGGGCCAAAACCTTCTGACATCAAAATCAGTGACGGAGCCATTTGTTGTAACAATTCCAAATTAGGTTCCGTACGCTGCCCTACATCAATCACACTGGCAGGTAATGCCGGTTCCTCAACCCATAACCGATAATTATGCGTATCCGCCACGCCATACGGTGTAACCCCGAGAGCCAGCAATAACTCCACAGGCAACCATTCGAGCGCGACAACCCTGCGACTATCAATTTTGGAGGAATTAGCCGCCCATCCGGGCAATGAATACAATAATGGTGACAAAGCCAATGCGGTGAGCAATCTGCGCCGTGTCAGGTCAGGTGACATTAAATCGGGCTGTTCCATGGGTAAATGCATTTTCATTAATATACGAAACTTACCGGCGCACCACCGGCCGGATGCGGCAATATTCCCATAGGAATACCGTAAATCTGTTCCAGTACAGCACCTTGCATCAGGCTATCCGCCGGGCCTTGCGCTATCATCTCGCCACCACGTAACGCCACCAAATGGTCGCAATAGCGGGCGGCCAGATTAATATCATGCAATACAGCAATAACGGTCAGGCCGCGCTCACGGCTAAGGCGCTGAATCAGCCCCAGCACCTCAACTTGATGAGCAATATCCAGCGCCGAGGTCGGCTCGTCGAGCAACAGGCACCGGCTATTTTGCGCCACCATCATCGCCAGCCATGCTCGCTGGCGTTCACCACCCGATAAACTGTCAACCAACCGATTTGCCAGTGGTTTTAAATCTACCAGCGCAATGGCTTCTTCCACCTGTTCACGATCCTCTTGACGAAAACGCCCGAGCGCGCCATGCCATGGATAACGGCCAATCGCTACCAGCTCACGCACTGTCATCCCTTCTGCTGCGGGCAATTGCTGTGGCAAATAGGCCACTTCACGAGCAAAGGCTTTGTTATCCCACTGAGATAAAGTCACCTCATTCAACAACACCTCGCCACTGGAGGGCGGTTGATGACGACCCAGCATTTTTAAGAGTGTCGATTTGCCGGAACCATTATGTCCAATAAGCCCGCAAACTTTTCCTTGTGGAAAGGTCAGTGACAATGGCTGCAATAAAGTTCGACCAGGAACTGAAAAACTCAGTTCACGGAGTGAAAATACGCTGGATTGGCTTGCCTGTTGGTCCAAGATGGTGCCCTGCGATTGAAAAAGTTAACGGGTGTAGTTGTTATTGCAACCCGAACGTTATCGATAAATAACGAGAAAGTGAATCGAAACGATAATAATTATCAAAGCGAGTAGTTTATGCGTAACCCACGGCGAACTGCAAGCGCAAAGCCAGACGATTTACTTGGGCGAAATACAGAAGATGAGTACACAGAGGTGGCCCTGCGGTGGCAAGTACGGCAGGGAGAGACTGGCACGGTCATGATTACCGTGCCAGCCGATAAAGCTTTACTGGCCGAACATGTCTTTAATCCAGCCCGCGACACCATCACCATCGGGTTTGGTTTGTTCCGCAGGTTGAGCCGCCTGACACAATCCTTGCGGATTTTCAGTCCAAACAGGGATTGAGCGCATGCCGCTGCCCTCACCGCAGACAAAATTCCCAGCCGAATCAATGTTCATCTGGCTAATCCCTTCTGGTGGCTGCAATACCAGCGGTAATGGAGTTTGATTCTCGAGATAGCGGCGATACAGCGTCAATGCGCCGTTAGCACCGGTCAATTTGGCCGGGCCATTATTGTCGCGCCCCACCCAGGCAATCGCCACTTCTTTGCCATCAATACCGGCAAACCAACTATCACGCAGATCATTGGTTGTACCGGTTTTGGCGGCCAGATTGTATTTTGAGAATTTCACCGATAATGAACGAGATGTCCCGCGGGCAACCCCTTGTTGCATTGCATAAAGAGTGAGATAAGCGGCCTGCGCAGGTACCATGCGCTCCGCCTGCGGGAAGCTCTGATACAACACGGTGCCGTCTTCGGCAATAACCGAGCGCACTGCGGATAATGGCGCGCGATTACCGCCACTGGCGATAGTCTGATATTCCTGCGCCACTTCAACGGGAGTCAAATCAATCGCCCCCAACAACATCGCCGGAACAGTATTAATGACCGCTTTCGGGATCCCCAGGCGTTGCAGCATGGCACTTATCTGATCCAACCCGACAGACATCCCCAGATTAACCGTCGGCACGTTCAGCGAGTTAGCTAAAGCATCAACCAGCATCACCTGACCACGGAACTGACGATCATAGTTTTTAGGCTGCCATGATGAGCCGTTGGGTAACTTAATCGACAGCGGCTGGTCGGATAGCCAGGTATTAAGCCGATATTTATCCGGCTCACTTAAGGCGGTCAAATAGGTCGGTGGTTTGGCGAGTGACCCCACTAAACGGCGAGCTTGCATAGCACGGTTAAAACCGGCAAATTGCGGCTGTGCGCCCCCGACCATGGCACGAACTTCACCACTGAAGCGGTCGACAATTACCATTGCCGCTTCTAAATCATCCAAATGACGGGCAGCTTTCAACGCTGGGATCCCATCTTCGATGGCTTTTTCTGCCGCGTCCTGTGACACCGGGTCTAGCGTGGTGAAAATTTTCACACCGGACAAGTCGTTAATCTTGTCGCCCAATTTCTGTTGCAACTCTTGACGCACCATCTGCATAAAAGCAGGTTGCGGTGTGATAACCCCACCTTTCGGCTGCACGCCCAATGGACGCGCGCTGAGCATGGTATACAGCTCTGCATCAATCACGCCCTGATTTTGCAATAAGCGCAGCACCAGATTACGGCGTTCGAGAGCCAAAGTCGGGTTACGCCATGGGTTATACAGAGAAGCCCCTTTCACCATCCCCACCAGCATGGCTTGCTGGTCGAGGCTCAATTCATTCACCGGACGACCAAAGTAATACAAGCTCGCCAATGGGAAACCGCGAATCTGATCACTACCACTTTGGCCGAGATACACTTCGTTCAGATACAGTTCCAGAATTCTGTCTTTGCTGTAGCGGTAATCGACCAGCAGAGCCATATAAGCTTCGTTAAGCTTACGCCACAGCGAACGCTCATTGGTCAGGAACAAGTTTTTGACCAACTGCTGCGTCAGAGTACTACCGCCCTGAACCGCCTTGCCGGCGGTCAGGTTAGCCACCACGGCGCGGCCAATGGAATATGGGCTGATACCATCATGCTCATAGAAATGGCGGTCTTCTGTCGCCAGCAAGGTATCAACCAGCAAATCAGGGAAACCAGCGCGCGGCACGAACAAGCGCTGTTCGCCATTAGGCGATTGCAGCATGGTGATCAACTTAGGATCAAGGCGCAGGAAACCAAAATCGCGTTGATTATCCAGGTTTTGGATCTGGGCCAGCCGATCATTTTTAAACACCAAACGCGCACGAATTTGGCCTTCTTTCGCATCCGGGAAATCAAATGGGCGACGCAAGATATCGATGCTGTCGCCCTGGACGGTAAACTCGCCAGGGCGAGTCATACGCGTAACCTGCCGGTATTGCATTCCCTCCAGCAAATCGATCATTTCTTTCTTGCTGTAAGACATCCCCGGCTCAAGGTTCACCATGCGGCCATAAACAGCGGCGGGCAATTGCCAAACCTTGCCGTCAATTCGGCTACGGATTTGCGAATCGAGGTAAACCCCATAAATAGCCAATACCACAGCGCCGACCAGGAACAGTTTGATAAATAACCCAAGCCAACGGCGTTTTTTACGGGGCGGACGTGATGCTACCTTTCTTGGCATCGGTTCTTCCTCGTCATCATCATAGTCATCATCGTCGTGGTCTTCGTCATCTAAATAGTCTTCTTCTTCGTATTCATCTTCATCACGCCGCCGGCGCAATGGCCGTTTCGGTGTAGCTTTGGGTTGGGCTTTCTTGCCCTTGCGCCCTATCGGCTCGCGGTCATCCCCAGACATGTCTTTCTCTCCACGCGCATTGGCGATTATTGCGGCTTAATGTGTTCCCCAATTCACATTCTGGAAAGGGGAAACATCTGAAATTATTGGCTCTCGGCCATATCCCTCAAGAACTTAGTGTTATTGCTAAGCGCGGCTTCAGCGATAGGAAGAGGATTGTCTTACTTATCCTGATACTTCTTGGTTCTGCGAGTTGGCCGGGTATTGGCGGGATCATCCGGCCAGACATGCTTGGGATAGCGCCCTTTCATCTCTTTTTGTACCTCGCGATAAGCTCCTTGCCAAAAAGCAGCTAAATCGCCAGTAATCTGCAGTGGCCGGTGTGCGGGTGAAAGTAACTCCAGCACCATCGCTACCCGCCCACTAGCCAGCATCGGACTGTGCTGCTCGCCAAAAACTTCCTGCAAACGCACCGCCAACACCGGTGGCCGATCGGCATAATAGCGGATTGGCAGACGGCTACCGGTCGGCACAGTGTAATGAGTTGGCAGCTCAGTATCCAGCCGTTGACGTAATTGCCAGCTCAACAAACGTGTCAACGCCTCCGCAATATTCACCTGCCGTAACCCT
Organism: Yersinia canariae; assembly: GCF_009831415.1. NCBI lineage: Bacteria > Pseudomonadati > Pseudomonadota > Gammaproteobacteria > Enterobacterales > Yersiniaceae > Yersinia > Yersinia canariae. The sequence continues at coordinate 898,182 of NZ_CP043727.1, read as the reverse complement.
CGGAAATCCCGCACGCCGGACAGTGAGGGCTGCAACCATAGCTCAAGTTTATCCAGTAAAAAGTCGTCATCTACCGCAGGCCATTTCTCTTCGGGCAACCAACGGCTGGCACAGTGTAAGCGGGTGCGAAGCTGCTGTGCATTTTCATCCCAACTCAGTACCTGCAAACCCTGCTCGCGCACCCAGTTTAACAAGGCGGATTGCAATGCTTCATCACTCGGTTTCGCTAAGGGCTGTGTCCGCAATGTCAGCCGCCCAATTTGCCAGCGCCGCCAGGCACGCAATGTCCCCTTTTCTTCATCCCACTCGACGACTGTCCGCTCTTCAACCAAACGGGGTAATTGTTTTGCCAGTAACTCAACATCAATAGGTAACGCCAGTAAAATGCGCGCGTCCGGCCCGCTGCTGCTTTGTAATAAGCTGGCGGCCACCAGCCAAGGTGCTCGTGATAGCGCCTCGTCTTGCGCCATAGCAGCGCCCATACCATTAGCCAGCAGATAGCGCCCATCCTGCCCGCGTTGTTGTGCGATGCGGTCCGGATAAGCCAATGCCAACAATTGACCCGCAATGTCACTGTCTATAACTCCCACGCGAGCATTAATTCTTTGTGTCAGTTGTCTCGCCCGGCGCTGCCAGTGCGGTTGTGGACGGCTCAGCCAGTCATGTAAATCAATTTGCCCGGAACGAGGAGGCTCCTCCAGAATTGCGTCTAATAACGCCGCGGTCGCCAATGCATCCGGACTTTGCCCGGCGGCAAAACACAACATAGCGGCCAGGCGCGGCTCACACCCCAAACTGGCCATCACTCGCCCCGTGCCCGTGAGCTGCTCGTGTGAATCAATAGCCCCTAAGTTCCGCAATAAATTGCGGGCCACCGCGAGTGCCGCTTGAGGCGGCTTATCAAGCCAATTGAGTTGTGCCACATCCTGACATCCCCAATTAAGCAGTTCCAACCACAAGCTACATAAATCACTGTTAAGAATTTCGGGTTCACTGTATTCCGCGGCTCGCTCGGCCTGTTCTTTAGCAAACAAATGCCAGCAGATTCCCGGTTCCAATCGCCCGGCGCGACCAGCGCGCTGCACCATCGAAGCCTGACTGATGCGCTGAGTGACCAATCGGGTGAGGCCGTTTTTGACATCAAAGCGCGCCACCCGTTCCAACCCGCTATCAACCACCAGCCGAATACCCTCAATCGTCAAACTGGTTTCAGCAATATTGGTCGCCAGCACCACTTTGCGCCGTCCAGTTGGTGCCGGCTGAATGGCTTTCTGCTGTTCACTGAGCGCAAGAGCGCCATACAGTGGGCAAAGATCCGTGTCACTGGCAACGTCACCTTGTAACCGCTCCACAACGCGATGAATCTCCCCGACGCCAGGTAAAAATAACAGCAAAGAACCCGATTGTTCGTTTAATAAGCGCTTAACACGATTGGCAACCCCATCCTCCAGCCGTTCATGACTTGATAAAGGCTGGTAGCAGCGCTCGACGGGAAAACTGCGTCCCGCAGAAACAATCGCGGGAGCTAATGGCAATAATGCAGAAAGGCGTTGGTTATCCAGCGTTGCGGACATTATCAGCAGTTTCAGATCATCACGTAGCCCTTGCTGCACATCCAGCAACAGCGCCAGTGCCAAATCGGCTTGCAAGCTGCGTTCATGGAACTCATCAAGAATGACCAACGAGACTCCCGTCAGCTCGGCATCTTGCTGAAGCATGCGGGTCAAAATACCTTCGGTGACCACTTCCAGACGTGTATCTGGCCCACTTTTACTTTCGGCACGCATCCGATAGCCCACGGTCTGACCCGGCTGTTCACCCAATTGTTGGGCCAAACGATAAGCCACATTTTTCGCCGCTAATCGCCGAGGTTCCAGCATGATTATCCGGCCGGGCAAGCCCCCCAGTTGCAAGATTTGCAGTGGCAGCCAAGTCGATTTACCGGCCCCAGTGGGGGCATGGAGCAGAACTTGCGGGGAGGTTTGCAGCGCGGCCAAAAGCGCATCAAGCACTTCACTTACTGGCAAAACGACCTTCGCCGCATCACTTTCATTCAAACTCACCACCACATTCTTCCCCATACTCTCTACTTTCATCATCAGCCATTGTAACATCATGGCCGTATAGCGTATTTAGCCGAGTGATTATGCCAGCCTAATGATTAATACTGTTGATAAAACCATGAATAAACGCCTATTTTTTGCGCTGTCGCTGCCCGATACCGTGCAGCAGAACATTGTGCAATGGCGAGCAGATAACTTCCCGTCAGAAGCGGGACGCCCTATTGCGGCGGCGAATCTCCACCTGACACTGGCGTTTCTCGGTGAGGTCAGTCTGGGCAAAGCGCAAATATTGCAACAACAAGCCGGGCGAATCAGTCAGTCAGGTTTTAATGTGACGCTGGATGATATTGGCCACTGGCCCAGCTCCGGAGTAGTCTGGCTCGGATGTAAAAATCCCCCGCGAGGGCTGTTGCAGTTGGCTCAATTATTGCGTTCTCAAGCTGCACGCAGTGGCTGCCACCAAACACCGTTGCCATTTCATCCCCATGTGACCTTGTTCCGCGGAGCTATTCGCCCTGTCACTATCCCGGCTAAAACCACCAACGAAAGCTTCCGGGCGAACCATTTTTCGTTGTATGAGTCGGTATATGCGCGCGGCCGCACTCGTTATAACATTGTGCAAAGCTGGCCATTGGCTGGTACAGAAAGGACTTCCGATGTCATCTAAGCCCCAGCTACTGACTTTTGCTCCTCGGTTACAACCCGCCACACTTATCCTGCGGTATAAACGCTTTTTAGCTGATATTGTGACGCCCGCCGGAGAAACATTAACTATTCATTGCGCTAATACGGGAGCAATGACTGGTTGTGCCACACCGGGGGATACGGTTTGGTATTCAACCTCGGATAACCCAAAACGTAAATATCCCCATAGTTGGGAGTTAACTCAAACCCAAACCGGTGATTGGATCTGCGTAAATACCCTACGTGCCAATGAGTTAGTCAGTGCTGTGATAGATAATAATTATATTGTTGAATTATCTGGTTACACTTCTGTCAAAAGAGAGGTTAAGTATGGGGATGAGAACAGCCGTATAGACTTGTTATTGCAGGCAGAAAATAGGTCTAACTGCTATATTGAAGTCAAGTCGGTTACCTTATTACAGCAACAATGTGGGTATTTCCCGGATGCCGTCACTCTACGGGGTCAGAAGCATCTCAGGGAGCTGCAAAACATGGTTGCCAACGGTCACCGGGCGGTACTTTTTTTTGCCGTATTGCATACGGGCATCAGGCAAGTTGCCGCGGCCCGACACATTGACAATCGCTATGCAGAATTGCTGGCCCAGGCTCAGCAAGCAGGAGTGGAGGTTATTTGCTACGGTTTTCAACTATCGCCTGACGGTATTGCGCTGGATGCGCGCCTACCGTTATTACTGGACGAAACACCAAATCCATAACGCTGAATAAAGAAGCGATTATTGGATAAAGTTGCTCGCCAAATACGCCTTCCTTCACACCATTGTCAAGCAGGCGACAGGAATAATTGCCAACCTACCTTCCTTCTGTTATTTATAGCGGCCTGATTTTTCCCCGTATTGGGGATTTCGATAGTGCGTATGAATGTAGGAGAAGCATCATGCAAGAAGGGCAAAAACGTAAAACCTCGTCCTTGAGCATTCTCGCCATCGCTGGGGTAGAACCATACCAAGAGAAGCCAGGCGAAGAGTATATGAATGCCGCCCAATTGGCGCATTTCAAGCTTATTCTTGAAGCATGGCGCAACCAGCTCAGGGATGAAGTGGACCGTACTGTATCGCACATGCAAGACGAAGCTGCTAATTTCCCAGATCCGGTGGACCGTGCCGCGCAGGAAGAAGAGTTCAGTCTTGAGCTTCGTAACCGCGACCGCGAGCGTAAACTGATTAAAAAGATCGAGAAGACGCTGAAAAAAGTCGAGGATGACGATTTCGGTTTCTGCGAATCTTGTGGCGTAGAGATCGGCATTCGCCGTCTGGAAGCACGGCCAACTGCAGATTTGTGCATTGACTGTAAAACCTTGGCCGAAATCCGCGAAAAGCAGATGGCAGGCTAACGCAGCAATAATCTGTATATCCAAAGAAGTTGGAGCTATAGGTAGGCAGCAAGCAAGCGAATCCCACTGAGCTTATCAAGTAAGTCATTCGGGTAAGAAAGTGTCGCTAACAACCCTACAGCTCCAAGTACGAAGGGTATGACACGGTGCCAGAGCCCTCTCCGGCACCGCATTTATTACACTGGATCTTCCTTCCCTTTTATGTCCGAAGATATCAATACTCAGCAAGCTGAGCCGAAACGCACTCCGTATGTCGGGCGCTTTGCGCCGTCCCCGTCTGGTGATTTGCATTTCGGTTCGTTGATTGCTGCATTGGGAAGTTACCTGCAAGCTCGCTCTGAAGGCGGGCGCTGGCTAGTTCGCATTGAAGATATTGATCCCCCAAGAGAAATCCCTGGTGCTGCGGCGCGTATTTTAGCCGCGCTTGATCACTATGGCCTCCATTGGGATGGCCCGGTTATTTATCAATCTCAGCGCCATAACGCCTATCGCGCGACCTTAGACTGGCTGAAGCAACAAGGGCTAAGTTATTACTGCACCTGTACCCGCAGCCGAATTCAGCAAATTGGCGGTTTTTACGATGGATATTGCCGTGACCGCCATTTGCCTGCTGCCAGTGCCGCTATTCGTTTACGACAGACTCATCCGGTTTACACCTTTTGTGATAAATTACTTGGTGAGTTGCATGCTGTGCCCGCGCTGGCCGAAGAAGATTTTATTATTCGTCGTCGTGATGGCCTGTTTGCCTATAACTTGGCAGTGGTGGTTGATGATGCTTTTCAGGGCGTGACCGAGATTGTGCGCGGTGCAGATTTAATCGAGCCAACGGTGCGCCAGATAGCCCTCTACCAGCAGTTACAACAACCAGTACCTTGCTATTTGCACTTGCCACTGGCGCTGAACCATGATGGTAATAAGCTCTCTAAGCAAAATCATGCGCCGCCGCTGCCCCATGGCGACCCGCGCCCGATTTTGGTTGAGGCACTAAAATTTTTGCATCAACCCCAGCCAGAATGCTGGCAAGATCTTGATTTGCCGTTATTATTACGTTTTGCAGTCGAAAACTGGGACTTGGCAGCAATTCCGCTTCAGGGGGCGATAGTTGCCACTGAAAACACAACGGCATTCTCAAAGGAAGCACGGTGAGCTATGATTAGCCGCTGTTTTTCTGTTGTTCTGTAATTTATTAGCCACTATCGAGGTGTACCATTTTTACCCGAGTAGCCAATTTCTGCCGTAAGGTACTGATTCGCGATGATAAATCAGCTCGCGATAGCAAAGCTGTCCGTGATGACACGGCCCGTGATAGCAGTGCCCGTAAAGATATAGTGCACGGTGAAGATAACGTGGCCCGCAAAGAGAGAAGGCCTGCCAGAACAAATACTGGCCGCAAGAATCATGCGGAGCCTGCTTCACAACAGGGCTCGATGACAATTATTCCGCGAGACCAGCACAATATTTCCCGTAGAGATATCAGTGATAATGCGCTGAAGGTTCTCTATCGCCTGAATAAATCAGGTTATGAAGCTTATCTGGTTGGTGGCGGTGTCCGTGACCTGCTGCTGGGTAAGAAACCGAAAGATTTTGATATCACCACCAGCGCCACACCAGAGCAAGTGCGAAAATTATTCCGCAACTGCCGTTTGGTCGGCCGCCGTTTCCGTCTGGCACATGTGATGTTTGGCCCGGAAATCATTGAAGTTGCGACTTTTCGTGGTCACCACGAGCAGCAACAAGCGGAAGATAGTGACAAGAATTCTTCCCAACAGGCACAAAATGGCATGCTGCTGCGTGACAACATTTTTGGCACTATTGAAGATGATGCCCAACGCCGTGATTTCACCATCAATAGCCTCTATTACGGTATTTCTGATTTTGCACTGCGTGATTACACCGGTGGTTTGCGTGATCTGAAAGAAGGTATTATTCGTCTGATTGGCGATCCTGAAACGCGCTATCGCGAAGATCCGGTGCGGATGCTGCGCGCTGTTCGTTTTGCCGCCAAGCTGGATATGACTATCAGCCCGGAAACAGCAGAGCCGATCCCTCGTCTGGCCTCATTGCTACACGAGATCCCACCCGCTCGCCTGTTTGAAGAGTCACTCAAATTGTTGCAATCGGGCTATGGCTATAAAACCTATTTAAAATTGTGTGAATACCAGCTTTTCCAGCCGTTATTCCCACTCATTGCCCGTAATTTTACCGAGCATCATGACTCGCCGATGGAACGTATTTTAGTTCAGGTACTGAAAAATACTGACCATCGTCTGCATAATGATAAGCGCGTCAATCCTGCTTTCTTATTTGCCGCTATGCTTTGGTATCCACTGATCGAACATGCGCAGAAGCTGACACAAGAAAGTGGTTTGGCTTACTACGATGCTTTCGCACTGGCAATGAATGACGTGCTGGATGAAGAGTGCCGTTCACTGGCGATTCCAAAACGTATTACCTCATTGGTGCGAGATATTTGGCTGCTGCAATTGCGCCTGTCACGCCGTCAGGGCAAACGTGCGCACAAGTTGATGGAACATCCAAAATTCCGTGCAGCTTACGACTTACTGGTGCTACGCGCAGAAGTAGAAAACAACCACGAACTACAGCGCCTCGCACAGTGGTGGGGTGAATTCCAGGAAGCAACGCCGCTACAGCAAAAGAATATGCTAAATACTTTAGGGGCTGATCCGGCGCCGCGACGGTCTCGCCCTCGCCGCCCACGTAAGCCAGCACCACGTAAAGAAGGGGCATAATACGCACCATGATCCGGGTCTATATTGCGCTGGGCAGTAATCAGTCCATGCCACTGCAACAGGTCAAAACCGCACTGGAAGCGCTGGAGCATCTGCCGCGCACCCGGCTGGTGGCCTGTTCGCCGTTTTATCGCACTAAACCGTTAGGCCCGCAGGATCAACCGGATTTCCTTAATGCGGTCGTGGCGTTAGATACCGCCCTGCCACCAGAACAATTGTTAGATAGCACCCAAGCCATTGAGCGCAATCAGGGGCGGGTGAGGAAAGAACAGCGCTGGGGGCCACGGACTCTGGATCTTGATATTATGCTGTATGGCGATCAGGTGATAAAAACCGATCGCCTTATCGTGCCGCATTATGGTCTGAAAGAGCGAGAATTTATGCTCTACCCACTGGCTGATATCGCCCCTGACCTTATTTTCCCCGACGGCGAATCACTGTCAGAACGCCTTAAACTCGTGGATAAAAATGGCCTGGTGCCTTGGTAACCGACCAAACCCAACACGCCATATACCTATCTGATATCCCGCCATTTTAACCTACCGTCTCAGGAGAAAGAGTGATGAAAGCCACTACCATGAGCCACTTGCGCCAATGGAAACTCGAGAAGCGTAAGTTCGCCACACTGACTGCCTATGATGCCAGCTTTGCTCAGCTATTTGCTGAACAGGGAATCGAGGTTCTGCTGGTGGGTGATTCGCTCGGTATGACATTACAAGGATTCGATTCTACTCTGCCGGTCACAATTGCGGATGTGGCTTATCATACTCGCGCCGTGCGCCGTGGTGCCCCACATTGCCTGTTATTGGCAGACATGCCTTTCATGAGTTATGCCACTCCAGAACAAACATTTACCCATGCCGCTGAACTGATGCGTGCCGGGGCTAATATGGTCAAACTGGAAGGCGGCAGTTGGTTGTGCGACACCATTCGCATGTTGGCCGAACGCGCTGTTCCGGTGTGCGGGCATTTGGGATTAACACCGCAGTCTGTCAATATTTTTGGCGGTTACAAAGTGCAGGGCCGCGAAGAAGTCGCAGCCAATCAGCTTTTGAAAGATGCTCAGGCGCTTGAAAATGCAGGCGCACAATTGCTGGTTCTGGAATGTGTCCCAGTGGAACTGGCACAGCGAGTGACTGAGGCGCTGGCAATCCCGGTGATTGGTATTGGCGCTGGCAATGTTACCGATGGGCAGATTCTGGTTATGCATGATGCCTTGGGCATTACTGGGGGTCATACACCTAAATTCAGCAAAAACTTCCTGGCGCAAAGTGCGGGTGATATTCGTGCTGCAATTAAGCTTTATATTCAGGAAGTTGAGAGCGGTGTTTATCCCGCCGAAGAACATACTTTCCAGTAGTTTTTTATGGATAAATATTCAGGGGAATTGGGAATGCTGATTATTGAAACCTTGCCGCTGTTACGTCAGCAAATTCGCCGCTGGCGGCAGGAAGGCAAGCGAGTTGCTTTGGTGCCCACCATGGGTAATTTGCACGAAGGGCATATGACATTAGTGGAAGATGCCAAAACGCGTGCCGATGTTGTCGTCGTGAGTATTTTTGTCAATCCACTGCAATTCGAACGACCAGATGATTTGGCGCGCTACCCGCGTACATTGCAGGAAGATTGCGAGAAATTAACCCGCCACGGTGTGGATTTAGTGTTTGCCCCCGCCGCCGCAGATGTCTACCCAGCGGGCCTTGATACTCAGACTTATGTCGACGTCCCTGCCCTGTCTACCATTTTGGAAGGCGCCAGCCGCCCCGGCCATTTCCGTGGGGTGTCGACTATCGTCAGCAAGCTGTTCAATCTGGTTCAACCGGATGTGGCCTGTTTTGGCGAAAAAGATTACCAACAACTGGCACTGATCCGCAAAATGGTGGCGGATATGGGCTATGACATCAATATTGTTGGCGTGCCAATTGTGCGCGCCAAAGATGGCCTGGCACTGAGTTCCCGTAATGGATATCTGACTGCCGAAGAGCGCAAAATTGCGCCGCAGCTTTATAAGATAATGCAGACATTGGCTGAGAAACTCGCCATGGGTGAGCGGCAAATTGATGATTTATTGGCGGATACCGCAGAGCAATTGCTTCATGCTGGTTTTACGCCAGATGAACTGTTTATTCGCGATGCCCAATCCTTGCAGCCGCTGACAGTTGATAGCAAACAGGCCGTCATTCTCATGGCTGCCTGGCTAGGTAAAGCTCGCCTGATTGATAATCAACAAGTTGATTTACATAATTAATTTCAAAAATCAGATTGTGGTGAAACGGGCATATAAAGTCAGTCATAGACAACTGATATAAAATCAGCAAAACTGAGTGCTTCTCCCTAAATCGGTCGATGATGGGATAGGGTGCCAGACTTATTCTGGGCAATAACCGGGGTCAAAGGTAAGAGTTATGATACGCACTATGTTGCAAGGCAAACTGCACCGGGTGAAAGTCACTCAAGCTGATTTGCACTATGAAGGTTCCTGCGCTATTGATCAGGATTTTCTGGAAGCCGCTGGGATTTTGGAATACGAAGCCATTGATATTTATAACGTTGATAATGGTCAGCGTTTTTCAACTTATGCCATTGCCGCCGAACGCGGCTCGCGGATTATCTCAGTGAATGGTGCGGCAGCGCGCTGCGCCTGTGTTGGTGATAAATTGATAATCTGTTCCTATGTCCAGATGTCTGATGCTGATGCCCGCCTGCACCACCCAAAAGTGGCGTATTTCGAAGGTGAAAATCTGCTGCAACGCAAAGCTAAAGCTGTACCCGTTCAGGTCGCTTAATAGCCGTCGGACGCGAAGTTGCACAATAAGAAAAGGCGCTTAACTAAAGCGCCTTTTTCATATCTTAATATCACACTGTGAAATAGCTAATCAGATTCCATCACCGCAGGCGCGGCGGCAACCGGCTGACCAGGTTCATTTGCAATACGCTCCGCCATCGTCGGAATGGAGTCCGTACGCAGAATATAAAGCCGCTTGAGGGTATACGGGTTATCACCGGGTTTAACCTTGCCCTGCATCGTCGTTACCGCCAAATGGAAACCAGCAGTTTTAGCAGCATCAATCGCGGTTTGATTAAAGCCACCGAACGGATATGACAGAAAAATTACGTGCGGATTAAACTGCGATAATGCGCGGCGAGAGTGCTCAAAATCAAAAATTATATTGTGAGAAGAACGGCTCAATAAGATTGGATTGCGTTTATTATCCGTCCGGTGCAAAAAGTGTGTATGAGATTGAATATCAAATACATCCTGAATCTCTTTCAATTCAGAAATACTCATAAACTGTAATGAGTCCGGATTCCACTTCTGGGGGTGGCGTTTAATACGCGATGAAATAATAAATGCCGTAGCCCGGAAGCCGTTTTCTTTCAAAATCGGATAAGCATAGCGATGGACTGATTTAAGGCCATCATCAAATGTCAGCACCACGACTTTCCCTGGCAGGTTAATTTTGTTATTGAGATAACCTTCAAGCTGATAAAGAGAAATAGTGTCGTAACCGGTCTGTTTGAGATAGGTCATCTGGTTACTGAACGCGGCATCAGAGGTCGTCGTCGAGGTATTCAGAAAACGTTTATTTTCCTCATTTTGCAGCATATGGTGATAAGTCAGGATAGGAATGCCATTATCTATTTCGGCATCACTGCTGCTGACATAACCCAAACGATCGCCAATATTAACCTGATACCAAGTATTACTTAGCCGGTCTTTCAACTTACCCACAATCGGGTAGCGCAGGTTCTCTACCAAGGTCGCAAATTGTTCGCTATCGACATCTGCCGCCAAATAAACCGGTGTTTCGCGCTTGATAATAATATTTTGATTCGGCAGAGGTTTATTCAAATCCCCCAATATATCATTGTTTTTTCGCGCTTTATTGATATCACGTAAATCGTCTTTATCAATAAAGCCGATACCGTTACCAAATTTAAACTCATAGTATTCTGCCGCTGCGGGTAAAACCTGAATAAGTTGATCTTCTTTCATCTCGCCCACAGGAATGACCTGCTCGCCAACCAACGAATATATTTCGCTGTCACGGGCTGTCACCATATATTTAGGGGTAAGAACCGCTTCATCTGGCAGAAGGTCTGCATGGGTTGCCGGCATCATTACCGACATGACAATACCGAGTAGCATCCCAATAGCTATTCTGTTTTTATGCCACATTATCGTTCTACTTATGCGCATTCGGCGCTGAATTGAAAGGGGGAAAATCTGGTGCGCCAGCATAGCACGAGACACCTGAAGTTGAGAAAGACGATATTAGACGGGGACATTATTTATTACGATTAAATTCCAGCATTAACAACAATTAACTAACTAATGATTTACCCGCAATGCCTAAAACTTATTCAAAATCGGTGACGTTACAGGGGTTAAATAGCTGCACACCACTGTAACGTCAAGGTCGAAGGGTATTAGGTGCGCAGGCCGCGACCACGCTCAATCAAATACCAAGCCCAAGCATAAAATACTGCGATAAACACCACTAATACACCAATGGTAAATACGAGCGGCACATCAGTAATTCCGAGGAACCCATAGCGGAAGCCACTGATCATGTACACAATAGGGTTAAGTTTTGACACCGCTTGCCAGAATGGTGGCAGCAAGGCTAATGAGTAAAATACCCCGCCCAGATAGGTCAGCGGTGTTAACACAAAAGTCGGCACCAGACTAATATCATCAAACGTCTTGGCAAAAACAGCATTCAACAAACCGCCGAGAGAGAATAGAATCGCCGTCAGCATTAATGTCAATGCAATCATTGACCAGGAGTGGACATGCAGCGGCACAAAGAACAGTGAAACAATGGTCACCAGGATACCGACACAAATCCCACGCGCCACCCCACCACCAACATAGCCCACAATCACGATATGGGTGGGGACTGGGGCAACCAGCAACTCTTCGATGCTACGCTGGAATTTTGCGCCAAAAAAAGAGGCTGCGACATTAGCATATGAGTTTGTTATCACCGCCATCATTATCAAGCCGGGAACAATAAACTGCATATAATCAAAGCCACCCATATCACCAATTCGGGAACCAATCAGATTGCCGAAAATAACGAAATAGAGCGACATAGTAATCACCGGCGGCACCAGAGTTTGAATCCAGATGCGGGCAAAACGAGTGATTTCTTTGATCCAAATACTTTGTAGTGCTACCCAATACAGGCGGGTCATGCTTTTTCTCCCCCGTTGCCATTAACCAAGGTGACAAATAGCTCTTCCAGACGGTTAGCCTTGTTGCGCATACTTTGTACCTGTATTCCCTGAGCATTCAGTTGGCTGAACAGGCCATTCAGACCTTGTTCACGCTTAACATCAACTTCCAGCGTTGAGGTATCGGTGAGACGATAGCTATAGCCTTCCAGCTTTGGCAGCGGGCTTTTCATCGCCAAATCAAAAATAAAAGTTTCTGACTCAAGTTTGCCAAGCAACTGTTTCATAGTGGTATTTTCCACCAGCTCGCCATTCTGAATAATGCCGATATTGCGGCACAGCATTTCAGCCTCTTCCAGATAATGGGTCGTCAGGATGATGGTGGTTCCCTGTGCATTGAGCTCTTTGAGGAACCCCCACATAGAGCGACGTAACTCGATGTCTACCCCTGCTGTCGGCTCGTCCAGAATCAGTAATTTGGGTTCATGCATCAGGGCGCGGGCAATCATCAGGCGGCGCTTCATCCCGCCAGAGAGACGAATAGCGCGCTCATTACGTTTGCTCCATAAATCTAATTGGCTGAGATATTTTTCGGCTCGCTGTATGGCCTCTCGTCGCGTGACACCGTAATACCCCGCCTGGGTAATCACAATCTGTAAGACTGTTTCAAACGGGTTAAAGTTGAATTCTTGTGGCACCAGTCCGAGTTGCCGTTTGGCATTCACGATATCTTGATCAATGTCGTAACCAAAGACCCTCACCTTGCCAGAGGTTTTGTTCACCAATGAGCTGATAATGCCAATAGTGGTGGATTTACCCGCCCCATTAGGCCCAAGCAGTGCATAAAAATCGCCTGCCTCTACGTGCAGATCAATGCCACGCAGTGCCTGAACGCCACCTGCATAGGTTTTGGTCAGCTGCGTTATTTCCAGTGCATATGTCATAAGTAAAAAAGAACCTTATTCTATGAGTTCCCAGCGGTTACAGCATATCCGTGCTTGCTCACCCCCTCACTGTCAGGGCAGCATGTGGAGCAAAGGGAAGTAGTTAGATACAGAGAAAATGTTGCGCAGACAAAACTGTGCAAACAACAAAGTCACTGTTCCGATTTTAAAATCGTGATCCTTGTCGTATATTATCCTATCGCAATCCGTTCATTACAGGCTATTTACATTAATGAAAGAAATAGAGAAGCTCCTCGCGAACAATGACCTCTGGTCTAAAGCTATTAGTAAAGACGACCCTGGTTTTTTTGAACATCTGGCGGAAGCCCAGAAACCTCGGTTTTTGTGGATTGGTTGTTCAGACAGCCGCGTTCCCGCAGAACAGTTAACCGGCCTGAAAGCTGGCGAATTGTTTGTTCACCGCAATGTTGCCAATCTGGTTATCCATACGGATCTGAACTGTTTGTCCGTGGTGCAATATGCCATCGACGTTTTACAGGTCGAACATATCATTATCTGTGGTCACCTTGGCTGTGGTGGTGTTGAAGCCGCAATGAAAAAAGACCTCGAATTAGGGCTTATCGACAACTGGTTACTGCATATTCGGGATCTTTGGTTTAAACACAGCTCACTGCTGGGTGAACTTCCTGCCGAAGAACGTAGTAATATGTTATGTAAAATCAACGTGGTAGAGCAAGTGTATAACTTGGGACATTCTACTATTGTTCGCTCCGCCTGGAAACGCGGGCAGAAAGCCATGATTCACGGCTGGGTCTATGGTATTGAAGACGGCAAACTGACGGATTTAAATATCTCGAGTACCAGCCTCAGCGAACTAGAAATCAAGTACCGCGAAGCAATGGCGAAAATACTGCAACCCAACAGACAAAACTGATGAGTTGCTATGGGAGGGTGTTAAAACGCACCCTCTCCCATTAACTACGCGACTCAATCAGCCTAAAATATCCACGCGCAGCAATCGATCACTCGTCAAACATAACAACCTTTCCGACATAAGGAAGGTGTCTGTATCTTTGAGCATAATCAATACCGTAACCCACCACAAATTCATCAGGAATAGTGAAACCGACCCACTCTACTGGCACCTGTACTTCGCGGCGCTCGGGTTTATCCAGCAACGTACAAATAGCCAATGATTTCGGGCCACGTAGTTGCAGAATTTCACGCACTTTACTTAATGTATTACCTGAGTCGATGATATCTTCAACAATAAGCACATCTTTACCACGGATATCTTCATCCAGATCTTTCAGGATTTTCACATCGCGAGTGGTGCTCATGCCATTGCCGTAGCTGGAGGCCGTCATAAAATCGACTTCATGGGAAACATCAATGGCGCGGCATAAATCAGCCATAAACATAAATGAGCCACGGAGCAACCCGACCAACACCATTTCACTGCCACTGTCGCGGTAATGTTCGGAGATTTGGCGGCCTAATTCGGCAATTCGGGTTTTGACTTCCTGCTCGGAAATCATGACTTCTACAGTGTGTTTCATAGGTTTTAACGTCGCTTTTTTACGTTGCTTGCCGGAAGAAAGCCGCTGAGTTTACCATAGCCTGAGCCTGGTTGCGACGGACTCTCCCGCCGCAGACATAACCCATTAATGCACCTTAAGCACTGACAGTAAAGCCCAGCATCATGCCGGTATCTTCATGTTCCAGCAGGTGGCAATGGGCCATATAAGGTGTGCTGGTTGGGGCCAGGTGATTAAAACGCACCAATATCTCACTGCGAGCACCCTCCACTCGCACAGTATCTTTCCAACCACGCCGATGTTCCGCAGGTGGCTTCCCATTTTCGGTCAGAATACGGAACTGCGTACCGTGAACATGGAATGGGTGCAACATCATGTCGCCCTCACCAGAAACCGTCCATTTTTCGTATTTGCCCTGTTTGGCATCAAATGCCGCTTCGGTCATGGAAAAGGCTTTGCCATTGATCATATTGGCATGGCTGAAATCAAAAGCAGGGGCCGCTTTCATCGCGCCATGATTCATGCCCTTCATATTGCTGTGATCCATTCCTCCCATGGCCCCCTTATCCATTCCCCCCATATTGCCGTGATCCATGCTCATTCCCGCCATAGCTTGCATACCATAGCGGCTCATCAGCGCCTGCATGCCCAGCATATCCAGTTTCGGGTCCATCATCAGTTGGAACCAGCGCTCTTGCAGGCCGGTAGCATCGGCAAGCGGCGGCACCACAACCAGAGAATCCGGCAATGTTTTGCTGCCCGTTGTCAGTGAGGGTTGAATGCGTAACACCGGCAGCGGCTTATCAAATGGAGCTAATGTCATGCCCATCTGTTTTACTGGCAAAGTGACCAAATCAAGTGCCTGGCCATCAGAGGTATCCACCAGCACCTCGAAACGCTCGCCCATCAGTATTGGCAATTCGCGCACCGCCACTGGCTCGGCCAGTAAGCCGCCGTCACTGCCAATCACATACATTGGGCGACCATCGCTAAGGGCCAGATTCAGGGAGCGCGCATTACACCCATTCAGTATCCGCAAGCGCACCCAGCCGCGCGGGGTTATCTGTTGCGGATAGCGGGCACCGTTGGTGAACATTCGATCACCAAACCACCCCACAGCAGCCGTCATCACATCCAATTGATAGTCAATCTGGCCATCTTTATCCAACAATTTATCCTGCAAAATGACCGGAATATCATCCACACCCCACTGTTTCGGCAGAGGCAGTTTTTCGCTGTCACTGTCATCTATCAGCACTAGCCCCCCTAACCCCATCGCGACCTGACGGCCCGTGATGCCGTGGGTATGGGGATGGAACCAGCAGGTGGCAGCGGGTTGCTCTACCGTAAATGTGACTTGGCGCTTTGCCCCCGGCTGAATCAGTGCTTGCGGCCCACCATCGACATCACCGGGAACTTCCAGTCCGTGCCAGTGCACAGTTGTAGCTTCCGGTAATGAATTTGTGATGTTAATCGTGACCGGCTTGCCGCGCTGCAAACGAATCGCAGGCCCTAACAAGTTGCCGTTATAGCCCCAGGTTTGAGTGGTGGCGGAGGGCAACCAGGACATAGTGCCTGTTTGGATATTCAGATTAAGGCTACCGCTGGCATCGGGTAAAAGTAGCGGCGGGATGGGTAAAGGTGAAAAATCTGCGGCTAAAGCCGCGCGGCTCCATAAAGGCAGTGAAGTGGCGGCTCCAAGAGCTGCCGTTAACTTGATAAAATCACGGCGATGCATGGTCGTCTCCATTCTCGATTGTGAGTAAGTGCCCACAGGGCACAAAAACAGCATTATTTATCAGCATAAACCTTCCCCTTGAGGGAAGGTCAAGGAGTAATCAATCACTTTGTGAATCAATCCCCGTATATCCCCACACGAAGAGCATAATAAAATTTACGCTGAACCATCACAGTGTGATAACGTCTGTTAACAATGAATAAGCCTGTTTCCGCTATGAAAAGAACAACGTTAGTTATGCTGCTGCTTACTCTGTGCGGATTCTCATCTGCCAGTTCTGCATTAAGTGAATCTGAAGCAGAAGATCTTGCAGATCTGACTGCGGTATTTGTTTATCTGAAAAATGACTGTGGCTATAACGAGTTACCCAATAATGAAATCAAACGGGCAATTGTCTATTTTGCTCAACAAAATCGCTGGGATCTGCGTAACTACAATAGCTTTAATATGAAAGCGTTGGGTGAAGAGAGCTATCGCGACCTACGGGGCATTGCGATCCCGGTTCCTACCAAATGCAAATCTCTGGCTCGTGATTCTTTAAGTTTATTGGCCTACGCTAACTAGCGATCCCGCATTTACCCTTTCAGCCTAAAATTCAGCCGTGCAACCTTAGTCAGAGTTGGCTATGATGTTGCCCCCATTTTTCATGGCTGTTACTGCGAAGGAGAAGCCCCGAACATGTCACAGAAAGAACTATGGTATGAAACATTACATGCCAACTTCGGCCAGTATTTTTCAGTGGAAAAAATACTGTACCGCGAAAAAACCGAGCACCAGGATTTGGTGATTTTTGAGAACCCTGTGCTGGGTCGGGTAATGGCATTGGATGGCGTGGTGCAGACCACCGAACGCGATGAATTTATCTATCATGAAATGATGACACACGTCCCTTTACTGGCCCATGGCCAGGCAAAGAAAGTGCTTATCATTGGCGGTGGCGATGGCGCGATGCTACGCGAAGTCAGCCGCCACAAAAATATTGAACAGATTACCATGGTGGAAATTGACGCCGGTGTCGTCGAGTTCTGCCGCCAATATCTACCCAATCATAGTGCCGGTGCCTATGATGACCCCCGTTTCAAGCTGGTTATTGATGATGGCGTCAACTTCGTTAACCAAACGACTGAAAAATTCGATGTCATTATCTCCGACTGTACTGACCCTATTGGGCCAGGAGAAAGCCTGTTTACGTCTGCTTTCTATGAAGGATGTGCCCGAAGTTTGAACGACGGCGGCATTTTTGTCGCGCAAAACGGCGTCTGTTTCCTGCAACAAAATGAAGCGGTCGATAGCCATAACAAGCTTAGCCACTATTTCGAGGATGTCAGTTTTTATCAAGCAGCCATTCCGACATATTACGGCGGTATCATGACCTTCGCTTGGGCGACACAAAACCCGCAATTGCGCCAATTGGATATCACTACGCTACAACAGCGTTTTGTCAAAGCGGGCCTGACCTGTCGCTACTATAACCCAGCCATTCATGTCGGCAGTTTTGCCCTGCCGCAATATCTGCTGGATGCCTTAACGGCCAAACGTTGATAATACGCAAGGAGGTGAGCTAAATTGTCCAAGCTTAAACTACACGGCTTCAACAACCTGACTAAAAGCCTGAGTTTTTGTATTTACGATATTTGTTATGCCGAAACCGCAGACGATCGCGATGGCTATATCGCCTACATTGACGAACAGTATAATGCCAACCGCCTGACCGAGATCTTGACAGAAACTTGCTCGATCATTGGTGCTAATATTTTGAATATCGCCCGTCAGGATTACGATCCTCAGGGTGCGAGTGTCACTATTTTGGTCAGTGAAGAGCCGGTCGATCCGCGCGATGTTGATAACTCAGAGCACCCAGGCCCACTGCCAAGTGCCGTTGTCGCCCATTTGGATAAGAGCCATATCTGCGTCCATACCTATCCGGAAAGTCACCCTGAAGCAGGGTTATGTACTTTCCGTGCAGATATTGAAGTCTCGACCTGTGGTGTCATTTCACCGCTGAAAGCACTGAATTACCTTATTCATCAGTTGGAATCCGATATCGTCACCATGGATTATCGGGTACGCGGTTTTACCCGTGATATTAACGGGATAAAACATTTTATCGATCATAAAATCAACTCAATTCAGAACTTTATGTCCGATGATATGAAGTCGCTGTATCACATGATGGATGTGAATGTTTATCAAGAAAATATCTTCCATACCAAAATGATGCTGAAAGATTTCGATTTGAAGCATTATCTGTTTAACGCCAAGCCAGAAGAGCTGAGCGCGGAAGAGAGAGAACGCATTACCCGCCTGCTATACAAAGAAATGCAGGAAATCTACTATGGCCGTAATGTGCCAGAAATGTGATGTGGTAGGGAATATCAAGCTTAGAATCCCGGTTTTGACCGGGATTTTTGATTAAGGGAGTTGGGCAAATAAGAAAGTAATATCAGCCTTTGCATCGGCCAGCAGCGCATGGCTCAGGTCTATTATATTATTAAGCAATAATTGATCTTCCGCTATTCCCATCATCCTGATTGACGATGTATAAGAAGATCCTATTTTCTTCGTTTGATATCGCACAAGGATGATGCCCCAATGAATCGCCTCCCTACCCTGTATGGCATTATTGCGATCCTGCTGTGGAGCATGAGTGTCGCCTTAACCCGTGGCCTGTCAGAAACGTTAGGGCCATTTGGAGCGGGTGCGGCAATTTACACCGTCAGTGGAATTTTGGTGTGGTTAGTCGCCGGGAAACCAACTTTGCGCGGGCAGCATCCAGCTTATTTGTACGGCTGTGGTTTGCTGTTTGTGGTGTATATGGTGGCTTTTGTCTTAGCCATCGGTATGGCGAATGACCGCCAGCAGACACTGGAGATTGGCCTGATTAATTATCTGTGGCCGAGCCTGACACTGTTATTGGCGGTGCCATTACTCAAACTCCGCGCACGGTGGTGGCTCTGGCCGGGTGCGGCTCTGGCCCTGTTTGGCGTGATTTGGGTCGTCAGTGGCGGGAATGGGCTGAATATCAAGGTGCTCGGTGCCAATGTCAGCAGTAACCCATTAGCTTACAGTTTGGCGCTGATGGCGGCATTTACCTGGGCCGGTTACTCCAATCTGGTGCGGGTATACAGCCGAGGGCCAGGGGTATTGCCACTGTTTTTGCTCGCCTGCGCGCTATGTCTGTGGGCCATGTTCTTTGTGCTGACACCGGGTCAGTTGCACTTTACCCAGCGCGCGACTTTTGAGCTGTTACTGATGGGCGCCAATACCGCATTAGCCTATCTGTGTTGGGATATCGCCATGAAAAAAGGCAACGCCACACTGGTCGCTGCCCTCTCTTACTTCACACCTTTGTTATCAATACTGATTGCCAGTTTATGGCTCAATACTCCCCCTTCAGCCGCATTCTGGCCGGGTGTTGCCATGGTGGTAGCCGGCTCTTTGCTGTGCTGGTCCGCCAGCCGCTCCACTATTTAGAAATGATGAAGTTACGGTAGCCTTTCAATACCAGCAGAAAGTCCTCTAAACCACATAAGCAGAGGCTTTCTTCGTCATAGTAATTCATGCCTTCTTCCATTTCGTCGCCTTCAATATCCAATTGATTGGCGCGCACCATCACTTCTTCACCATCAAACCACAAGGTATATTCATGGCCATCGAGCTGCCACTGGCGCTCACTGCCTTTGACTTCAGCCGCCGCAGCTTCAATTTGATCGAGTTTGGTCAAATCGCCTTTGATTTCTTCATTGAGCCAATGGCCGATCACCTCATGCCCCATGGAGAATCTGACCAGCACTTGCCCAGTTAAATCACGCAAGAATTCATAGTCCATAGCATGCCCTCCTGATGCTCTTTTAATAATTGTAACCGTATTTAGTTAGCTCACTTGGCGCAAGCTCGCAAAGCCGGTAAATAGCGGCAAAATTTCACATCGATACGGTTTTTAAAATAGAAACGGGAGGCCATTGGCCTCCCGTTTAGCAGGTGCGAAATATAGCGGCTTACACGGCGGTTTGGAAGATAACTCCGTCGGCTTTATCCGTATATTGGCTCAGCTTATCAAAATTCAGATACCGGTAAGTATCTTCTGCGGTCTTATCAACCTGAGCCATATAAGTTTGATATTCATCAGGAGTTGGCAGACGCCCCAGCAGTGATGCAATTGCTGCCAGTTCAGCCGAAGCCAGATAAACATTCGCCCCATTCCCCAAGCGGTTCGGGAAGTTACGGGTCGAAGTAGAAACGACTGTCGCCCCATCGGCGACACGCGCCTGGTTACCCATACACAAAGAGCAGCCCGGAATCTCAACACGGGCACCACTCTTACCAAAGACACTGTAGTAGCCCTCTTCGGTAAGTTGCGCGGCATCCATTTTGGTCGGCGGCGCGACCCAAAGGCGGGTTGGCAACTGGCCTTTGTGTTGATCCAGTAACTTACCGGCTGCACGGAAGTGGCCAATGTTGGTCATGCAAGAGCCGATAAACACTTCATCGATTTTGCTATTAGCAACATCAGACAGCAAACGAGCATCATCCGGATCGTTAGGCGCACAGAGAATTGGCTGGGTTATTTCCGCCAGATCGATTTCGATCACCGCGGCATATTCCGCATCTGCATCACCTTCCAGCAGATTCGGATTAGCCAACCAGCTTTCCATTCCATTGACACGGCGCTCCAGTGTACGGCGGTCGCCGTAACCTTCAGCTATCATCCACTTCAACAACACAATGTTGGATTGCAGATACTCAATAATCGGCGCTTTATCCAGTTTGATGGTACAACCAGCAGCAGAGCGCTCGGCAGAAGCATCTGCCAGCTCGAATGCTTGTTCAACTTTCAACTCTGGTAAACCTTCAATTTCCAGAATTCGGCCAGAGAAGATATTCTTCTTGCCTTGCTTCTCAACCGTCAGCAGGCCTTCCTGAATCGCGTAGTAAGGGATAGCATGCACCAGATCACGCAGGGTGATACCCGGTTGCATTTTACCTTTAAAGCGCACCAACACAGATTCAGGCATGTCCAGAGGCATTACACCTGTTGCTGCCGCAAAAGCCACCAGACCAGAACCCGCAGGGAAAGAGATCCCGATAGGGAAACGGGTGTGGGAGTCACCCCCCGTGCCTACCGTGTCCGGCAATAGCATGCGGTTGAGCCATGAGTGGATGATGCCGTCACCTGGGCGCAATGAGACACCGCCACGGTTCATAATAAAGTCAGGCAATGTGTGGTGAGTGGTCACGTCTACTGGCTTCGGATATGCCGCCGTATGACAAAATGACTGCATAACCAAGTCAGCGGAGAAGCCCAGACACGCCAAGTCTTTCAGCTCATCACGGGTCATTGGGCCAGTGGTATCTTGTGAACCGACCGAGGTCATTTTAGGTTCGCAATATTCACCTGGGCGCACACCTGCAACGCCACAGGCACGGCCCACCATTTTCTGTGCCAGCGAGAAACCTTTGTCGCTTTTGGCAACCGGCTTCGCCACACGGAAGACTTCGCTGACGGGCAAGCCCAGAGATTCGCGAGCTTTAGTGGTCAAACCGCGGCCGACGATCAATGGGATACGGCCACCCGCACGCACTTCATCCAGCAACACCTCAGTTTTCAGTTCGAAAGTGGCTAAAATCGTGCCCGACTCATGGTGACGCACTTCGCCCAAATACGGGAAGATATCAATCACATCACCCATATTCAGGTTGCTGACGTCCACTTCAATCGGCAATGCACCCGCATCTTCCATCGTGTTAAAGAAGATTGGCGCAATTTTGCTGCCCAGCACGACACCACCGCCGCGCTTGTTTGGCACGTAAGGGATGTCATCGCCCATAAACCACAGCACAGAGTTAGTGGCTGATTTACGGGAAGAGCCGGTTCCGACTACATCGCCGACGTATGCCAGCGGGAAGCCTTTTTTATTCAGCTCTTCAATCTGTTTGATTGGGCCAACATTGCCCGGTTGATCCGGATGAATACCTTCGCGGGCATTTTTCAACATTGCCAGTGCATGCAGCGGGATATCAGGGCGCGACCAGGCATCTTGAGCCGGAGACAAGTCATCGGTATTGGTTTCACCGGTTACTTTGAATACGGTTACCGTGATTTTCTCAGCCAATGCTGGGCGAGAGAGATACCATTCGGCATCAGCCCAAGATTGCATAATTTTCTTGGCATGAGGATTACCCGCGTTGGCTTTTTCTTCTACATCGTAGAAGTTATCAAACATCAGCAGGGTGTGAGATAAGGCTTTGCCCGCAATCGGAGCCAGCTTTTCATTATCCAACGCATCAATCAACGGATGAATATTATAACCGCCCTGCATGGTGCCAAGCAGTTCAATTGCTTTTTCAGGGGCTATCAATGGGGAGTGGGCTTCACCTTTGGCGATGGCCGCCAGAAAACCGGCTTTAACGTAGGCTGCTTCATCAACACCAGGGGGAACACGGTTGATAAGCAAATCTAGCAGGAATTCTTCTTCGCCCGCAGGCGGATTTTTTAATGATTCAACCAGCGCTGCCATTTGTGATGCATCTAATGGCTTGGGGACGATACCCTCAGCAGCACGCTCGGCTACGTGCTTACGGTATTCTTCTAGCACGACTCTCTCCTCGCTTTTATTGTCATATATTTTGCCAGGCTATCTGTAGCCACCAGCCATCATCATTGATGCAGTAGGTGTAAGGTAAGAAGCCCAGTTTCGCTCAGCCAGCATACCAGTATTTGAACTCAGTGTTAATTCGTTCACATAAAAGCAACATTAAATTTTTGCTGAATCGTTGAGCGCAGTGTAATCACCTGAACTATTGATAACCACTCTCAGTTAGCCCCTTACAAAAGGGCAATATCCGTAAAATCTCCTCGCATAATACCCATACATTAGGAATGGATACCATCTCTCGGTGAAAATCTCGTGCTGTTGATATGACTTTTAGAGCGAGGAATGATGAGGGGAAGATATTATGGCGATAAATGGAGCAGAAACAGCCGATAACAACTGTTTCTGCTTTAACAAAAACCCTATACCCAAAATAATGGGGGTGCAGAGGTAGGCGGCAAGCAAACTCATCCCGATGAGCTTACATGAGTAAGTCATTCGGGTTAGCGCGCGTAACTACCCCCCTGCGGCCCCAAGTATGACGGCATTTAGAATTGGGTGTTTAAGCTAACAAAATATGTCCGACCAGGTTCATTGTAAGTCGCCGCCCCAGCACCGGCGATATTGGCCACGTTTTGGGCATTACCCTCACGGAACTGGCGCTTATCAAATAAGTTTTCAATCCCAGTGGTCACACTGACATTTTTTGTCACGGTGTAGCTCGCACTGAGGCCAAAGATGGCGTATGGACTCACTTCATTGCGTGCTGTCCCCGTCACTGGCAGCCCCTGATAGTCATATTTCTTCGGTTTCTGACGCCCATACCAAGTCACGGTAGACAGTAAGGACAAATCATCCGTGGCCTGCCAGCTTAGCGAGCTGTTCAGAGTAAACTCTGGTGTGATGGATAAGTAATCACCGGTAGTTTTGTTCTTAGACTCCAGCATGTAGGTCAGATTGCTGCTCCATTGCACCGTGTCAGTGAATGGCACGGTCAGGTTACCTTCTAACCCCTCGACCAAAGCTTTCGGTATGTTTCCCCATTTGAAGATATCGGAATCAGCATAAGCTCCGGTGCCGCCATTAGCTTTTCCAAGGGAGACCAGGCCCGGCTCAATCTTATTGCGGTAATCATTACGGAAATAAGTGATACCAGCAATAATGCCATCATCATGGAATTCGAAACCGATCTCTTTGTTGACGCTGGTTTCAGCTGACAAAGAGTCATTCCCCATCAAGTAACAGCTTCCACCGCCACCGTAGCAGCCCTGACCACGGCTATATAGCAAGTAGTTTGGGTTGGTTTGATAGAGATTTGGCGCTTTATAGGCGCGGGCAATCCCCATTTTCATGGTGAAGTAATCGCCCAATTCCTGTGACAGGTTTAACCCCGGGCTCCAGTTGCTTCCGGCGGTGCTGTGGTGATCAAAGCGCAGCGCTGGGGTGAGCATCGTGGTATCTGTCAACTCGATATTATCTTCCACAAACACTGAAGCTATCTGCGCTGAAGTCCGAGTATTTCGACCAGCTCCCGTCAAACCACTGACATTGCCGCCTTCAGTTGTCGTTTGGGTATTAGAGGTCGGGTCATTCATTTTCTGGTCATTCCATTCAGCGCCAACAGTCAGCACCTGATTAACGCCAAATTCAAACGGCAGATTAACCTCGGAATGGGCCAAATAGTTATCCAGCTTGATAGTGCTGAATTTGTTATTAGAGAAAATACCCTCGGTACCGCCTGCCAGGCCCTCATTAATACGTGAGTTACGCGTATTTTCATACTGAACATAGGAAGTGGCGCTGACGCCGTTATCCCAAAAACCACGATGAGTTAATGAGAAATTATCGCGATACATCACATTGGTTTCCGCACCGTATAAGCTGCGAACAATGACATTGCTATTGGTGTTTTGTGTATCACCGGCATAAATATTCCCCTGACGACTATAACCCGCCTCAAACTCCAGGGATTGGCCTTGCATGAACTCCCAACGCAATAAACCATTGATATCTTTATTACGAACCCCTTCACGACCGGCGGGTAAGGTGCCCGCCTGATTGCCGGTTCGAGCTGATTCATGGCCTTGGTTAATATCCCAATCATCAGCATCAGTTTTATTGTACCCGCCGTATAAGCGGAAACTGACCGTATCACTTAATGGCCCCAACAGACTGAAATCGGTACGACGCGTCGCCCCTTCTTCACTGTGCTGCGGCAGGTTCATATAGGCATTCCAGCTACCATGCAGCTCTTTGTCCGGCTGTTTAGTGATGATATTCACCACGCCACCTGCGGCACCATTACCATAACGCGCGGCAGCAGGCCCGCGTAATACTTCGATTTTCTCAACCATATTCGCCGGTACCCAGTTGGTATCACCACGGGTATCGCGCTCACCACGCCAGCCATAACGCACGGCATTACGGCTCGAAACAGGGATGCCATCAATCATAATCAGCGTGTTTTCAGGCCCCATGCCGCGAATATCAATCTGGCGGTTATTGCCGCGCTGGCCGCTGGCTGAGTTACCGGAAAGGTTAACACCCGGCATGGTGCGGATAATTTCGGACAGGTCATTAGCCGGAGGACGTTTGCGAATATCTTCCGCCGTGATAGTCGATGCGCCAAGTGCCTGGCGGACTTGCTGCTGAGCCGTTACGACTAATGTATCACCGGTGGCCGCTTTGTTGTCGGCGGCCGTTGTTTCTTGCTGTTGTGTTACGCCTGTATCAGACCCTGCCTGAGTGGTATCTTGTGTCTGCGCCCAAAGCGGAGTCGAAATACAGATACCAATCACGCTCGCTAAGGTCGTCAGAGAGCGCCGCTGCGATTTTACTTTCATTACACTTTCCCCGATGCAAAAGCCCACAGCAAATGTCAGTAGAGGAAAATCTCTACCAATCTATTCATAGGGCAACAAAAACGAACAAGATTGATAATTATTTTCATTATCAATTCATCTCGCTAATTGTTACATTTGCAATCAGAAAAAAGGTTTGTATAAACAGCAAAACCGTTTGTTATAAAGTCAATGTTGTCACAACATCAATGTTATTGGAGAGGCCACTATGTCGGCGATGAAGAAAAACAAATTGCGCAATGTTTCCCCCTCATCCAAACCGATTTATCGCGACCAAATTGTGCAACAGTCAAATCTGGTGGCCAGTGACTATCAGTTGAGCGGCGCTAAATTGTCGTCCACCGACCCAGTATTGTATGGTGATTTTCAGGTATTGCGCTTAAACCCACACCTGATCCTGCATACCGCCAATGTGACCAACCTTTCCGATATCAAGACGCAGAATCAGCTCAATCCGGCTTTGAAGCTGGCGATTGTGGTGAGTGGCAGCGCACATATTTCATTTGGGGGCAAGCAACTGCATTTGCAGGAAAAAGGCGATGCCTCGCTGGTCTCATTAACAGAAAGCACCCTTTTCACTCGCCACGGTAAGAATAATAGCCATGAGCGCACTCTGACACTCACCTTTGACCGTGAATGGTTGTATGGCGATTTACTGCCGCAAACGGGTTCCTGGGATACTCTTTACAACTTTACTCAGCAGCATCTGGCGATTCATTTATGGCGGCCATCTGTTCACGCACAAGCCATTGCGCAGAAAATCGCAAGCGCCCCTCCCTTTTCGACCCCGCTGGAGCGCCTGCATTGGGAAACACAATGTATTGGCCTGATTATTGAAGCATTCAGTTCACTGGAACAGCAGGCGCTACAGCAAAATAAAATCTCATTACGTGGTATGAACCGGGTTCAGCAGGTCCGTGATTGGCTGGAAAGTGGTGAAGCAGACCATCTATCAATGAGTGAACTGGCCCGTTTGGTGAATATGAGCCAAAGCACTTTGCAGCGACGTTTTCGTGAAAGCTACAACATCACAGTATTTGAATATTTGCGCCATTGCCGTTTAAAACGCGCCATGTTAGCCCTTCAGAAAGAAGGTATCAGTATTGATCAAGCAGCGGCTATTGCGGGTTATACTAGTCCGGCCAATTTCGCCACGGCATTACGTCGAATATTTAATATTTCCCCAAGCCAATTAAGAACCGGACAATTTTTTTAATACTCAGATATTTTTCGTCACCCTGACCAGCATGGAAATATTGGTATTTATTAATCATTACAACGTAAATATAAATAAACGCACCAATAAGTTTTCTTTCCTTGATTAAAAATTCAATTTAGTCAAATATCATCCTGCGTAGAGAAATTAAATATATGGAATTCATTACAATAAAAACATTAATATGGAGACTCTATGAAAATAGCCCTCACTCTATTAATTTTAATTTATACTGTCATATCCATTAAAATAGCACATTCTCGCCCAGTAGAACCTAAATACCAATCTAATAAAGAGAGTTTTAGTCAATATCAAGCCAGACATTGCCGATGGGAGAATGGCCTGGCGTGTAGAGAAGTTCCGGAAAATCAGGGGAAAACACCCCCAGCGACAAGTGAAGAAATTGCACTGGATATTGGTCTCGGTATATTAACCGGGGGGCCGACTCCACAACCGAGAGGATTTAAATTTTCTATAGGGAAGTTACCTATTAAGCCAACAACAAAAGTACCCCCATCCCCCAAACTAGGAGCCACTACAGAGCGGACACTATTATTACCGGCGGCAGCAAAACCGAAAGCCAAAGGGGTAATAAAAAGAATAAACGGCAGAGTTGGCTATCTTTTAGGTGACCCAAATGCCCCCGCGTTAGGTGAGGAACCTCCAATTAAACGGGCAAGAGTAGACAACTCAGAATCAACGTCATCCAGCGCCAACGAGTCTGACTCATCCAGTATTAAAGAGTCCGATATGGAGGAAAGTGATAATCAAGTATCCGAAACCAGCAAGTTCACCATAATACACCGTAGAGGCCCCATACAAGAAAGTGAAGTAGCAACAGCTATTGAGGAAATGGAAAGTATCTACGGTAATGAGTTTTGGCTTGATACTCAGCTAGATATAAATGACGAAATTAGCGAATATAATAAATTAACTACGCATGACAAAATCAGTTTCCAAGATTACTTTGCGTTGAGAGATTATACCGAGGACAGTTATGTTAGAATTAATGATGCCATGCGTAGCAATAACATTAGCCCAAAACTTAAAATTGAAATCGAACAATTAACCAATGCACTAAAACGTCATTCAGATGTGAGTATTTCATTTAAAAACAAATCATTCAAATATTTAAGTTCAGATGATACTGATATTGTTTATCGCGGTGAAATCAGAAGCAGAGTGGAATTTGAGACCGAAATAGTCGAAGAAGAAATTTACAGCAATGAGACTTTTTTTAGCACAACGTCAGACGAAGAATATATCACAAACTTTAATACTGAAGATCTCGATAACGGAGAAGTCAATGTAAGATATACCATTCATTATCCCAGAGGATTAACATACAGCACTGATGTCTCAGCCCTACTAGATAATACCGAAGGCACCAGAATATTTCTTCCTCATAGCTTTTTTCTGATTACTGAAATCAATATCATTGACAATGAAACAATTGAAGTAGAAATGCGAGCCCTCAGAGGGCTAGGATCAAAATTCATTCCCCCGCCGATCCAAATTAATTAAAATTACTGTTTCCATAAAAAACGGCCCCTATCGAGGGACCGTTTTAACGTCGACTTCGGCAAATACCGTATCAGCTAAAAATTATTTCTTTTTCGCTTTCGGGTTCGGCAAGTCAGTAATGCTACCTTCGTAGATTTCTGCTGCCAGACCGACAGATTCATGCAGCGTCGGGTGAGCATGGATGGTCAATGCGATATCTTCAGCATCACAGCCCATCTCGATTGCCAGACCGATTTCACCTAACAATTCGCCGCCATTAGTCCCGACAATTGCGCCACCGATGATACGGTGAGTTTCTTTGTCGAAAATAAGTTTGGTCATACCATCTGCACAATCAGAAGCGATAGCACGACCCGATGCCGCCCACGGGAAGGTGGAGGTTTCGTAGCTGATGCCTTTTTCTTTCGCTTCTTTTTCGGTCAGACCTACCCATGCAACTTCTGGTTCAGTGTACGCAATGGATGGAATCACTTTCGGATCGAAGTAATGTTTCATGCCAGAGATAACTTCAGCAGCAACATGGCCTTCGTGAACACCTTTATGCGCCAGCATTGGCTGACCCACGATGTCGCCGATTGCAAAGATATGCGGCACGTTAGTACGCAGTTGTTTATCAACGTGGATAAAGCCACGTTCGTCAACTTCAACACCGGCCTGACCTGCATCCAGCAACTTACCATTCGGCACACGGCCGATAGCAACCAGAACAGCATCATAACGCTGCGGTTCTGCAGGAGCTTTTTTGCCTTCCATGGTGACATAGATGCCGTCTTCTTTGGCTTCTACTGCTGTCACTTTGGTTTCCAGCATCAGGTTGAATTGCTTACTAATACGTTTGGTAAAGACTTTTACTACGTCTTTATCAGCCGCCGGAATCACCTGATCAGCCATTTCGACCACATCAATCTTCGAACCCAGCGCATGGTAAACAGTCCCCATTTCCAGACCGATGATACCACCGCCCATCACCAGCAGACGCTCTGGGACAGTTTTCAGTGCCAATGCATCAGTTGAGTCCCAAACACGTGGGTCTTCATGCGGAATAAATGGTAGTTGGATTGGACGAGAACCCGCAGCAATGATCGCGTTATCGAAATTAATAGTTGTCGGGCCATTTTCACCCTCAACAACCAGGGTGTTCGCGCCAGTGAACTTACCAAAACCGTTAACCACTTTGACTTTACGGCCTTTAGCCATACCTGCCAAACCACCGGTTAACTGATTGATAACTTTCTCTTTCCAGACACGTACTTTATCAATGTCAGTTTTAGGCTCGCCAAAAACGATACCGTGTTCAGCTAATGCTTTAGCTTCTTCGATAACTTTAGCGACGTGCAACAACGCCTTGGAAGGGATACAACCGACATTCAGGCAAACCCCACCCAGAGTGGAATAGCGCTCAACCAGAATGGTTTCTAAACCTAAATCCGCGCAACGAAAAGCAGCAGAGTACCCTGCTGGGCCTGCCCCAAGTACCACGACCTGAGTTTTAATTTCAGTACTCATCATGACCTCTTAATTGTTTGTCCGGCGAATTTGTCGTCATTCTTTAGGCTAATTAATTTCATAACGCCTTGATCCACCGTGACGCTTGCACCGCGTGCAGTTTACAGAATTGTTAATAATCTGAAAAGCCGCATCGCGTGACGAGTGTCTCAACAACCTTGTCGACTTATGTAACAAGCCGACAAAGCCGGTTCATAACTGTCTTTTGTCTGTCTGTAATAACAACAAGGCCGGCACTAAGCCGGCCTTGGCGATTACATCACCAAACGGCGAATATCGGCCATAATGGTGGCGATATACGCTGCGAAGCGAGCACCTGCCGCACCGTCGATCACACGATGGTCGAAGGACAGGGACAGAGGCAACATCAGACGCGGAGCAAACTCTTTACCATTCCAGACTGGTTTCATGGATGATTTTGACACACCCAGAATGGCTACTTCTGGCGCATTAACGATTGGCGTAAACGCCGTCCCGCCGATGCCGCCCAGGCTGGAAATAGTGAAACAACCGCCTTGCATATCAGATGCCGTCAATTTGCCATCACGCGCTTTCTTGGAAATCACAGACAGCTCGCGAGACAACTCGACAATACCTTTTTTGTTTACATCACGGAATACCGGAACAACCAAACCGTTAGGGGTATCAACCGCCACACCGATATTGATGTATTTCTTCAGTGTCAGTTTCTGACCATCTTCAGAAATTGAGCTGTTGAAGCGCGGGAACTCTTCCAACGCCTTGGCAGCTGCTTTCATCAGGAACACCAGCGGAGTGATTTTCAGATCTTGTTTTTTCTTCTCAGCTTCGATGTTTTGTTGCTTGCGGAATACTTCAACTTCAGTGATATCCGCTTCATCGAATTGTGTCACATGTGGGATCATGACCCAGTTGCGGCTCAGGTTAGCACCAGAGATTTTCTGGATACGGCCCAATTCCACTTCTTCGATTTCGCCGAACTTGCTGAAATCAACTTTCGGCCAAGGCAGCATACCTGGCAAACCGCCACCGGTAGCAGCAGGTGCCGCTTCAGCACGTTTAACAGCTTCTTTCACATAAGCCTGAACGTCTTCGCGCAGGATACGGCCTTTACGACCCGTACCTTTCACTTTCGCCAGATTCACACCAAATTCACGAGCCAAACGACGGATAACTGGCGTTGCATGCACGTAGGCATCATTCTCAGCGAACTCGCCTTTGCTCTCTGCTTTCGCCGCTGGAGCCGAAGCTGGAGTTGGTGCTGCTGGCGCTGCTGCTTGTGGAGCTGGAGCCGAAGCGGCCGCAGGTGCTGCGCCTTCGACTTCAAACACCATGATCAGGGAACCGGTTTTCACTTTGTCGCCAGTGCTGATTTTGATCTCTTTCACGATACCCGCGAAAGGAGCAGGAACTTCCATGGAAGCCTTGTCACCTTCAACAGTGATCAATGATTGTTCAGCTTCAACTTTAT
Organism: Yersinia canariae; assembly: GCF_009831415.1. NCBI lineage: Bacteria > Pseudomonadati > Pseudomonadota > Gammaproteobacteria > Enterobacterales > Yersiniaceae > Yersinia > Yersinia canariae. The sequence continues at coordinate 866,822 of NZ_CP043727.1, read as the reverse complement.
CGCCAACTTTCACCATCACTTCAGTGACTTCAACTTCGTCGTCACCGATGTCTGGCACTTCAACGTTTTTAGCTGCTGATGCCGCTGGCCCAGCAGGCGCTGCTGCCGGTGCTGGTGCAGCCGCTTGCTCTTCCGCTTTTGCCGGTGCCGCAGCGGCACCTGTTGCTTCGAAGATCATCATCAGCTTACCGGTAGCAACAGTGTCGCCAACGGCAATTTTGATTTCTTTAACTACACCCGCCTGCGGTGAAGGGACTTCCATGGAAGCTTTATCACCCTCGACGGTGATAAGCGATTGCTCCGCTTCAACGGTATCGCCAACTTTCACCATAATTTCGGTGACTTCCACTTCATCTGCACCGATGTCTGGTACGTTAATTTCAATAGCCATTTGTTCTTTACCTCTTATGCCAGACGCGGGTTAACTTTATCGGCGTCGATACCAAACTTAGTAATTGCTTGTGCAACTACGCTGGTATCGATATCACCGCGTTTAGCCAATTCACCCAGAGCTGCAACCACAACGTAAGAAGAATCAACTTCGAAGTGATGACGCAGGTTCTCACGGCTGTCAGAACGGCCAAAGCCATCTGTACCCAGAACGCGGAACTCGCTGGCAGGAATGAAGTTACGAATCTGTTCAGCGAACAACTTCATGTAGTCAGTAGAAGCAACCGCTGGTGCGTCGTTCATGACCTGAGCAACATAAGGTACGCGCGGAGTTTCTGTTGGGTGCAGCATGTTCCAACGCTCACAATCCTGACCGTCACGGGCCAGTTCAGTGAATGAAGTTACGCTGTACACATCAGAGCCCACACCGTAGTCATTAGCCAAAATCTGAGCCGCTTCACGGACATGACGCAAAATAGCGCCTGAGCTCATCAACTGAACTTTGCCTTTGCTACCTGCAACAGTTTCCAGTTTGTAGATACCTTTACGGATACCTTCTTCTGCGCCCTGCGGCATCGCTGGCATGTGATAGTTTTCGTTCAGCGTGGTCAGGTAATAATAAACGTTTTCCTGCGCGTCGCCGTACATACGCTCCAAACCGTCATGCATGATGACTGCCACTTCATAAGCATAAGCTGGATCGTAAGAAATACAGTTCGGGATAGTCAGTGACTGAATATGGCTGTGACCATCTTCATGTTGCAGACCTTCGCCGTTCAGCGTTGTACGACCTGAAGTCCCGCCCACTAAGAAGCCACGTGCTTGTTGGTCACCCGCAGCCCAGCACAGGTCGCCGATACGTTGGAAACCGAACATGGAGTAGTAGATGTAGAACGGGATCATTGGCAAATCATTGGTGCTGTATGAAGTCGCAGCAGCCAGCCATGAAGAAGCCGCACCCAGTTCGTTGATCCCTTCTTGCAGGATCTGGCCTTTTTCGTCTTCTTTGTAGTAAGCAACCTGCTCACGGTCTTGCGGGGTGTACTGCTGACCATTCGGGCTGTAAATACCAATCTGACGGAACAGACCTTCCATACCGAAAGTACGGGCTTCATCGGCGATGATTGGAACAATGCGGTCTTTGATAGACTTGTTCTTCAACATCACGTTCAGCACACGCACGAATGCGATAGTGGTAGAAATTTCTTTATTCTGCTCTTCCAGCAAGGAGCTGAAATCTGACAATGCTGGGATTTCCAGCTTTTCAGTGAACTTAGGCATACGGGTTGGTACATAACCTTCCAGCGCCTGACGACGTTCATGCAGATATTTATACTCTTCGGAATCTTTCTCGAAGGTAATGTATGGCAGTTTTTCGATATCGGCATCAGCCACCGGCACATTGAAGCGATCGCGGAAGTGGTGAACACCTTCCATGTTCATTTTCTTCACCTGGTGGGCAATGTTTTTACCTTCAGCTGTTTCGCCCATGCCGTAACCTTTAATGGTGTGGGCCAGGATAACAGTTGGTTTGCCAGTGGTTTCTTGTGCTTTTTTCAGTGCCGCAAAGACTTTCTTCGGATCATGACCGCCACGGTTCAGAGACCAGATCTCGTCGTCGCTCATGTCTTTCACTAATGCAGCAGTTTCTGGGAAACGGCCGAAGAAATGTTCGCGCACATAAGCGCCATCTTTAGATTTGAAGGTCTGGTAGTCGCCATCCAGAGTTTCATTCATCAATTGGATCAGTTTACCGCTGGTATCTTTACGCAGCAGTTCATCCCAACGACTACCCCAGATAACTTTCAGAACCTGCCAGCCAGCACCACTGAAGATACCTTCCAGCTCATTAATGATTTTGCCGTTACCAGTAACCGGGCCATCAAGGCGCTGCAAGTTACAGTTGATAACAAAGACCAGATTATCCAGTTTTTCACGGGTCGCGATGGTGATCGCACCTTTAGATTCTGGCTCATCCATCTCGCCATCGCCCAGGAAGGCGTATACGGTCTGTGCTGAAGTGTCTTTCAGACCACGGTGAGACAGGTATTTCAGGAACTTGGCCTGATAAATAGCACTGATTGGGCCAAGGCCCATAGATACAGTTGGGAACTGCCAGAACTCAGGCATCAGTTTCGGATGCGGGTAAGAAGACAGACCCTTACCGTGAACTTCCTGACGGAAGTTATCCATTTGCTCTTGAGTCAGGCGGCCTTCAAGGAAGGCACGTGCGTAAACGCCCGGAGAGATGTGGCCCTGGAAGTAAACCAGATCGCCGCCGTCTTTTGGATTACGAGCACGGAAGAAGTGGTTGAAGCAAACCTCGTAGAAGGTAGCGGAAGATTGGAAGGATGCCATGTGGCCGCCCAAATCCAGATCTTTCTTCGATGCACGCAACACGGTCATCACGGCATTCCAACGGATTGCTGAACGAATACGACGTTCCAGATCCAGGTTGCCAGGGTAAGCGGGTTCGTCTTCTACTGCGATAGTGTTGATGTAATCACGGCTGGCTGAACCAGCTGCAACACTCACACCACCTTTACGGGCTTCGCCCAAAACCTGATCAATCAGATACTGAGCACGCTCAACACCCTCTTCACGGATGACCGATTCGATCGCCTGTAGCCAGTCGCGGGTTTCGATCGGATCCACGTCATTATTTAAACGTTCTGACATGGTGGTATTCCTTATCTGTTTCTAATGGTTTATTTGGAGCCTATCTTCCTGTGCTTTAACCCGGGGCTAAAGCACGTGCCCTGGTGAAAACACCGGAAGATAGGCCCATCAGTTTAGTTGCCGCTAATGCCCCTCAAATGAGAGACATCACCCAAATGAATTGGCATTGCAGAGAATAACCCTGCAATTTCAAATACAAAGGGTATAAAACGAGTTATTGAGGTTTTGCAGAGGCGCAACCTGAATGAATCGTTTCTAGTCCTTGCGCTGTTGGAGCCGACGCAAAGATCGCTCACGGCGACTGTGCTCCCGACTGAGGTCCAACAGGATCTCCTCAATAAACGCCAAGTGACGGTGTGAAGCTTCGCGGGCCTTCTCCGGCTCGCGTGCCACAATCGCCTCAAAAATCCCGGCGCGGTGACTGCTCACCGTTGCCAGCATTTCGCGGCGCGAGTAAAGCAATTCAAAGTTTTGTTTAACGTTTTGTTCGAGCATTGGCCCCATGCAGCGCAGTAAATGCAGTAAAACCACATTATGCGCGGCCTCTGTGACAGCCACTTGATACTGCATGACTGCATCAGCCTCGGCATCCAAATCGCCGCTGTCCTGTGCTTGTTGGATAACAGTATGACATTCACGAATACGTTGCAGATCTTCATCTGTGCCACGCAGTGCAGCATAATAAGCAGCAACACCCTCGAGGGCATGACGGGTTTCTAGCAAGTCGAATTGTGATTCTGGATGGTCGGCCAGCAGTTCAGCCAGCGGATCGCTAAAGCTTTGCCAGAGATTGGTTTGCACGAAAGTGCCACCGCCCTGACGGCGCAACAGCAGCCCCTTAGCCTCTAAGCGCTGGATTGCTTCTCGCAGAGAAGGGCGGGAAACATCAAATTGCTTCGCCAACTCGCGCTCAGGCAGTAATTTCTCACCTGGGCGTAGCGTCCCTTCCAAAATCAGGTATTCGAGCTGTTGCTCGATAACATCTGATAATTTGGGCTGACGTATTTTGTTGTAGGCCATAATTTATTATGAGTCGCGCTATAAGCCGTATTGAGTGAATCGTCTCTGCGAGTAGCGCGGAGTCAATTGGTAATACCAATTTCAAAAACGTGACGATAAAGTAACAAAGTATTCACTACCTGTCCATACGGACCTTGACCAAAATCATGAAACCCAGCACATTTTAACAACTTCACTGATAAAGCGATGCAAAGTGATAACGTACCGGTGGTAATACCATTACCTGAAGCCAGAGAGTTTTAACTTTTATGAAACGGGTATTTAGGCAAGCTGAAGCGTTATAGTTATTTTATTTGTGAATAAAAATTCTATTTATATGAATTTTTATTTATAAAAAACAAGAAAAGTCTGCATTTCCCTGTCTTTTACCTAAGCACTGGTATGACCATTATAAAAATGACTCACTGGCGACTTTTTGTGCAAAAAACACCTGTTACTGCTTTTCCTGAAAACAACAGCTTGATCACGCATCAACATTTTTATTGATATTTTGACTAAAAATTCGCCGGATAAAATAAAAAGCAGATGCAATAATTCTCGCCTACCACTATTCTCTTTTAAACGGTAGCCAATGGAGCAAATTCCATAGAAAGCAACCGTAAACAAAATAATACAAATAATGTAATCAAAATCTTACGCATAGCGCAGGGCATATATTTTGCCAGTGAATAGTGACAACGACAGAGGATGCAATGATGAGTGTTCAACAGGAAGGTGCGGAGCTAAAGCGGGGGCTTAAAAACCGCCACATTCAGCTTATTGCCTTAGGTGGTGCTATTGGTACCGGGCTATTTCTGGGTATCGCGCAAACCATTCAAATGGCGGGGCCTTCAGTTTTACTGGGGTATGCAATTGGCGGTTTTATCGCATTTTTGATTATGCGCCAGTTAGGAGAAATGGTCGTCGAGGAGCCTGTAGCGGGTTCTTTCAGTCATTTTGCGTATAAATATTGGGGCAACTTTGCCGGTTTTGCTTCGGGCTGGAATTACTGGGTGCTGTATGTACTCGTCGCCATGGCCGAACTGACGGCTGTCGGTATCTATGTCCAATACTGGTGGCCAGAGATCCCAACATGGGTTTCTGCCGCCGTTTTCTTCCTCGCCATTAATGCCATCAATCTAGCAAACGTGAAAGTCTATGGTGAGATGGAGTTCTGGTTTGCCATCATTAAAGTTGTTGCGATTATCGCGATGATTCTGTTTGGCGGCTGGTTATTGCTAAGCGGCCAAGGTGGCCCAGAAGCGACCGTCACTAACTTATGGGCACAGGGCGGCTTCTTCCCTAATGGCATCATGGGCTTAGTGATGGCCATGGCAGTGATCATGTTCTCCTTCGGTGGCCTTGAGTTAGTCGGCATCACCGCAGCAGAAGCAGAAGACCCGGCCAAGAGCATCCCGAAAGCCACCAATCAGGTTATTTATCGTATCTTATTGTTCTATATCGGTTCTCTGGCTATTTTACTGTCACTCTATCCGTGGGGCAAAGTGGTCGAAGGCGGCAGCCCGTTTGTGCTTATTTTCCATGCATTAAACAGTAATGTGGTCGCCACTGTACTGAATGTCGTGGTACTGACGGCGGCACTGTCGGTCTACAATAGCTGTGTTTACTGCAACAGCCGCATGCTATTTGGCCTGGCAAAACAAGGTAATGGTCCGAAATTCCTGTTGAAAGTCGATGGTCGCGGCGTGCCAGTGATTGCCATTGCGGTTTCCGCATTCGCCACTGCTTTCTGTGTGCTGATTAACTATTTGATTCCGGGCCGAGCTTTTGAATTATTGATGGCGCTGGTGGTTTCCGCACTGGTCATCAACTGGGCAATGATTAGCCTCGCACACCTTAAGTTCCGTGCCGCTAAAAACCGTCAGGGTGTCATTCCTCAGTTCAAAGCATTCTGGTATCCGTTTAGCAACTACCTGTGCTTAATTTTCCTGACCGGTATTCTGGTCATCATGTATCTGACACCGGGCATCCAGATTTCTGTGTTATTGATTCCAGCATGGATACTGTTGCTCGCGGTGAGCTATATATTGAAGAACCGTGGTCAGCGGGTAAAACGCTAATAGCAAAAAATGGCTTGTTATTTAGGGCCTGATAATACCACCTCAAACAAGCCAGCCTTCAGTGCTGGCTTGTATTTTTAATAAGCTAATAGAAGTTGATCACGCAGATTAAAAAAGAGATTGTAACTCGCAAGGGGACACAACAAAAAACAATTAATTAATAGAAATAAAAAACATGAATTTCAAGCTAATCCTAACCAGTAACTTTATTAGTAAGAAAAATTCCATTAAGAAATCATATTAAAAAGGCTGGTAAATAATTACCAGCCCTACTCATTAAACCAACGCGCCATAAATCGTCAGTAATGCGACCACAACAATAACCGCCAGAGTTACTTTGCGAGCTAAAGACACCGCAGACCGGGGGGTTTGTACTGGATCTAAGTGCGGTTCCCGCGCCAGTGAATATTGTGCAAGTTGGGTTAACACTTGGTACTGCGAGGAGCGGAAATCTCCCAATGAAGCAAACCAAGCCGGTAATGCTCTTTCACCATGACCAAGTAATGCATAAGCTACACCGACTAACCGCACTGGTATCCAGTCCAGCCAATGCAATATGCGGTCAATACCTGACTGAGAACGCTGTAATGGTGTGTGATGTCGCGCTAACCAAGTTTGATAGCCTCGTAGCATCGCATAACCTGCTAACGCTACTGGGCCAAAATTAACACAGACGACAAACCAGAATATTGGCGCTAAATAATAGCGGAAGTTTATCCATAACAGTGCATTTTGCAGAGATTCCAACCTGGTTTTTTCACCGCTATCCATCGGTAAACCATGGATAAGTGCTAATTCTTCAGCCATTTTATCCGTGGCATGAGCATCTCCTTGACGAGCAGCTTTCAAATAAGCTCGGTAATGTTTACGTATCCCTCCCGCACCAATGCATAACAGGCAAATAAGTATCCAGAGGAATAACTGCGGAAGGCCAAATAAGATATTTTGTACTAGCTGTAAGACCAGCCATACCAACGCCATCCATATCACAGCCAACAGTAGAGTTTGCACTAACGAAAAGTGGCGTAAACGCGTAAATACCACTTCAAGACGGTGGTCCAGTTGCCAATGTTCGCCCAGTTTAAATAAGCGTTCCCATGCTAGCACCAGTAATAACGTGAACAGTGTCATTAGCTCTTATTCTCCCTTTGCATTTAACCGCCCCGAAGCAGGGGATACGCCTCACGGCATCTATAGGCAACAATATCAAGATAAGGCAGTAAAAAAATGTGTACCAGGTAATCGGCCCTCCCCAGAGAGACACCAGTATCACTCTGATGGCGATAGGGTCACTAAACACTGCTGATACGTGGCCCAATCAAACGCAGGACCAGGATCTGTTTTACGCCCTGGCGCAATATCACTATGCCCAGTCACCCGATCAGCTGTAATCGGATAATGAGCAAAAAGCAGCGCACTTATCTTATTTAGGCTGTGATATTGTGCGGGCGTAAACGGTAACACATCCGTCCCTTCTAGCTCGATCCCAATCGAAAAATCGTTACACCGCTCACGCCCAGCAAAGATTGAGACCCCGGCATGCCAAGCACGTTTATCAAATGGAACATATTGAATAATTTCACCCTCTCGGCGAATTAAACAATGGGCCGACACTCGCAGGTGAACAATATCGGCAAAATAAGGGTGTTCATCAGCATTGAGAGTGCCCGTAAACAGCTGATCGATATACGGGCCCCCAAACTCACCAGGGGGTAAACTAATATTATGAATCACCAACAGAGAAGGAGCCTCACCTCCAGGCCGCTGATCAAAATGTGGGGAAACAACCCGTTTAACCCCTGAAATCCAGCCATTATCCAACTGCATTGTTTGTCTAGTGCCCCCTAATAATAACACTTCAACCGGCTCTTTTATGGCACTTCTGCCAGCAACAGAGTAGCATGTTTGGACAACTATCTATCCGCCATTTCGGAGTTTTCTATGCCGACCCGCAGCTATAATGCCGACAGCCGCCGCGCCGAGCTATTGGAACGAATTCAATGTGATATCCCATTTACTGTCGCTCAGGCGTTGAGTGAAGACCTCGGTGGTGAGGTCAATGCAGATCGCGACCTCACAGCACAATTACTGCCCGAAGATAAGCAGGCAAATGCCACCATCATTACTCGAGAGGCTGGTGTTTTTTGTGGCCAGCGCTGGTTGAATGAAGTGTTTATTCAACTTGGAGCCCAAGTATCTGTCACATGGGAAGTTAACGATGGAGACAAGCTGGTGGCGGATCAGGTTCTTTGCCATTTGACTGGCCCCGCCCGAATTCTGCTGACAGGTGAACGTACCGCACTTAACTTCCTGCAAACTTTATCGGGTGTAGCTACGCAAGTGAACCGCTATGTGGCTGCACTCTCTGGGTTACATACACAATTACTCGATACTCGGAAAACCGTACCGGGGCTGCGCACTGCCTTGAAATATGCTGTCCTCTGTGGGGGAGGGAATAATCATCGGCTTGGTTTATCCGACGCATTCCTTATTAAGGAAAATCACATTATTGCAGCGGGTTCTATTAAAGAAGCGGTTGCCAAAGCCTTTTGGATACATTCCGATGTCCCTGTCGAGGTTGAAGTTGAATCCCTTGATGAGCTACAACAAGCACTGGAAGCCGGTGCTGACATCATCATGTTAGACAATTTCACCATTCCAATGATGCGTGATGCTGTAAACACACGCAATGAACTTGCCAAAACCCAGAGCAGTGCACAATTGGAAGTTTCAGGTAACATCACCTTGGAAACCCTGCGCAGCTATGCTGAAACGGGGATTGACTTCATTTCAGTGGGCGCACTCACCAAACATATTACTGCCCTGGATCTTTCCATGCGCTTTAAATAATCCTACCAAACTATTCTCGGCGGGTGTCTCTCAATAGCAGACTCTCATTCTGTTTTGCGAACACCGCCGAAATTATCGATGATTCAACTGCAAGAACAAAAATATCCGACAGTACACTTCGCAAATCGCTCTTATCCCCCTATGACCACGAATTTAAAAAGTGCACTCTGCCCACGTTTTCTCAAACACATGGAGAGTGTCAAATGGCTAATCAACGAGGTTTTACATTAATTGAATTGATGGTTGCGATCGCCATCATTGCGGTTCTCAGTGGTATTGGTATTCCGTCTTATCAGCGTTATATCCAAAAAGCCGCTCTTACCGATATGTTACAAGCCATTGTGCCATACAGAATGGCAGTAGAGCTTTGTGCTCTGGAACATGCCAGTCTTGATAGCTGTGATGGTGGGAACCAGGGTATTCCCGCAGGCGAATCGTCCCGATATATCAGCGCGACAACCATCAATAAAGGAGTAATTACATTTACAGGCCAGCAAACACTTGCCAGTCTGACGTTGGCTATGTCGCCAACAATAAATGACAGTGGAAATGTAGTCTGGACAAGGACGTGTACCGCAGCAAATAGCAGCCTTACAGATAACTGTAAGACCGTGTTCCGTTTTAATGATAAGGCCTAATCCAATGACCGACTTCATGAAATGTCCACACGAGGCAATAAACAATGAATTACACACGCTCTGCCGCCGTCATCGGTCAATAGCTTTAAAAATCGATGATAAAAACCTGACCATAGCGTCATCTGGCCCTGTAAATGAAGTGTTGTTAACGGCGCTGCGTTTTGCATGTGGCCGTAAGATCAAAGTGGAATATTGGCCGAAAGCCAAGATTGAACAGTCATTAAATTTGGCCCCATCTGTAATAGATAACTTAAACAAAGGAGTAAAATCCAAAGAAAGCCATCACGGTATAGAAGATAGGTCAGGGATAACATCATCCAATACGCCACAAGAGGGTTCGGATGACACATTGCTTGATAATGAAAGCGACATACCTGTTATTCAATTCATAACGCAAACACTAAGGTTGGCTATTCAGAAGCGTGCATCAGATATCCATTTTGAACCTTATCAGTATCACTATCGTATTCGCTTAAGAATTGATGGTGTATTACATGAATCTCCACCACCAACAGTCGAGTTATCAAGTCGTATTAGTAGCTGTCTAAAAGTCATGTCCAAGCTGAACATCGCTGAAAAGCGGTTAGCACAAGATGGTCAGTTGACACTACTGCTAGACGGCATCCGTTACTCGATGAGAATAGCGACTATTCCCGCGCAATATGGCGAAAAAGTCGTGCTGCGGATCCTTAATATGCAGCAGCAACCTACACTGGAAACACTGGGGCTAACAGCAATAGCTCACAAACAGTTAACTCGCGCACTTTCAGCTCCACAGGGTTTGATTCTGGTCACAGGACCAACGGGTAGCGGTAAGACAGTTACCCTTTATTGCAGCCTGGACCAACTCAATCAGCCACAGATAAATATCTGTAGTGTTGAAGATCCTATTGAGATCCAGGTGGATGGCATAAATCAAACGCAGACCAACAGTAAGATAGGGCTAGATTTTTCAAGTGTGTTACGCGCAATGCTGCGTCAGGATCCAGATGTGATTATGCTCGGTGAGATTCGTGACAATGAAACGGCAAAGATAGCGGTTAAAGCAGCGCTCACAGGGCATCTGGTTCTCTCAACGCTGCATACTAATTCTACGGCCGAAACACTTATTCGTCTGACCCAAATGGGAGTAGAGCGCCACTTAATTGCCTCCAGTCTGACATTAGTCATCGCGCAACGATTGGTACGCCGATTATGTCTACATTGCCGCGAGGCATCACCCGCCCCTTTCCAAGCTTCACCAAGTATATGGGCGAGTCCACTACAACATTATCTTGCCGTGGGCTGCGAACACTGTTGTGCCGGTTATTATGGCCGAACGGGTATTTATGAAATGTTAAATGTCACCCCACCAATTCAACAAGCTTTGCTCAATAATGTCAGCCCAGCAGAACTCACCCTAATCGCACAGGAGCAAAAACAAGTCACATTACTTTCCGCGGGTTTGACATTAGTCGAAAACGGAGTGACCACACTTAGCGAAATTAATCGTGTTGTAGGATTCCTAACAGAAGCTGAGGCAACACCGTGAGCTATCAGCGCTTATTTTACTGGAAAGCAGTTAACACCTCCGGACAAGTACAAACAGGCGCATTATTGGCAACGGAAAGAAATATTGTTTATGAACATATGTTCCGCCATGGGCTACAGCCCTTGCGCGTTAAAAGTGGGAAACGGTTGTCAATCCGCTATTGGCGCGGCGACCGTCTGATCACTGTTACTCGCCAATTAGCAACATTGTTACAAGCTGGCTTGCCTTTAGTGAATAGCTTGCAGTTGTTAGCGAAAGAAATGGATGCCTTACCTTGGCAGTGTTTATTACAGGAGATAAGCCAGCAGGTTTCACAGGGGCAATCACTATCAGAGGCAATGGCACGCTACCCACACACATTTCCCCAATTATACCCCCCCGTCATTGCGATGGGGGAATTAACAGGGAATCTGGAACAGTGCTGTATTCAGTTGGTTCAGCATCAAGAACAGCAACAAAAATTGCAAAAGAAAGTGATTAAGGCACTTAAATATCCAGCATTTGTCTGCGTTATTGCGCTGGTTGTCAGTATTATCATGCTAGTTTTGGTGCTACCCGAGTTTGCACAAATCTACCAATCATTTGATACCCCCTTACCGGCGCTGACAGCCATGCTGTTATTTATATCTGAATTTGTTACTGCTTACGGGCCATACATCGCAGCATCATTAACATCACTTTTTATTAGTTATTTGTACATTCGTCGTCATCGAACCCAATGCCAACAATGGGAACAAAAGTTTTTACTACATCTACCATTAATATCAGTATTGATACGCGGCAGTTGTCTTAGCCAAATTTTTCAAACATTGGCTATCACCCAACATGCTGGATTACCGCTGACGGCTGGATTAGATGCTGCGCTTCGTTCCATTAATAATGATACCTATCAACAAGCATTAAGGAGTATTCAAAAGCAAATCAGCCAAGGAGTTCCCCTGTATATGACGCTATCTCAATACCATTTATTTCCGCCCTTATGCCAACAAATGGTTCGGGTAGGCGAGGAATCTGGTGCACTGGATGTGTTATTGGAGAAGCTGGCCAGTTGGCACCGGCAACAAACACAGGCGTTGGCTGATAATCTCACTCAAATGTTAGAACCAATATTGATGTTAATTATTGGCAGTATCGTGGGAATTCTGGTAATTGCGATGTATTTACCAATATTCCAACTAGGAGATGTTATCGGATAAATGATGTTATTGAGGAACGTTATCAGGGTCATTCTGACTAGTCCTGCTATAGGTTGACACTTTTTAGCCTTATAACGCCCGGTGAACTTCATCGGGCGTTTTGTATTGTAGCGACAGATGTGGCCGACGTGTGTTGTAAATCTCCACCGACTCCCTCACCATCTTTCTTGCCTGCACGATATCTTCTGGTTTAACAACCAGATATTCCATTTTCAATATCCCATTGACCCGTTCTGCCAGCGCATTCTGGTAGCAATCATACCCGTCCGTCATCGAGCAGATGATGCCATGACGTTGGTGTAACGCCTGATATTCCTTCGAGCAATACTGGATACCCCGGTCTGAGTGATGTACCAGCGGGTGTGTGCTGCGCTTGCCTGTCAGCGCCATTTTGAGCGCTTTGGCCACATGGCAGGTATGCAGGCTGTCATGCACATGATATCCCACGATTTTTCTCGACCAGGCATCCGTGACCAGACTCACGTATGCCGTTCCCGTTTGTAGTGGAAGGTAGGTGATATCCGCTACCCACACCTGTTCTGGGCGGCGGGCAATAATCTGTTTCTCTCCTGACTTCAGTAAGTTAGGGTGACGGTAAAAGCGGTGATGGCTATTTGTCGTCTTGTGATATGCCCGCCTGGGCTGTACCAGTAATCGCGAGCAACGCAGTATCTCAAAGAGGCGGTCCCGACCAACGTGCAGCGCAGGTTCTGGCCGTTGCCACAACAAATAATGCAGTTTACGCGTGCCCAGTCGCGGCTGGTGCAGCCGGATGGCCGTGACTTGCTCTACGACGCGCTGTGCCTGCTTTTCTCTTTCGCGCTCTCGCTGCAAGGATTGATACCACGCCTGCCGGCTAATCCCCATAAACTGGCAGACTCGCGTTATTGTGAGTCCCGGCGTTTGTGTTTGCGTGATAAGGCGGCCAACTGCTTTTTTGTCAGGGTGGCTCCGAAGTCGTTATTCATCACTTTCACGACGGCTTCAAAAAACTGAGCTTTGACTTCAGATTCAGCGAGTTGCTGTTCGAGTTCTTTAATCCGCTGTTCGGGAGTAAGCGGTATTTTTGGCATGTTGGCTCCGCACTTTCTTGCAGGAGAGGGGGAAAGCCAGTCGAGTTGACCGTATTTGCGTAACCAGTTGATCACGGTGGCATTTCCCTGGATACCATAACGTTCAGTGGCCTGACGACAAGTCATTTCACCTTTTTCGACCTGTTCGACAACGGCCAATTTAAAGGATAGAGAGTAATCGCGTTGGGTACGTTTAACATATTGGTTCATCACATTTTCCTCAGTATCCGAGTTAAATGTGTCAACGCTATTTAGGACGGGTCATTCATTAAAAATGGGGCGCTAATTTACGCCCCTTTTCATATCGATAAATAGATATCGAGAAGACTAGCTTTGCTTGAGAACACGATATTCTCAGTATCGGATATTAGTTACTACCAAATACCCGGTTTTCTTGTTCTGCAACACGAATAAAAGTGGTGCGCTTGGTCAGTTCTTTTAAGTGCGACGCTCCAACATAAGTACAAGCGGAACGCAAACCACCCATAATATCGCGTACGGTGTTATCAACAGAGCCACGTAATGGCAATTTAACTGTTTTACCTTCTGCAGCGCGATACTCAGCAACCCCACCGACATGGCGTTTCATGGCAGATTCTGAGCTCATACCGTAGAACAGCATAAACTTCTCGCCATTCTCTTCTACAACCCGGCCTTCACACTCATCATGTCCAGCTAACATACCACCCAGCATGACAAAATCAGCTCCGCCGCCAAAGGCTTTCGCAACATCACCCGGTACTGAACAACCACCATCACTCACAATCTGCCCACCCAAGCCATGTGCTGCATCAGCGCACTCGATAACCGCCGATAACTGTGGATAACCAACACCTGTTTTCACTCGAGTAGTACATACCGAGCCAGGCCCAATCCCAACTTTAACAATATCAGCGCCCAACAAAATAAGCTCTTCGACCATCTCACCCGTCACCACATTCCCCGCACAAATAACTTTATCCGGACATGCTTCACGCGCTTTTTGCAAGAAAGAAACAAAATGCTCTGAATAGCCGTTAGCGACATCAATACAGATAAATTTCAATGCAGGTGATAACGCCAAAATTTGTTTCATTTTGTCAAAATCAGCAGAGGAAGTCCCAGTAGAGACCATGACATGGCGCAAGACTGATTCAGGAACCCGTTTCACAAACTCGCCCCACTGCTCAACAGTGTAGTGTTTATGAACAGCGGTCAGAACATCGAATGACGCCAGAACTTCGGCCATGCGGAAGGTGCCAACAGTATCCATATTAGCGGCGATGATAGGTACACCAGACCAATTCCAACCTGAATGTTTGAAGGTAAACTGGCGCTCCAGTTCAACTTCAGAGCGGCTTTTCAGTGTTGAACGTTTAGGGCGGATTAACACATCTTTAAAGCCTAATTTCAAACCTTCTTCAATACGCATGGCTTATTATTTCCTGGTTAGTGGCGATAGATCGCAAAATTGATCGGGCGTAAATCACGCCATCCCAGTGAAGCTATCATACGCATGAATAATTCTTCGGCAAGACTGCGAATCCACCTTTATTTGCGCTACAATCCCACAAATTACCTGAAAAGTGCTAACCCCCCTTTTATTACTGACCCACTTCACTTATTTCTCTATCTAGCTCAAACAGAATGCACACCTTGCTATGCCTTCTCACCTGCTTTCAGATACAATTCTGCCACTCACTAACTGCATGCAAGGCTAGGCTAGGCAATGAGCTATATTGTGGCCCTCACGGGTGGAATCGGCAGTGGCAAAAGTACTGTCGCGGATGCATTCGCCAACCTCGGAGTCCCCCTTGTTGATGCTGATATTATTGCCCGCCAAGTGGTCGAACCTGGTATGCCGGCGCTAGCCAATATTGCCTCCCGCTACGGTGAAACTATTTTGCATACAGATGGCACATTGAACCGTGCAGCATTACGCGCAAAAATTTTCAGTGAGCCGCAGGAAAAAGCATGGTTAAATTCATTGTTACATCCACTGATTCAACAGGAAACTCAACGTCAACTCGCGAGTATTAATGCGCTATATGTACTTTGGGTTGTCCCCTTATTGGTTGAAAATGGTTTACATCACCGGGCCAATCGTGTGTTAGTGGTAGATGTTGCACCTGAAATACAACTCGCCAGAACCATGGCGAGAGATGGTATTACCCGCCAGCAGGCAGAACATATTTTAGCTTCACAGGTTTCGCGACAACAGCGGCTAGCCAGTGCTGATGACATTATTGACAATAGCGGCGATCCCATAGTTATCGCCCCGCAAGTTGCTTCATTACACCAACAGTATTTAAAATTGGCAATTGCGGCCCAACAGGATCTACATCGATGAGTGACCTCACCTCAACAATACTTTTTGAACATCCGCTCAATGAAAAAATGCGTACCTGGCTGAGAATGGAGTTTTTATTACAACAATTAGAAAGCCAACGTACGTTAGATAATATTGCCAGTGCATTAACGTTTTTCCGTACCGCTTCTGATTTAATTGATGTCCTTGAGCGCGGTGAAGTGCGCACTGATTTACTTAAAGAATTAGAGCGCCAACAACAAAAATTGCAGCAATGGGCGGATATACCCGGCGTTGATATGTCACGGGTTGACTCCTTACGCAGCCAATTAAAAAGCCGAGCCTCAGTATTAATGTCTGCGCCCCGAATCGGGCAGTCATTGAAAGAAGACCGCTTAATCAGTGTTGTTCGCCAGCGCCTGAGTATCCCTGGCGGCTGCTGTAGTTTCGATTTACCCACTCTACACACCTGGCTGCACCTGCCCCCAGAACAACGCAACCAACACATTGCCAAATTGCTGGAGAGCTTGACCCCGCTCAATCAGTCGTTGACCATTATTCTGGATCTGATTCGTCAATCTGGCCCGCTACGGCCACAAATCAGCTTAAATGGTTTCTTTCAAGACAACGCAGAAGGGGCTGATTTACTGAGGTTACGTTTGCCACTAGACCCGCAGTTGTATCCACAGATTTCCGGTCATAAGACCCGATATGCTATTCGCTTCTTACCACTCGACAGTGAAAATGGTACTGTGCCAGCCCGTTTGTCATTTGAATTAGCCTGCTGCTGAGTTTGTGGGTTTTAGATGTTTTTAGGAGAGAACATGGACTTAGAAGAAATCGAGGTTAACTGCCCCACTTGCGGGAAAGTTGTTATCTGGGGAGAACAAAGCCCCTATCGCCCATTCTGCTGCAAGCGTTGCCAACTTATTGATTTAGGTGAGTGGGCCGACGAAGAAAAACGCATTTCCAGTAATGGCGAGCTATCGGACAGTGATGAGTGGAGTGAGGAAGACCCTCTCCAACATTGATAATCTCAGTCTGACGCAATGGAGCAAACGCCATTTTGCTCCATTTTAGCAGGCCAAGAGGACTAGGCTGTGAGTAACTCAATAATGGCCGTATTTGCTGGCGGGAACTCTTCAGCCAGCAACTCAGATTGCTTCACCCAGCGCATTGGCTGTCCCTCGCGGCCAAAGGGTTCGCCATCCCATGCTTCAACCATATAGAAACTTAATGTCACAATACGATCAGTAAAAGTGTGCTCCAGCACTTTGAGTAAAACTGCCCCTCTCACTACAATTCCAGTCTCTTCCAACAGCTCACGTTTTAATGCGATTTCTGGTGTTTCGCCCTGCTCAACCTTACCGCCAGGGAACTCCCAAAATCCGGCCATATGAGAATCGGCAGCGCGTCGGGTAATAAAAATCTCCTGCTGGGAGTTGCGGATAATCCCTACCGCAATTTGTAAGTGTTTCAATTCTTTCTCTCCTGATCAGGGCATAAATGCAGGTTTGAGTACCTTTTTTTATCTGTCCTAAAATAGAGGGACAAAAAAGGTGACTAGTCCTGCTATAGGTTGACACTTTTCAGCCTTATAACGCCCGGTGAACTTCATCGGGCGTTTTGTATTGTAGCGACAGATGTGGCCGACGTGTGTTGTAAATCTCCACCGACTCCCTGACCATTTTTCTTGCCTGCGCGATATCTTCTGGTTTAACAACCAGATATTCCATTTTTAATATCCCATTGACCCGTTCTGCCAGCGCATTTTGATAGCAGTCATACCCGTCCGTCATCGAGCAGATGATGTCATGGCGTTGGTGTAACGCCTGATATTCCTTCGAGCAATACTGGATACCCCGGTCTGAGTGATGTACCAGCGGGTGTGTGCTGCACCTGCCTGTCAGCGCCATTTTGAGCGCTCTGGCCACATGGCAGGTATGCAGGCTTTCATGCACATGATATGCCACGATTTTTCTCGACCAAGCATCCGTGACCAGACTGACGTATGCCGTCCCGGTGCGCAGAGGAAGGTAGGTGATATCCGCCACCCACACCTGTTCTGGCCGGAGGGCAATGACCTGATTTTCTCCTGACTTCAGTAAGTTAGGGTGACGGTAAAAGCGATGATGGCTATTCGTCGTTTTGTGATACGCCCGTTTTGGCATAACCAGTAACCGCGAGCAACGCAGTATCTCAAAGAGGCGGTCCCGACCCACATGCAATGCCGGTTCTGGCCGTTTCCGCAACAAATAATGCAGTTTACGCGTGCCCTGTCGCGGCTGGTGTAGCCGGATGGCCGTCACCTGCTCAACGACGCGCTGTGCCTGCTTTTCTTTCCCGCTTTCGCGCTGCAAGGATTGATGCCACGCCTGCCGGCTAATCCCCATGAGCTGGCAAACACGCGTTATTGTGAGTCCCGGCGTTTGTGTTTGCGTGATAAGACGGCCAACTGCTTTTTTGTCAGCGTGGCTCCGAAATCGTTATTCATCACTTTCACGACGGCTTCAAAAAACTGAGCTTTGACTTCAGATTCAGCGAGTTGCTGTTCGAGTTCTTTAATCCGCTGTTCGGGAGTAAGCGGTATTTTTGGCATGTTGGCTCCGCACTTTCTTGCAGGAGAGGGGGAAAGCCAGTCGAGTTGACCGTATTTGCGTAACCAGTTGATCACGGTGGCATTTCCCTGGATACCATAACGTTCAGTGGCCTGACGACAAGTCATTTCACCTTTTTCGACCTGTTCGACAACGGCCACTTTAAAGGATAGAGAATAATCACGTTGGGTGCGTTTAACATATTGGTTCATCACATTTTCCTCAGTACACGAGTTAAATGTGTCAACGCTATTTAGGACGGGTCAAGGTCAAAATAAAGGGCGGTTTTTAAGCCGCCCTCATTATCAGTATTAACCGCTGCCTAAAATATTACTGTAGGCGACCGTGGCACTGCTTATATTTCTTACCAGAACCACATGGACACGGATCGTTACGGCCGACTTTGCGCTCAAGGCTAGCGGCAACATTGACTTCATCTTGTGACATCAGTGCGCTGTTATCAGATTCGTGGCTGAGTTGTTGCTGTTTAGCCAAACGTTCTGCTTCTTCGCGACGCTGTACTTCCAATGCTTCAACTTCTTCAGGCATCCGTACTTGTACTTTGCTCAGTACACTGATCACTTCATATTTCAGCGATTCCAGCATGGATGCGAACATTGTGAAGGATTCACGTTTATATTCCTGTTTAGGATCTTTTTGCGCATAGCCACGTAAATGGATACCCTGACGCAAATAATCCATTGCCGCCAAATGCTCTTTCCACAACGAATCAAGTGTTTGTAACATCACACCTTTTTCGAAGTTACGCATCATATCAAAGCCAACCACTTCTTCTTTACGATGATAATCGGCAATGGCCAGTTGAAGAATCCGTTCGCGTAAAGTTTCTTCGTGCAGTTGCGGCTCATCTTCTAACCATTGAGCAATTGGCATGTCCAAGTCGAAATCATTTTTCAGACGCTGTTCCAAACCTTCGACATCCCACATTTCTTCCAGAGATTGGGTTGGAATGTAGCTATCGATAACCGTTTTGAAGACATCTTCACGGATGCTATTGATGGTTTCGCTAACATCAGCCACATCCAACAACTCATTACGCTGGCTGTAGATAGCCCGGCGCTGGTCGCTGGCGACATCATCATATTCAAGTAATTGCTTACGAATATCGAAGTTACGGCTTTCAACTTTACGTTGCGCGTTGGCGATAGCTTTAGTCACCCATGGGTGCTCAATCGCTTCACCCGGCTTCATACCTAACTTGCGCATCATGCCAGACACACGGTCAGAGGCAAAAATGCGCATCAAGGCATCTTCCATTGACAGGTAGAAGCGTGAAGAACCGGCATCACCTTGACGACCTGCACGACCACGCAGCTGGTTATCGATACGGCGTGACTCATGGCGCTCAGTACCAATAATATGCAAACCACCGGAGGCCAGCACTGCGTCATGGCGAATCTGCCATGCTGCTTTAATTGCCGCAATTTGGTCTTCAGTTGGGTCTTCCAACAAGGCAATTTCACTCTGCCAGCTGCCGCCCAACACAATATCGGTACCACGGCCGGCCATGTTGGTCGCAATGGTTACCGCACTTGGTTGACCCGCTTGAGAAACGATTTCAGCTTCCATGGCGTGGAACTTGGCGTTCAGAACCTTGTGTTCAATACCTGCTTTCGTTAATTCAGCAGAGACCACTTCTGATTTCTCAATCGAGATAGTCCCCACCAATACTGGCTGGCCGTTCGCAGTACGCTCACGGATATCTTCGATAATCGCGCCAATTTTTTCCTGTTCGGTCATGTAGACCAAATCAGCCAGATCCTTACGGATCATTGGGCGGTTGGTTGGAACAACAATGGTATCGAGCTTGTAAATGGAGCTGAATTCGAATGCTTCAGTATCCGCTGTACCGGTCATACCGGCCAGTTTCTCATAGAGACGGAAGTAGTTCTGGAAAGTAATTGAAGCCAGCGTCTGGTTTTCGTTCTGAATTTCTACGCCTTCTTTCGCTTCAACCGCCTGATGCAAACCATCTGACCAACGGCGACCTTGCATGGTACGCCCGGTATGTTCATCAACGATGATAACTTCACCGTCTTTCACGATGTAGTCAACATCACGGGTGAACAATACGTGAGCACGCAGAGCTGCCGTGACGTGGTGCATCAACATGATATTAGCGGGAGAATACAGAGACTCCCCCTCTTCCATGATGCCCGCTTCTACTAGCATTTCCTCAATTTTGATCAAACCGCGTTCGGTCAAATGCACCTGACGTGATTTTTCATCCACGGAGAAGTGACCTTCGCCCTGGAAAGTATCCGAGTCTTCTTTTTCCTGACGAATCAGTTTTGGAATCAGCTTATTAACCCGAATATACATCTCGGAGCTATCTTCGGCCGGGCCGGAGATAATCAGCGGGGTACGGGCTTCATCGATCAAGATGGAGTCAACTTCATCCACCAGTGCGTAATGCAGTTTGCGCTGAACGCGCTCTTCTGGGCTAAACGCCATATTATCGCGCAGATAGTCAAAACCGAATTCGTTGTTAGTACCATAGGTGATGTCAGCAGCATAAGCAGCGCGCTTAGCTGGCGCAGCCATATTCGGCAGATTGATACCCACACTCAAGCCCAGGAATTCGAACAAAGGACGGTTATTTTCGGCGTCACGTTGAGCCAAATAGTCGTTGACGGTAACCACGTGAACACCACGGCCGCTCAGCGCATTCAGGTAAGCTGGCAGAGTTGCAGTCAGCGTTTTACCTTCACCCGTACGCATTTCTGCGATGCAGCGCTCGTTCAATACCATACCGCCAAGCAGCTGCACATCGAAGTGACGCATGCCAAATACGCGTTTACTGGCCTCGCGTACTACCGCAAAAGCCTCAGGAATCAACGTTTCCAGCACTGCACCATTTGCCAGACGCTCACGGAATTCGTCAGTTTTGGCGCGTAACTCTTCATTTGTCAGCTTTTCGACTTCAGGCTCCATGCGGCTGATAAGCTCGACCACCTTACGCATACGGCGCAGTGTACGATCGTTACGGCTGCCAAAAACTTTGGTTAATAATTTGATTAGCATGATTCTTAATATCTCTTACAAGACCACCAAACCGGCGGCCAAAGGTTGTATAAAATTGGGGTAAACCAAGAGAATAATTAGCTTAGATTGGCAGGCCCGGCACGGATACCTTGCACTTGTGCAAGCCAGAGCCCCGGTTTGTGTAACGAAAGAACAGGTCGTTTAACCTGCTCGGTATAGCGAATAATTGCGGGTGGTTTGAATTCGTGGGTCAGTAACGCATTTAGTGTATTCAGCAGTGCAAGCTGCTGAATTTGCAATGGTTCTTCCTGATCAGTCTCAACCACCTCTTGCACCCGTGCATATGCCGCTTGAGGTGCCAGTGCAAATGAAAGGTGACGAATAACCGTGCGCAGTGCATGCTGTTGCCAGTAGTCTACGCTGAATGAAGGGCGACGATGCATATCATGTAGCAATGCCAAACTAGTAAAGTTTGTCGCACCGTAATTCTGACGGCTTTGGCTTGATGATGTGTTCGGTATTGCTGCTTGATCAGGAATGCCAGACAGGTTTGATGGCACGCCAAGACTCGCCGCTACCATCCCCAAAAGGAGATGCGGCCAGAAATAACGTCTGCCAAATTGTCGCCAACGATTTAGAATACCGATCACGAGTTTAAAATCCGCCGGAGCCTTGTCAATGCGTGAAAGCCGCCCACAATTATTAGATGTTCTGTTCGATGATGCCATTGCAGCAGAAAACGGACCGCTGCATAACGTACAACAACGCGCTACTGCACTGTTAAAACTTAACCGTGCGGTAAAAGGATTGCTCCCCTCACAATTGCAGCCGTGGTGCCGTGTCGCTAACTATCGACAGAGTGTTTTAGTGCTAGAGACCGCGAATGCCAGTTGGTTAATGCGCTTGCGTTATGAACAACCGGCGTTACTCTCTGCGCTACGAGCGCAAATTCTACCATCATTGTCTTCAATCGACATCAGGATTAATCCGTCGTTAATGGCCCGCGGCCATAACATAACGCAAGATGCCGCAAAATCTTCACAAGATCCTGAGAAATCGCCGCCATTACGTCATCTAAGTTTGGAAAGCGCTAAGGAATTAAGAGGATTAGCGAGCCGTAGCCCTGAAAAACTGAGGACAATATTGGAACGATTGGCTGCGTTGGCCGGAGAGAGTGCCAACGCAACCAAAAGTGATAAATAAATTTAGTAAGCTAATACTGTAGACGGAGCTTTGAAAGCCAATGGCATTTCGGCTTCGTCTTGGAACGTCACAAATTCCCATGCTTCTTGCTTAGCTAAAACAGCCTGCAATAGCTTGTTATTTAATGCATGACCAGATTTGTACGCAGTAAATGCGCCAATAATATTATGGCCGCACATAAACAGGTCGCCGATAGCGTCCAGCATTTTGTGACGAACAAATTCATCTTCGAAGCGCAGGCCATCTTCGTTTAGCACGCGGTAATCATCCACCACGATGGCACAATCGAAACTGCCGCCCAGGCACAAACCACGGGACTGCAGATATTCGATATCACGCATGAAACCAAAAGTACGCGCACGGCTGATCTGACGGACGAATGAATCGGCCGAGAAATCTAAACGGTAACGCTGCGTACTTGAATCAATCGCCGGGTGATTAAAATCAATGGTAAAATCTAAACGGAATCCATTAAATGGAGACAATTCAGCCCACTTATCACCGTCTTCAACCCGCACAGTCTCTTTCAGTCGCAGGA
The DNA here is from genome assembly GCF_009831415.1 of Yersinia canariae. Lineage (NCBI taxonomy): Bacteria > Pseudomonadati > Pseudomonadota > Gammaproteobacteria > Enterobacterales > Yersiniaceae > Yersinia > Yersinia canariae. The sequence goes on along the minus strand of NZ_CP043727.1, from coordinate 843,754 downwards.
ATTTCTTCGCAGAGTTTAACTCTTCGATACCCGCATCCAGCAGCAAGTACACAAATGGACTGGCACTACCGTCCATAATAGGGACTTCGGGAGCGTTAACTTCAATAATAATGTTATCAATCCCTAACCCTGCCAGAGCAGCGTTGAGATGCTCAACAGTAGAAATACGCACGTCATGCTCATTGACCAGGCAAGTACAGAGCATGGTATCACGCACGGATTTTGCATCTGCCGGAAAATCAACCGGTGGATTCAAGTCAGTGCGACGATAGATGACCCCGGTATTAGCCGGCGCGGGTCGCATTGTCAGCGTGACTTTCTTACCGGTGTGCAAACCGACGCCAGTCGCCTGAACAATACGTTTTAAAGTCCTTTGTTTGATCATCGTTTTATCTCGCAATGTTGTCCATCCTACCGACCCAGTTTATAACAAGATCGGCGGGACAGTTTAGCACAAAGAGCGGAGATTCCAATTTTTTCAGAAATTAGTCGGCTTGCTTACGCAAAAACGCCGGAATATCTAAATAATCGGGCTCTTTATTGGTTTGAGCAGTTGGGTCATTGACCACTTTAGCCGCAGGCTTAACTTCCTGAGGTAAAGGTGACATGCCATGCTGCTGGTAACGATGGTCCATAACAGGCTGAGTCTGCTTGTTGGTAACCAACGTGATTTCAGGGCGTTTATCCATGCCGATACCGGTTGCAACCACAGTCACACGCAGTTCGTCGTTCATTTCTGGATCTAACGATGTCCCGATAACAACGGTCGCATTGTCAGACGCAAATGCACGGATTGTATTCCCCACAGTTTCGAATTCATCCAAACGCAAATCGAAACCAGCCGTGATGTTGACCAACACACCACGAGCACCAGATAGGTCGATATCTTCCAGCAACGGGCTGGAAATCGCCATTTCTGCTGCTTCTTCAGCACGATCTTCACCACAAGCCACACCGGAGCCCATCATGGCATAACCCATCTCGGACATCACAGTACGCACGTCAGCAAAGTCGACGTTCATCAGACCTGGGCGGGTAATCAGCTCGGCGATACCCTGAACAGCGCCTTTCAATACGTCATTAGCTGCACCGAATGCATCCAATAAAGAGATGCCACGACCCAGAACTTTTAACAACTTATCGTTCGGAATAGTGATCAGTGAGTCCACATGCTTGGACAGTTCAGCAATACCCTGCTCAGCAAATGCCATGCGCTTCTTGCCTTCGAAATTGAAAGGCTTAGTAACCACAGCAACTGTCAGAATACCCAGTTCTTTTGCCACTTCAGCAACAACAGGAGCAGCGCCAGTACCTGTACCACCGCCCATACCTGCGGCGATAAAGACCATGTCCGCGCCATCAAGAGCGGCACGCAGTGCTTCACGGTCTTCTTCTGCTGAATTACGACCCACTTCTGGGTTCGCGCCAGCACCCAAACCTTTGGTAATCCCGCTACCAATCTGGATGGTTTGGCCAACAGCCGTCTTACGTAGCGCCTGAGCGTCTGTATTAACGGCGAAGAATTCAACACCTTCGATGCGTTCGCGCACCATGTGTTCGACGGCATTACCACCGCCACCACCGACGCCGATGACTTTAATCACCGCGTCATTGGTTAGTTCCATAGGTTCAAACATAGTTTCTCTCCGTTTTGTGCCTGTCGCTTCGAGATCAAAAAATATGTTCAGCATGATCTCTTTGTTGAAACATTAAAACTCTTTTCTCAGCCAGCTATTGATACGTTTAAACCAATTGCCCACTGAGGCACGTTTTTCTACTTCTGACTCACCACTGAGATGAGATTCTTTACCATAGTGCAACAACCCAACAGCAGTGGAGTAATAAGGTTCCTGTGCATAGTCCGTCAGCCCGGTGATATTGAGCGGTTGGCCGATACGAACCTGGGCATGAAATACCCGTTGAGCGCACTCAGCCAGACCATCAATTTGTGCAGCTCCGCCTGTCAGCACAATACCGGCTGCCAGATGATGCTTCACGCCTTGCTGACGTAATTGCTCCTGCAATTGTAAAATCTCGTCATTAACTAAATTCAGCAACTCGGTGTAGCGTGGTTCTATAACCTCAGCGAGCGTCTGTCTTTGCAGACTACGCGGAGGGCGTCCGCCAACACTTGGCACTTCTACACTTTCATCCTTGCTGACAATCGACCCGAGCGCACAGCCGTGTCGAACTTTAATCGCTTCCGCGTCTGTTGGCGGCGTTCCGAAGGCATACGCGATGTCACTGGTGACCACATTCCCGGCGTAAGGGATTACTTTGGTGTGGCGCAGCGCCCCACCGGTATAAACCGCCATATCCATGGTGCCACCGCCGATGTCGACCACACAGACACCCAACTCGCGTTCATCTTCGGTCAATACTGCATAACTTGCGGCTAAACCGGCGAAAATCAATTGGTCCACTTTCAGACCACAGCGCTCCACCGCTTTAACAATATTCTTCGCCATATCGTTATGGCAGGTAATCAGATGTACTTTGGCCTGCATCCGCACACCAGAAAGACCAACAGGATTTTTGATGCCTTCTTGATAATCGATAGCATATTCCTGCGGAATAACGTGCAGGATACGATGCTCATCACGCACACGTACCGACTTCGCGGTATGCACTACGTTTTCTACATCTTCCTGAGTTACTTCCTCTTCTGAAATAGGAACCATCCCTATTTCATTCTGACAACTGATATGTTTACCCGATAATGCCAGATAGACAGATGAAATTTGGCAATCCGCCATTAACTCGGCCTGATCGATAGCGCGCTGTACGCATTTCACCACCGATTCAAGATCGTTAACCCCACCCTTATCCATGCCACGGGATGGGCAACTGCCTACCCCAATAATATTGACCATGCCATCGGGCAGAACTTCCCCTACCAATGCGGAGACCTTTGCCGTTCCGATCTCAAGACCTACTACCAGTTTTCTGTCCGTCGACTTGATCATTGTTGTTTTGCCTGTGCCTGATTCTGTTGCGGATTACTGTTCTGCTGGCCATTTATTGGTGGCTCACCACCCTGACTGCCGATAAATACCGGAGCCCAACCTATTGCAGCTCCTGTTTCATATCGCAAATCAACATAACTGACCCGTTTATCTGGCTGCTGTTGCAACATCGGATACAACTCAATGAAACGTTGCAAACGCCCCATTCGGTTATCTCGTCCCAGCTCCAGCCGAACATCATTATCTAAGGCCAATTGCCAAGAATGTCTGGCGCTCATCGCCACCATTTTCAGCTGATACTTATTGGCCGCTAACACTTTGCTCATTGCCCGGTAGCCTTCCAGAACATCCTGTTCACTGCCTTCCGGGCCATACAGTAGTGGCAATTTCTGTTTGCCGACTCGCTCGGACGGCACACTGAATGACCGCCCCTGCTCATCAACCATATGCAAATCATTCCAGCGGGCAAAAGGCACATACTCCACCAGATGGATTTTCAGCTCATCCGGCCATTGTTTACGCACACTGGCCTGCTGAATCCAAGGGAGCCTTTCAATCTGCTGCTGGATGATATTCACATCCTGCGTCATGAAAGTCCCCGGAGCACCCAACGCCAAAATAGCCTGGCGAATATCATCATTGGTGGTGTAATGGCGCTCACCGGTCACCACCAATTTTGACAGTGGCAATCGGCTGGCGTCTTTCATCCACCCCACCACCACCCAGCCCCCCCAGAGGATGGTTCCCAGCACCATCAGCAGGAAAATCAGCCCTGCTAATTGGCCTCCGTTACTGCGCCGGGCTGCGCTGTTTTCAGCCGCGCGTTCACGCGCATTTAGGGCAGCTTGCGACATATCAGTCAGCCAACGTCAGAATTCGGGCCACTAACTGGGAAAAACTCAACCCATATTGTCGGGCAGCCATCGGCACTAAACTGTGGCTGGTCATACCCGGTGAAGTATTCACTTCAAGCAGGTAGAAGTTGCCATCGCTGTCTTGCATAACATCAACCCGGCCCCACCCACGACAACCCAATGCCTGATAAGCCTGTAACGACAATGTCGCTAATTGTTGCTCTAACTCAGCACTTAAGCCGCTTGGGCAGAAATACTGAGTCTCATCAGACAAATATTTCGCTTCATAATCATAAAATACGCCGGGAACCTGAATTCGGATCGACGGTAAAACATCATCACCGAGGATGGCGACCGTGAATTCCGGCCCACTCAACCATTTTTCAATCAAAACATCAGTGTCGTGGCGGAAAGCTTCAACCAAGGCATTTTGTAATTGGCTCGCCCTTTCAACCTTGCTCATCCCTACGCTAGAACCTTCATGACTTGGTTTAACGATTAACGGCAGGCCAAGCTTAGCGACACATGCCGCCAATTCCTCTGACGAAAGTGTTTCAAACTGTTGACGATTTAGCGCGACATAAGGAGAAATTGGCAAACCCGAGGCTTGCCACACCAATTTGGTGCGTAATTTGTCCATCGTCAGCGCCGATGCCATCACGCCGCTGCCGGTATAGGGCAGTTGCAGAAACTCCAGCACACCTTGCAGCGTACCGTCTTCACCCCCACGGCCATGCAGGGCAATAAAGACCTTATCAAAACCTTGTTCTTTAAGCTGAGTTACCGGGAAGTCTTTAGTATCAATGCCATGCGCATCAATACCCGCTTCTTTCAGGCCTGCTAAAACTGCCTGACCTGATAGCAATGACACTTCACGTTCAGCAGAGGTTCCACCCAGCAGTACCGCAACTTTCTCAGCCATGATGTCCCTCGTCTTTTGTCTGTGGCTGTAATTTAAGCTCAGCCAATTTCCGGGCAATTTTACCAATGTTGCCAGCCCCTTGAACCAGAATTAGGTCATCGCCATTCAGTAATTGCGCTAACACCTCTGGAACGGTGTCGCTGTCTGACACCAAAATAGGGTCCAGCTTGCCACGATTGCGGATGGTACGGCACAAAGAGCGGCTATCAGCCCCTGGGATTGGCGGTTCACCGGCGGCATACACATCCAGCATCAGTAAAACATCGACTTGCGACAGGACATTAGCAAAGTCGTCATACAAATCACGAGTTCGGGTATAACGGTGCGGCTGGAAAACCATCACAATACGTTTGTCCGGCCAGCCAGCACGTGCCGCTTTAATCGTGGCATCGACTTCTGTCGGGTGATGACCATAGTCATCTACCAGCATCGCACTGCCCTCTTTGCCATTCACCGGTGCCAATAGGAAGTTACCGAGGAAATCAAAGCGGCGACCTGTTCCCTGGAACCCAGCGAGTGCGCGCAGGATGTCATCGTCTTCAATACCTTCTTCGGTAGCCACCGCCACCGAAGCGGCCGCATTCAGCGCGTTATGACGGCCCGGTGCATTCAAGGTCACGGTCATCAACGGCTTATCCAAACGCTTCAGTGTGAAGTGCCCCTGTGGGCCTTCTTGCCGATAGCTGGCAATCTGCACATCAGCATCATCACTAAAACCATAAGTAGTAATATGGCGACCAACACGCGGCAGCAACTCACGCACCACCGGATCGTCAATACACATCACCGCGCGGCCATAGAATGGCAAGTTGTGCAAAAAGTTAATAAATGTCTGTTTTAAATTCTCAAAGTCGCCCTGATAGGTATCCATATGGTCGGCTTCGATATTAGTGACAATCGCCACCATTGGCTGCAAATGCAGGAATGACGCATCACTCTCATCAGCCTCTGCGATCAGGTAACGGCTGGATCCTAAGCGCGCATGAGTCCCTGCCGCTTTAACCAAACCACCATTCACAAATGTTGGGTCCAGACCCGCTTCGGCGTAAATACTGGAAACCATCGCGGTGGTGGTTGTTTTACCGTGCGTACCAGCAACCGCAATGCCATGGCGATAGCGCATCAGTTCTGCCAGCATTTCTGCACGACGAATCACTGGAATACGCGCTTCGCGAGCCGCGACAATCTCTGGGTTATCCGCCGAAATTGCCGTTGAAACCACCACCACACTGGCATCCAGCACATTTTCTGGGCGGTGATGGAAATAAATCTGTGCGCCCAATGACGTCAAATGCTGAGTCACCGGGTTGGGAGCCAAATCTGAACCGCTAATTTGATAACCTTCGTTTGCCAACACTTCAGCGATACCACCCATGCCGGCACCACCGATGCCAACAAAGTGAATGTGCCGGACGCGACGCATCTCGGGCACGATAGTACGTAGTTTCGCTAGTTGTTGTGTATTCACGTTTTTCTTCACTTTTTTGTCTGTTGCATATTCACAGCCCGCATCATCTAACTGCCAACTGTTCATTATCTCTATCTAACAATCACTTACTGGCAGCGACCACTTCAGCAGCCACTCGCTCAGTTGCATCTGGGATCGCCACGAGCCTTGCTTGCTCGGCCATGGCTAATAATGTTGCGCGGTCCCACTCGGCTAACAGGCTACTCACTGCTTGCGCGGTAAATTGCGGTTGCTCGATAATTTTGGCCGCCCCGGCTTTTTCCAGCGGCAAGGCATTCCAATATTGCTGCCGGTCTTTATGCTGGAAAGGAACAAAAATCGCCGGTAACCCTGCGGCTGCCACTTCGCTGACCGTCAGCGCCCCCGAACGGCACACCACCACATCAGCCCAGGCATAAGCCGCAGCCATATCATCAATAAACTCGACCACCTGATGCTTATCACCCTGCCCTGCTTGTTGGTAAGCTTGCAGTGCCTCGGGTAACGCGCCTTTACCAACTTGGTGCCAAACCGTTATTTGCTCACCCAATGTTGCAGCAACCTGCGGCATAGTTTGATTGAGCACGCGCGCGCCTTGGCTACCACCAATAACTAACACCCGAATCGGCCCTTCACGACCTGCTAAACGCTCAGCTGGCAGTGGCAAGGCCAACACATCGGTACGAACCGGGTTACCCACCACTTCGGCATTTGGGAATGCGCCGGGAAACGCCTGTAAAACCTTTTTAGCGATTTTAGCCAGCCAGCGGTTAGTCAAACCCGCAATGCCATTTTGCTCATGCAAAACCACCGGAACCCCGCACAGCCATGCGGCTAAACCACCAGGGCCAGAAACATAACCGCCCATTCCCAGCACGACATCTGGCTGGTAATCACGCATAATTTTCTTGGCCTGACGCACCGCGCGATAAATACGCACTGGGGCGGTCAGTTGGGCCATCAAGCCCTTGCCGCGTAAACCAGAAATCTGAATAAAATCAATTTCAATGCCATTTTTGGGTACCAATGACGCTTCCATTCGGTCTGCGGTACCTAACCAACGCACCTGCCAGCCTTGCGCCATCAGATGATGTGCAACGGCCAAGCCGGGGAAGACATGCCCCCCAGTGCCACCCGCCATCACCATTAAACGCTTGGTCTTGCCACTCATCGGGCACTCCTTACAAACGCCTGAGCTTTTGCCAGACGTGTTTCAAAATCAATACGTAACAACAGCACTATCGCAGTTGACATAATAATCAAGCTCGACCCGCCGTAACTTATCAGAGGGAGAGTCAAACCTTTGGTTGGCAACATCCCGGCAGCAGCCCCAACGTTAACCAGAGCCTGGAAACTAAACCAGACGCCAATCGAGCAGGCCAAAAAGCCGGAAAATCGCTGATCTATCTCTAATGCACGACGCCCGATGGACATAGCACGAAAAGCGACGAAGAATACCATTAACAATGCAAGAACCACACCGAAATACCCGAGTTCCTCGCCTAAAATCGAGAAAATAAAGTCAGTATGTGCTTCCGGTAAATACTCCAATTTCTGTACTGAATTTCCCAGTCCTTGCCCCCAAAACTCACCACGACCAAAGGCCATTAATGATTGGGTCAACTGGTAACCGCTGCCGAATGGATCAGCCCACGGATTCCAGAATGATGTCACGCGGCGCATACGGTAAGGTTCGGCAATAATTAGCAGACAAACGGCAAACACACCGGAGCCGATAATGGCTAAAAACTGCCACATCTTGGCCCCAGCTAAAAACAGCATCGCCAGCGTGGTAACAAACAGCACCACCACGGTGCCTAAATCGGGCTGCGCCAGCAGTAATACTGCCAAAATGACCATCACGCCCATCGGTTTGCAAAAGCCCCAGAAGTTACTGCGCACCTCTTCAACTTTACGCACCAGGTAGCTGGCCAGATAACAAAACAGCGACAACTTGGATAATTCAGCAGGCTGAATACGCAGCGGCCCGAGTGAAATCCAGCGGGATGCTCCGTTGACCGAGCTGCCCACGACCAAAACCACCAGCAGCATCACAATTGAAATCAGCAACATAATGTTGCTATAGCGCTGCCAAACTTCCATCGGGATACGCAGAGTGACCAGCGACAAACCGAATGCCAGTGCCAGATACAGCGCATCACGCTTGGCAAACAGGAAAGGGTCACTGGCCAGACGCTGACCAATCGGCATTGACGCCGAGGTCACCATCACAAAACCAATAATCGCCAAACCGAATGTCAGCCACAGCAAGGTTCTGTCGTAAAGTATCATGCTGGTGGTGTCGCTCTCCCGCGACCCCATCACATAGTGTTTTACGGTATTAAACAGCCCTAGCCCCGGCATGCGCATCAGCCCAACTCCTCTGCCAGGCGAGCAAACTCATCACCGCGTTGCTCGAAACTGCGGAATTGGTCCAAACTGGCGCAAGCTGGCGACAATAACACCATATCTCCCGGTGCTAATGATTTTGCCAGTAGCCCCATAGCTTGCTCCATCGTCTCAGTCAGTTGAGAGACCTCCGGACGCAGTTCAGCCAGTTGCTCACCATCACGGCCAAAGCAATAAATCTTGATATGGTCGCCTTGCAAAAAGCGGGTTAACCCGGAGAAATCTGCCGACTTCCCGTCACCACCCAATAGCAAGTGCAAAGTGCCATCCACTTGTAAGCCATCCAATGCCGCTTCAGTGCTGCCCACGTTGGTGGCCTTGGAATCATTAATCCAACGCACGCCATTGTGCTCGAACACCAATTGGAAACGGTGTGGTAAACCCGTGAACGTGGTCAATGCAATCAAGCTTGATGAGCGCGGGATACCAACCGCATCAGCCAGCGCCAACGCGGCCAGCGCATTGGTATAGTTGTGCCGCCCGGTTAATTTCATTTCCCGAGTATTAAGCACTTTCTCACCACGAACCCGCAGCCAAATTTCGCCCTGCTGCTTATTCAGATGATAATCACCAACATCCACACCAAAACTAACACAGCGGCTATCAGCGCCACGCACCGGCATGGTGAGCGCGTCATCGGCATTCACGACACAAACTTTAGCGTTTTCATATACGCGCAATTTAGCTGCGCGATATTGCTGCAATCCGAACGGATAGCGGTCAGTGTGATCTTCCGTGACATTCAATATGGTGGCCGCACTGGCGCGCAAACTTGAGGTGGTTTCCAACTGGAAGCTGGATAACTCCAACACCACCAATTGGTTTTCTTGTTTCAATAACGTCAGAGCCGGAACACCGATATTGCCGCCCACACCGACCTGCCAGCCAGCAGCTTTTGCCATCTCGCCGACCAAAGTCGTCACGGTACTTTTACCGTTAGAGCCAGTAATCGCCACCACCGGTGACTGATTTTCACGGCAGAACAGTTCAATATCACCGACAATCTCAACACCGGCTTCGGCTGCCTCACTCAACGCGGGATGAGCCAGCGCAATACCGGGGCTGGCAACAATTAAATCAGCTTCCAATAGCCACTGCTGATTCAAATCACCCACATGGCGCTCGACATTTTCGGGTAACTTATCCAGGCCCGGAGGATTGATACGGGTATCCATAACACGCGGCGTTACGCCACGCGCAATAAAGAAATCAACGCAGGAAAGGCCGGTTAGCCCCAGCCCGATAATGACCACTTTTTTACCCTGATAATCAACCATAATTACCGCACCTTCAGCGTCGCCAGGCCAATCAGCACCAGCATCAGCGAAATAATCCAGAAGCGCACGATAACCCGTGGTTCTGGCCAGCCTTTAAGTTCGTAATGATGATGAATCGGGGCCATACGGAAGATGCGCTGCCCACGTAACTTAAAGGAACCGACTTGCAAGATGACCGACAGTGTTTCAACCACGAACACCCCGCCCATAATCACTAATAAGAACTCTTGGCGCAGCAATACCGCGATGGTGCCCAGCGCACCGCCCAATGCCAAAGAGCCGACATCACCCATAAACACTTGAGCCGGATAAGTGTTAAACCACAAGAAACCCAAGCCGGCCCCGACAATCGCGGTACAGACAATCACCAATTCACCGGCGTGGCGCAGATAAGGAATATGCAGATATGCAGCAAAGTTCATGTTACCGGTCGCCCAGGCAACCAGCGCAAAACCGCCGGCAACAAATACCGTTGGCATAATCGCCAGCCCATCCAGCCCGTCGGTCAAATTGACCGCGTTGCTGGTGCCAACAATCACGAAATAAGCCAGCAGGATATAGAGCAGGCCAAGCTGCGGCATGATGTCTTTAAAGAATGGCACCACCAGCTCCGTGGCTGGGGTATCTTTTCCGATGCTGTACATCGCGAAAGCCGCAGCCAGCGCAATGATCGACTGCCAGAAGTATTTCCAGCGAGCAATCAGGCCTTTAGTGTCTTTGCGTACCACTTTGCGATAATCATCGATAAAACCGACAATCCCATAACCAATAAGAATGAACAGCACACACCACACATAAGGGTTAGACGGGTAAGCCCACATCAGAACCGAAATGGTGATGGAGAATAAAATCATCAAGCCGCCCATGGTCGGCGTACCGCGTTTACTGAAATGTGACTCTGGCCCGTCATTACGAACGACTTGACCAATCTGTAATTTCTGTAAATAAGAAATCAGGTATGGCCCCATCCACAATGAGATAATTAATGCCGTCAACAGACTGACAATGGCGCGGAACGTCAAATAGGAAAAGACGTTAAAGCCCGAGTAAAATTTTACTAAGTATTCAGCCAACCAAACTAACATGATGCTTTCTCCTGTAACGCACGCACGACATTTTCCATGGCGGCGCTACGTGAACCTTTAATTAAAACTGTGATAGTCGGATGTTCGAGCAGCAACTCACTGACACGGGCTGCCAAGGTATTCTTATCCTGAAAATGTTCGCCGCACCCACTCGCATCACTCAGTGTCTGGCTCAGTGCCCCTATGCTCAGCACTTTATCGATACCCGCCTGTTTCGCGGCTTCGCCCACCTGACGGTGGCAATCGACTGCGGTTTCACCCAATTCGGCCATATCACCCACTACCATCACTCGGTAGCCCGGCATTTCCGCTAATACTTGCGCGGCGGCGGTCATGGAGCCGACATTGGCGTTGTAGCTGTCATCCAGTAGCAACTTGCCAGCAGCAAGTTCAATGGGGAATAAACGGCCCGGTACGGCTTGTAACTGTGTTAGCCCCTCACGAACAGCCGCTAAACTCGCGCCAACTGACATGGCTAATGCCGCAGCGGCTAATGCATTGGCAATGTTATGTCGCCCGGGCAACGGTAATTCGATAGCCGCAGTGCCGAAAGGAGAATGCAGAGTGAAATGAGTGACTTGCGGTGTAATACGCACGTCACTGGCAAAGAAATCGATATTTTCTGCACCGAGAGGTGCAAAACGCCAAACTCGCTTGTTATGCAGAGTTTCCTGCCAGTGCGGCCAATCATTGCTGTCAGCATTGATAATCGCGGTGCCATTAGCGGGCAGACCAGCAAAAATCTCGCCTTTAGCTTTTGCTACACCCGCCAGTGAGCCAAAACCTTCCAGATGCGCGGCAGCCAAATTGTTCACCAAAGCACTTTCCGGGCGGCTTAAATCGGTGGTGTATGCAATTTCACCAATGTGATTAGCGCCAAGTTCGATGACTGCAAAATCATATTCCGGGGTCAGGCGCAGTAAGGTCAGTGGTACGCCGATATCATTATTAAAGTTACCGGCGGTATACAGCACCTTGCCACATTGGCGCAAAATCGCTGCAACCATTTCTTTTACTGAGGTTTTACCTGAAGATCCGGTTAAGGCTACCACTCGGGCTGGCACTTGTTGGCGCACCCATGCGGCCAATTGCCCCAGCGCCAAGCGGGTGTCTTTGACCACCAATTGGGGTGCATCCCCCAGTAAGCGTTTACTTACCAGCAAAGCACCTGCACCAGCGGCAACAGCATCTTCTGCAAAGTCATGTCCATCAAAACGCTCGCCTTTCAGCGCAACGAATAAACACCCCGGCGTGACCTTACGGGTATCAATGGTCACTTCGGTAATATCGGCGTTATCGCGACCAATATATTCAGCGTTTAGTAGCGTGGACAGGAAATGCAGTGAGACCTTAATCATGCCACCACCCCCAACAAACGCGCGACGGTGACACGGTCGGAGTAATCCAGGCGGCGATTGCCAACTAATTGATAATCTTCATGTCCTTTACCTGCAATCAGCACCACATCGTCGGCGGTGGCTTGCATAATGGCGCAGGTCACGGCTTCTGCACGGCCATGAATTGCCTGTGCATGACCGGCATCCAGCAACCCACTGAGAATATCGGCTATAATCGCCTGCGGCTCTTCACTGCGCGGGTTATCATCAGTAACCACCACCCGATCAGCCAGCTGTTCCGCGATGCCGCCCATAAGTGGGCGCTTACCTTTGTCACGATCGCCACCGCAACCAAACACACACCACAATTGGCCTTTACAATGTAAACGAGCCGCAGCCAGTGCTTTTTCCAAAGCATCTGGGGTGTGGGCATAATCCACCACCACCGTCGGTTTACCCGGCGCATTAAACACTTCCATCCGCCCGCACACCGGTTGCAGATTAGGTGCAGCGGCTAATAATTGTGTTAGTGGATAACCCAGAGAAAGCAGTGTTGCCAGTGCCACCAGCAGGTTACTGACGTTGAATGCCCCCATCAGGCGGCTTTCTAACTGGCCTTCGCCCCAGCTTGAATCAAAAGCTATGCTGGCACCATTATCGTGATAGTGGACTTGACTGGCGGAGAGCCACGGGCCATTCCAGCCCACAGGAGTATTGCCTTCCATACTGACGGCGACAGCTTGCGGCAACTGCCCTAACCAGCGGCGACCGACCTCGTCATCAGCATTAATGATTTTGTGTTCGGATTGATGGGTGGAGAACAGCAGCCATTTTGCCGCTTCGTAACTGGCCATATTGCCGTGATAATCCAGGTGATCTCGGCTTAAGTTAGTGAACACTGCGGCAGCAAACGGCAATGCGGCTACGCGGTTCTGAATCAAACCGTGGGAGGAAACTTCCATCGCGGCGAAAGTCGCCCCCTGGTCAACCAGATTGCGCAGCAAATGCTGGATATCAACCGCTGAGCCGGTGGTGTTCTCCGTCGGGATAACCTGCCCTAACAGACCATTGCCAACCGTCCCCATCACAGCGCTGGTTTCGCCCAACATCTGAGCCCACTGCGCCAGCAATTGGGTGGTGGTGGTTTTGCCATTAGTTCCCGTCACACCGACCAAACGTAGTGCTGCACCCGGCTGATGGTAAAATTGCCCCGCCAGCTTAGATAAGTGTTGATTCAAATTGCGCAGATAAATAACAGGAACACCGTGCATCTCTACCATGCTGGCATCCGGCGCCACGCCATCAGCTTCTGCGACCACGGCCGCTACACCTTGGGCGATGGCTTGCGGGATATAGCGACGCCCGTCCGTCTGGTGACCCACAATGGCGACAAACAAATCCCCGGCAGCGGCAACACGGCTGTCTAATGTCATTTCCCGTAGCACACGCTCCGGGACGTCTAGCCCCCAAGGAGCGAGTAAGTCGCACAAGTTACGATCTGCCACCTGAACCCTCTTTTGTATTAATCACTAATTCGCTTTTATCACCAGTGGGTAACGCATCTGGCTCAATGTTCATGGTGCGCAGTACGCCGCCCATGATGGCACCGAACACCGGTGCAGAAACCGCACCACCGTAATATTTCCCTGCCTGCGGGTCATTGATGACCACAACCAGAGCAAATCTAGGGTTACTCGCGGGCGCGACGCCAGCGGTGTAAGCGAGGTATCGGTCCATATATTTGCCATCTGGGCCGACTTTCTTGGCGGTACCGGTTTTAATGGCAATTCGGTAGCCTTTGATAGCCGCTTTGGTGCCCCCGCCGCCAGGTAATGCCACGCTTTCCATCATATGAACCACGGTGCGTACCAGCGGTTCTGGGAAGACGCGTTCACCGGCCACTGGCGGGTCAACTTTGGTAATCGACAGCGGGCGATAAATCCCCATGCTGCCGATGGTTGCATAGACTCGCGCTAGTTGTAACGGTGTTACCATTAGCCCGTAGCCGAAAGAGAAGGTGGCCCTCTCTATGTCAGACCACCGTTGTTTTTTAGGATATAAGCCACTGCTTTCTCCGACCAACCCCAAATTGGTCGCTTTCCCAAACCCAAACTTTGAGTAAGTTTCTACCAAAGCTGAGGATGGCATCGCTAACGCCAGTTTAGAAACACCGACGTTACTCGACTTCTGCAAGATCCCGGTCACGGACAGCTCTGCATAACGGGCCACGTCTTTAATCTGGTGACCGTTAACAAAGTACGGCAAGGTATTCAGCACGCTGTTCTCTTTCACTACGCCGTGCTGCAATGCCGTCATGACTACCATTGGCTTAACTGTCGAGCCGGGTTCAAAAATATCGGTTATTGCCCGGTTACGCATTGCGTCTTTCGGCGTACCGGTCAAATTATTCGGGTTGTAAGATGGGCTGTTTGCCATCGCCAGCACTTCGCCAGTGTTAACATCTACCAGCACTGCGGTACCCGATTCTGCTTTGTTAAATGCCACCGCATTGTTCAGCTCGCGGTATACCAGCGCTTGTAAACGCTCATCAACACTCAACACCAGATTGTGTGCCGCTTGGCTATCAACTGAAGAAATATCCTCGATGACACGGCCATAGCGGTCTTTACGTACCGTGCGCTCGCCAGGTTGTCCTGTGAGCCAACGATCGAAACTTTTCTCTACGCCTTCAATACCTTGGCTATCGATGTTAGTCACACCGATGATATGTGCCATAACCTGCCCTGCTGGATAATAGCGGCGGGATTCTTGGCGTAAATAGATACCAGGTAATTTCAGCTTATGGATGTAGTCGCCAATGGCGGGGTTAACTTGGCGAGCCAGATAAACAAAGCGCCCTTTTGGGTTGGCATTAATGCGGGTTGCCAGTTGATCTAACGGAATTTCCAGCGCATCTGACAGAGCTTTCCAACGCGAATCCAGAGTAATGCCACCGCGTTCGGTCAACTCTTTTGGATCAGCCCAAACGGCGTTAACAGGTACACTGACGGCCAGTGGGCGGCCAGAGCGGTCACTTATCATGCCACGTGCAGTAGGGACTTCTTGTACCCGCAATGAGCGCATGTCGCCCTCACGCACCAACTTATCGGGGTTAATCACTTGCAGATAGGCGGTACGCAACATCAAGCCGACCAACGCCAACAAAATACAACCGCACAGCAACGCAAAACGCCAGCTTATAAAGCTGGCTTGTTCTTCCTGGCGCTTTAACTTCCCGGGGCGCGCTGCTTTCATGCGTTACCTTGGCTACTCAGAGTCATGGTGGCGACAAATTCCTTTATTTATTGGAAAAACCTATTGTTGAACCACAATATTTTCTTGTGATGGATCAACATGTTGCATTATTAACTTATCGGTCGCGATACTTTCAACACGGCTGTGATCACCCAACGCGTTTTCTTCCAGAATCAAGTTGCGCCATTCAATATCCAGTGCATCTCGTTCCAGTACCAACTGCTCGCGCTCTGCGGTCAGCAAACGCGTACGGTGGGCGGTGGTCACAACAAAAATGGCAGACACCAACACCGCAATCAGCAGAATTAACGGGAGCTTCGCATTGCGGAATAAATCCCCGCCGATGACTCCGACTAAACCGTGGCGTTCGTTGCCTATCACTCTTTAACCCTCTCAGCAAAACGTAATACCGAGCTACGCGCTCGTGGGTTTTCGGCCACTTCAGCATCTGGCGGCATCATCTTGCCAGCAGATTTTAATGTGCGCCCACCCATGCTGCGTAACTGGGCTTCCGTCAATGGCAGGCCCGCCGGAACCTGTGGCCCACGGCTGTGATGACGGATAAAGTTTTTCACAATGCGGTCTTCAAGAGAGTGGAAGCTAATGACGGATAAACGCCCTTCGGGGGCGAGAACTTCAAGAGCACCATCCAGCGCGCGCTCTATCTCTTCCAACTCACTATTGATATAGATACGGATAGCCTGGAAACTGCGTGTCGCAGGATGTTTGTGCTTCTCACGGAACGGGCTGGCGTTGGCAATCAAATCGGCCAGCTCTTTGGTGCGCGTCATCGGTTGAGTGAGGTTGCGCTCAACAATGGCCTTGGCTAGACGTTTGGCAAAACGCTCTTCACCGAAAGTTTTCAAAACCCAAGCGATATCGTCAGCGCTGGCTTTCATCAGCCACTCGGCCGCTGATATTCCACGGGTTGGGTCCATCCGCATATCCAATGGCCCATCGCGCATGAAAGAAAAACCGCGCTCGGGATCATCTAATTGAGGGGAGGAGACGCCCAAGTCCAGCAAGACACCGTTAATCCGGCCGACTAAATCCAATTCCCGCACATAATGCGCTAAATCAGAAAACGGGCCATGTACGATAGAGAAACGTGGGTCTGTAATGGATTTTGCCGCTTCAATCGCTTGTGGGTCACGATCTATGGCTATCAGACGCCCTTCTGGCCCAAGTTGGGACAAAATCAGACGCGAGTGGCCACCACGGCCAAAAGTTCCGTCAATATAGATGCCGTTATCACGGATGTTCAGGCCATTAACCGCCTCATCCAGCAATACGCTTGTGTGCTTGTAGTTGTTATCTACAATGTGATTGTTATCTACCATGCTTATAGCGATAAGTCCTGTAGCCGCTCAGATAAAGGTTCCTGAGTGGACTGTTCTGCGTCGATGTCATCCTTGACTTGTTGATACCAGGTCTGTTCATCCCACAGTTCAAACTTGTTGAACTGCCCAACCAGCATCACTTCTTTATTCAGCCCGGCGTGCTGACGCAATGTTCCTGCGATCAGTAAGCGCCCAGCGCCATCCATCTGACATTCACTGGCATGCCCAAGCAGCAAACGCTGAACTCGACGTTCAGCTGGATTCATGCTCGACAGCCGGGATAATTTTTGTTCAATGACTTCCCATGCAGGGAGTGTATAAAGCAACAGGCATGGTTGGTGAAGGTCTATGGTACAGACCATCTGGCCTTGCGATTCCTCATTCAGCAAATCCCGGTAACGGGTAGGTACGGCAAGCCGCCCTTTGCTGTCGAGGTTAACCATCGTTGCCCCACGAAACATGACTGAGTTACCCCCTCACGACCCAATTCGCCACTTTACCCCACAAATCCCCACATTAAAGAGTTTACGGATGGTATGAAAACCTTGTCAAGCCAGAGCGGATGCGCTTTGACAATATTTATGGGTGGTTTTTGAGATATATCTCGTATAAGGGGCTATTTTCGCGGTTGGAATATAAATTAACGTCATGATAAACGGGCTAATTTTCCACCAGTAATTTTGGCAACTTAAATAAATAATAAATTGTCAATTAATTGACGCATTATTTCCTTCTGCAAGGAATGTCTCATTTTTAGTATGAAAATCGCACGATTTAAAATTGCACACTTTGGGCACAAAACCCGCGGCGGCTGGTGTTTCCTAAGAAAAAGTAGCGAAGTCAGCAGCAAAATCGACGGCAATACAATAATACCCTTGATAACAACGAGTGTTACTCGGCAGACATTTTACTTCAATTAACCGATAAGAATTAATCTATTTTGAAATAAATTATTAGTGCCTATTTTTAGGTATTGATGAAATATGAATACCTTCAGACAGATAAATCTTAAATTAGGAAAAGACTGTAAATTAATTTTACTGCTCAGATTATTTTTAATTTCCTCTCTGCTGTATAACGCAACCCAGCCAACAAGCCAAATATATAACCACATGTTTTTAAACGAAAAACACTCGCAATGGCGTTTAAAAAACCACAGAAAGCGCAATTCCTCACAGTACAAAGTATAAAAATCAGGCAAATGTTAAAAATAAAAATTTTAAGCTGGTTATATTACAAACAATAGCACTGTAAACTACACAAAAAGCAAAATAACAATACAATCACCTGCAATTCAAATAATGAGCAATACATAAAACCTGTCATTAATCTCAGAGATGGATATTTTGGCAGATTTTTCCTCCAATTAGGGAGTTAATGACAATGTTTTCAACTGGGTCCCGTCTGCGTAGTGCCGCAGCCGATACTTTTGCACTTGTGGTGTATTGTTTTGTCATCGGCATGGTAATTGAAATAGCGATTTCTGGAATGACATTCCAACAATCACTCTCTTCTCGGCTGGTTTCGATTCCGGTTAACATCCTTATTGCCTGGCCCTACGGTGTGTATCGTGATGCGTTCATCCGTTTTGCGCGTCGCCATGCGGGAGAGCATATGTGGGCGAGGAACCTTGCCGACTTACTGGCTTATGTCAGCTTCCAGTCGCCAGTCTATGCCTTAATTCTGTGGTCTGTTGGTGCGGATTTAGAACAAATAACCACGGCAGTCGCGAGTAACGCCTTGGTTTCAATGGCAATGGGTGTGGCTTATGGTTATTTTTTGGAGTATTGCCGCAGGCTGTTTCGCGTCGCAGGTTACGTCTAATATTTGATTGTTGTGAATTGCAATCAGGGCCACAGATGGCCCTGATTTACTAAAGCGTAGATTATTTGCGGCTTAAGCTACCGCGACGGAATAAATTGCGGCGAATTCGGGTCAACCCCGGTTTTGGCTTATGAGGCTCATCTAAGCTGGCTAATACCAGTTCCAGTACCCTCTCAGCAACATCCCGGTGGCGCTGCGCGACTGCTAATACCGGGCATTCGAGGAAATCCAACAGTTCATTATCACCAAAAGTGGCAATAGCCAGATCACTGGGTAGACGCCCGCTTTGTTTTAAAGTGACATCCATGACGCCCTGCAATAGCTGAAATGAGGTCGTAAACAGCGCCTGTGGCATGGGATGGGTCTTCAGCCATTCAGCGAACAGCGCACCGGCAGCTTCGCGCTCGTAGCTGTTGGCATACAGGTAATCAACCTTGCGCGGATCGTCTTTCCACGCCTCACGGAACCCCATCTCCCGCAGGAAACTGACCGACAATTCTGGCAACGCGCCCAGATACAAGACCGACTCTGCCGGGAATGAGCGCAGTTCTTGCGCCAACATCTGTGCATCTTCTTGATCCGCACCGACAACACTAATGAAATGCTCCCGATCCAGTGCGCGATCAAGCGCGATTATCGGTAATGGATCATTTGCCCAGCGCTGGTAAAAAGGGTGCTCAGGTGGCAGAGCTGTGGAAACGATGATGGCGTCAACCTGCCGCTGTAACAAGTGCTCGATACAACGCATTTCATTATCTGGTTGATCTTCAGAACAGGCGATCAGAAGTTGATAACCCCGTTGACGAGCCTGACGCTCCAGATAATTAGCAATACGGGTGTAGCTGGTATTTTCCAAATCCGGGATCACCAAACCTATCGAACGGGTTCTGCCCGCGCGCAGCCCTGCTGCAACAGCATTTGGGTGATAGTTATGTTCCCTGACAACCGCCATAACTTTGTCTACTGTTTTATCGCTGACCCGGTACTGTTTCGCTTTGCCATTAATGACATAACTGGCCGTAGTGCGCGAAACGCCCGCAAGGCGCGCGATTTCATCCAGTTTCACATTGACCCCTTATATACCTAATAAAATAACGTTGAGGCTAAACTAATAGACATAGTTTAACCATGGATATGATCTAACAGCAGATCTCATTATTGAGCAACCGCTTTAACTGCCATATAACGCTATCTAGGTTAAAAAATAAGAAAAAAAAGCCCAGCATGTCTGCTGAGCCTGATAATTGGAGATTAGTCAGTATTAATCACCATGATTAGCGCATGATCTTGTCACCACGGGATACACCAACAATACCGGAGCGAGCAACCTCAACAATTTCGGCCACTTCTCGCACCGCATTTAAAAATGCATCCAGTTTGTCACTGGTGCCCGCCAGCTGCACGGTATAGAGCGTGGCGGTCACATCCACAATCTGCCCACGGAAGATTTCAGCGCAGCGCTTCACCTCTTCACGCCCGTAACCGCTGGCCTGCAATTTTACCAACATGATTTCGCGTTCAACATGTGAACCTGAAACCAACTCGCTAACACGCAATACATCCACCAGCTTATGTAGCTGTTTTTCAATCTGTTCCAGAACCTTGGCATCACCCACGGTTTGGATGGTCATTCTCGACAACGTGGGATCATCGGTAGGCGCGACCGTCAAACTTTCAATGTTATAACCGCGCTGAGAAAACAGGCCCACGACTCGTGATAGAGCACCTGATTCGTTTTCCAGCAGAACTGATAAAATCCGGCGGCGCATAGTTATGTCCTCTCCGTTTTACTAAGCCACATTTCGTCCATGCCACCACCGCGAATTTGCATTGGGTAAACATGCTCTGTTTCATCGACAGTGACATCCACAAATACCAGACGATTCGTCTCGGATAATTGCTTCAAAGCATCGGCCAGTTTGCTTTCCAGCTCATCAGGTGTGCGAATGGAAACGCCAATATGACCATATGCTTCGGCCAGTTTGACAAAATCAGGCAGAGAATCCATGTAAGACTGTGAATGCCGACCAGAATAAATCATATCCTGCCACTGCTTCACCATCCCGAGATAGCGGTTGTTCAGGTTCAAGACCAACACGGGCAAGTTGTATTGC
Source organism: Yersinia canariae (assembly GCF_009831415.1). NCBI lineage: Bacteria > Pseudomonadati > Pseudomonadota > Gammaproteobacteria > Enterobacterales > Yersiniaceae > Yersinia > Yersinia canariae. Next base: position 822,924 of record NZ_CP043727.1, on the reverse strand, counting down.
AGTGCAGTAGATAATTCCTGAATATTCATTTGGATACTGCCATCACCGGTGACACACACCACAGTTTCATCCGGTAGCGCCAGTTTCACCCCAAGGGCCGCTGGCAGACCAAAGCCCATGGTGCCCAGGCCGCCTGAGTTGATCCAATGGCGTGGTTTATCAAATGGATAGTAGAGTGCGGCGAACATTTGATGTTGGCCGACATCCGAGGTGACATAAGCATCACCTTTGGTCAGGCGATGCAGTGTCTCAATTACCGCCTGCGGCTTGATTTTGCCACTGTCTCGGCTGTAACTCAGGCAATCACGGGCACGCCATTGCTCAATGGATTGCCACCAATCCCGTAAACTATCAAAATCTTGCGCGCAATCAAGTTGAGGCAATAAATCCAGCATTTGCGTCAGAACTTGTTTGGCATCACCGACAATTGGAATATCAGCTTCTACGGTTTTTGATATGGAAGTTGGGTCTATATCAATGTGTACCACAGTGGCATTCGGGCAATATTTCGCCAGATTATTGGTGGTGCGGTCATCGAAACGCACACCTACGGCAAAAATAAGATCCGTGTTATGCATGGCCATATTGGCCTCAAACGTCCCGTGCATCCCCAGCATCCCCACACTTTGGCGATGTGTGCCTGGGAAGCTACCCAATCCCATCAAGGAACTGGTGACCGGTATATTAAGCTTTTCTGCTAAAGCCAATAACTCTTCATGACAAGCAGAGTTAATGGCCCCGCCGCCGACATACATAATAGGCCGTTTCGCCGCCAGAATGGTTTGCAGCGCGCGTTTAATCTGCCCGCGATGGCCTTGCACCGTCGGATTATAAGAGCGCAAACTAACCTGTTCCGGATAGGCATAAGGCATTTTTACCGCCGGGCCAACAATGTCTTTTGGCAGGTCGATAACCACCGGGCCTGGACGACCTGTCGAGGCCAGATAAAATGCTTTTTTTAATACAGTTGGGATGTCTTCGGTGCGTTTAACGAGGAAACTGTGTTTCACCACCGGGCGGGAGATACCCACCATGTCACATTCTTGAAAAGCATCGTAGCCAATCAGTGAGCTAGGTACCTGACCAGAAAGCACCACCATCGGCACTGAATCCATATACGCCGTTGCAATGCCGGTAATCGCATTAGTCGCACCAGGGCCAGACGTGACAAGTACGACGCCAACCTCGCCCGTTGCGCGCGCATAACCATCGGCCATGTGAACCGCACCTTGTTCGTGGCGCACCAGCACGTGATCGATGCCTCCGACCGTGTGCAGGGCATCGTAGATATCAAGTACGGCCCCGCCGGGATAACCGAATACATGCTTAACGCCCTGATCGATTAACGATCGGACCACCATCTCGGCTCCTGACAACATCTCCATGGGTTTTGCCTCCAGGCTTAGTTTGCTCATTGGATAACGGGAAATCATTTCCACGAAATCCGGTAGGAAAGGCACAACGCCCCGTATTCCTATTCTTTGTTGTTATAGTTCTGATGTTTATTAACATAACTAACTTATTAACATAACGTCAGAATTTCTGGCAGGCAAACAGCAATTATCTACATTAAAGGCAATTGTGTTGGTCAAAAACTGGATTTACCCTCATCACAAAAAATAAAACACTGCCTGAGTCTCCACAGCCTTGTTTTTCACACCGCTTTGACCGCCAATTATAGAACTAAATCAGGCTGAGAATTTTTACTGATTGGAGACAGTAAAATAATAGAAACCAGGCAAAAATAGCGAGGATGGGAGACGAATGGTCAAAAAATCAGCGACAGCCTCTATCCTTAGGTAGATACAGGCTGTTGCAGGGAAATATTGATAGGCTAATCGCGGTACATGGAATCAATTTCATTCTGATAACGCTGGAGAATGATTTTACGGCGTAATTTCATGGTCGGAGTTAATTCGCCCGTTTCCATAGTGAATGCCTGTGGCAACAGAGTAAAACGCTTAACTTGCTCGAACTTTGCCAGCTCTTTTTGCATATCTTTTAGCCGTTGCTCGAACAAACTGACAATATGGCTGTGGCGTAGCAGTTCTAACCTGTCATGGTATTTCAGGTTTATTGAATGCGCATATTCTTCCAGTGACTCGAAACACGGGACAATCAGCGCCGAAACAAATTTACGGGTATCGGCAATGATGGCAATCTGCTCGATAAAGCGATCCTGCCCCAGCGTGCCTTCAATCATCTGTGGCGCAATGTATTTCCCGCCAGATGTTTTCATCAAATCTTTCAGCCGCTCAGTGATAAATAAATTCCCCTGAGCATCCAATGCCCCCGCATCACCTGTTTTGAGCCAGCCATCTTCGGTGAAAGAGTCGGCGGTATCTTGGGGTTTATTGAAATAACCGCGCATCACAATCGGGCCACGCACCTGGATTTCGCTTTCAGCGCCCAGACGGACTTCGATCCCCGGCAACGGCTTGCCGATAGAGCCAAAGCGGAAGTCTTTCTCTTCCCAACAAGAGACGGTAGCGCAGGTTTCGGTCATGCCATAACCGTACTTGATGTTGATGCCAATCGCCTGGAAAAACAGAATGATATTGTCATCAAGGCGTGCGCCTGCGGCTGGTAAGAAACGCACTTTGCCGCCCAAAACCCCGCGTAACTTGCTCAATACCAAACGATCTGCCAGTTTGTATTTCTGTTCAGATAACCACGATAATGTTTGCCCACGTTGCAAAGTTTGGAATTTTCGCTCACCACATCCTACCGCCCAACGAAATAGCATCTGGCGGTGCCATTTTGCCTGCGCAACTTTGTCATTAATGGCACTGAACACTTTCTCGTAGAAACGGGGAACTGCACACATGACTGTCGGTTTTACTGCTTGCATCGCTGCGCGCACCCAATTTGTGTCACTGATATACACATTTTGTGCACCGGTATGCATGACATAGAAACTCCAGGCGCGCTCAAAAACATGAGACAGCGGCAGGAAACTCAGAGAAGTATCTTCAGATGTCAGGGTTAAGCGCTGGTCATGTAAATGGAGCTGGGCCGCCATATTCCGGTACTCCAGCATCACACCCTTTGGCTCCCCCGTAGTACCCGAGGTATAAATCAAGGTGAATAAGTCGTCTAAATCACAACCTTCTATACGCGCAGTCAATAGATGCTGTTGTATTGCATCTGGCTGCTGTTCAAAATCAGCTAAATGTTGGGCATATTCACAGCCACGTAAATCAACTTGGGGGTCTAATACAACAATCTTGCTGAGCTGCGGGCACAGCGACTTGAGTGTGATAGCAACATCAAACTGTGTTTGTCCGCCGACAAACAAAATGCGCATGTCAGCATCATTGATTACGTAAGCAGCTTGAGCCGTTGTGTTGGTGGCATACAGCGGAACACTCACGCCGCGTAATTGTAAAATAGCTAAATCTGCCAGCGACCACGCCATGCTGTTATTAGCAAAAATCCCAATACGCTCTTGGATTGCGACCCCCAAGGACAATAAAGCAGCTGAAATCCGCGTCACATGAGCATCAATCTGCCGCCAAGTGAGCTGATTTTCACCCTCTGGTGACCATTCACGGAAAGCTACCTTGTCAGTTCTCTGGCTTATTTGTTGGCGCAAACGGCGCACAAGGTGGTATTTATCTAATATTGGGGTCATAACATCGCAGCTCGCTGATAAATCCTTCGTTAAAGTATACCACTACTTTTTTGCCTGTTAGCTTTCAGCTTACAGGCGTTCACTTTTTTTCGCGCAGTCTACTCACTCTATGAGCTATGGCAAACAAAATTCAGCGCAGAAGTGTGAGCTGAAATAGATTTTGACGAAAAATACAGCAGTCACAACCACGGGGAAGAGTTAAAAGCAGATAAGAATGTTTTGCGGGATGGGATAATAATTGAACCCAAGAAATATTCATTTTAATTCAGTTGCTACCCTTGCCTGCTGCTGAGAACAAGATTATTTCAGCAGCAGGTCTTAACGACAATAATTAAGAAGGAATACTAAGTTGACTGAGTAGTTCTCTCATCCACAGATGCCCTTTATCTCTGGCAGTAGATTCATGCCAAGTGAGATAATATGGACGGAAGGCCTGCTCCCAAGGCAGTGGAATAAGCTTCAGATTAAGGGTCTCACTGTATGTTTGAACCAACCAGCGAGGAGCAATTGCGACATAGCTAGTTTGAGATACAATATTCAGCACACTATTCATATCAGTACTTTCATAAGCAATAGTTTGGGTGCTGATGGTGGATTCATAATAAAACTCACTGAAAGAACCCATTTTCTCCAAAGAGACAACCGCATGTAATTCAGAAAGGAGTTGTTCTTGAGTAATTGAATTATCAATCCGCGGATGATCTTTAGATACAGCTAAAACCGACTCATCATTGGATAATGATATATCATGAAAGTCGGCTCGCTCAAACTGCGTATAACCTATAACAAACTCAGTCTCTTGATAACGTAACTGATGTTCAACATTCTCATTAAGATAAGATCTAATAATGAGCTGAACATTAGGGGCTAATTGATTAACCCGCTGTATAATTTGTGCTGTCAACCTGATATCTAAAGGACTACAAATAGATAAATTAAATACTCGCCCGCTGCTTTTGGCTTCAAACCCCGCACATGGCAACTCATTTTGGACTAATTGTAGTGCCTGTCGGACCGGGCCAAAAAGCTGACGCGCTCTGGCGGTTGGCTGAATGCCCCGACCATAGCGGACGAACAGTTCATCATTAAACATGACCTTAAGACGGGCAACCGCGTTACTCACGGCGGGCTGGGACATACCCAATAACTGGGCTGCACGTGTCACATTATGCATTTGCATCACAGCATCGAAAACAGTTAATAGATTGAGGTCGACACTGCGTAAATGAACATCACTACCTTCCTTTTTCGTCACTTGACTGTCGGTTACTAAGTTGTGTTCAAACATGCTTAACTCCACTAAGCTTTATGCAGATGGCATGATTAATAAATAACCTCATAGATATTTATCACTGTTTAAAAATATCTTTGAACACTTATTATTAATTATACCAATATTCTCTTTAATACCTCAGCGAGGTAAAATCGAGTCTCATCCTTGTATAGGTGCAAAAGTATAAATCACATCTAATGCATTTGGTGATCAGTAAATACCCATAGATAAACATATAAACAAGAAGAACATGCAAAATATTCTGCATGGTGAATAAAACTAATCTACATTGTCAATAGCAAGGTAACGCCTAATTAGAATTAATGATAGAATTCTTGACATAATCACATCACAAAAAGAGAAGGTTAACAACTATGACATTAATGAATAATAAATTCTTCACTTATAACTTATTAACCCTTAATTATTTTCAAAAAAACAAAGACAATGTAAAATACTTCACTCGACCTAATTACATTTAATATAATTAATCATAAAATATAAAAATCAAGAACAAAACCAAGGGCTAGGATAAAATAATCAACACATTAATTTATTATCTATATAAATAAATAATAATATTAATGTTCTCTGAGTTGATTAATAATTAACCTGTAACGCTTATTGATTCTCTACTCGTTACTTCTTCAAAAACACGTTTTAACAAAGCTCAGAGAACCCGTCAATAGATCCCCCGCTCATAAAATTGTGAAAAAGCACAATCCCCCGCATTCTGAGCATTATGCCAAACAAAGCAAAATCTACGACTTGGTTGATTAGATGAAAAAACCTTAAATTCTAATTTATAAGGTTTTTATGTTGATAAAAGGAATTCAGCATTGTCATAACCAGTTGAACACGCTTTTTTAAACAAAAGTTGACACAACCATATAATTCACGTATCAATTAAGGCAACGCAATATTTTAACTAATGAGAAACTGAAAAATTATGTTCTACACCACCCGTCTACTAGGCCTACTACTCAACGCATCTCTTTTGCGCGGTATGTTGGTGGATGGAAATCAGAACTGATTCAGTCATCAAGATTAACAAACCCGCGCAAATGCGCGGGTTTTTTTTTACCCGCTAAGCGCAAATGTAAACACGACAAGGAAAACCTTATGAGCCAACAAGTCATTATTTTCGATACAACATTGCGTGACGGTGAACAAGCATTGCAGGCCAGTCTGAGTGTTAAAGAGAAGCTGCAAATCGCGCTGGCACTGGAAAGAATGGGTGTCGATATCATGGAAGTCGGGTTCCCAGTCTCCTCACCAGGCGATTTTGAGTCTGTTCGTACTATTGCTCAGCAAGTCAAAAATAGTCGGGTTTGTGCATTAGCGCGTTGTGTAGATAAAGATATTGATGTTGCTGCAGAAGCCTTACGCATTGCCGAGGCATTCCGTATCCACGTATTTTTGGCGACATCAACCTTGCATATTGAGTCCAAATTAAAGCGCTCGTTTGAAGATGTGTTGGCCATGGCCGTGCATTCAGTGAAACGCGCTCGTAACTATACCGATGACGTAGAATTTTCTTGTGAAGATGCTGGCCGTACGCCGATTGATAACTTGTGCCGCATTGTAGAGGCTGCAATCAATGCCGGTGCCACAACCATCAATATCCCTGATACCGTCGGCTACACCACGCCTTATCAGTTCGGTGGAATCATTACTGATTTGTATGAGCGTGTACCGAATATTGATAAAGCTATTATTTCAGTCCATTGCCATGATGACTTGGGCATGTCCGTCGCCAACTCCATTACCGCCGTGCAAGCCGGAGCGCGTCAGGTCGAAGGGACGATTAATGGCTTAGGTGAGCGTGCAGGTAACTGCTCATTGGAAGAAGTGATCATGGCAATCAAAGTGCGCGAAAACATGTTGGGCGTGCATACCAACATTAATCATCAAGAGATTTACCGCACCAGCCAATTGGTCAGTAAGTTATGCAATATGCCAATACCGGCTAACAAAGCCATTGTTGGTAGCAATGCTTTCGCCCACTCATCCGGTATTCATCAAGATGGCGTACTGAAAAATCGCGAAAACTACGAAATCATGACCCCAGAATCTATCGGCCTGAAAGGTGTGCAGTTGAACCTGACTTCCCGCTCTGGCCGCGCGGCAGTCAAACACCGCATGGAAGAAATGGGTTATCAGGATAAAGACTACAATTTAGATTCTCTGTACGACGCGTTCTTGAAACTGGCGGATAAAAAAGGCCAAGTCTTTGATTACGACTTGGAAGCTTTGGCATTCATTAATAAGCAGCAGGAAGAGCCGGAGCATTACCGTTTGGACTATTTCAGTGTGCAATCGGGTTCCAGCGTGATGGCAACAGCATCAGTGAAGTTGGTGTGTGGTGAAGAAATAAAATCAGAAGCGGCCACCGGTAATGGCCCGGTTGACGCGGTATATCAAGCCATCAACCGCATTACTGATTACCCCATTGAACTGGTGAAATATCAATTATCTGCCAATGGTCAGGGTAAAGATGCTCTGGGTCAGGTTGATATCGTTGTTGATCATAAAGGCCGACGTTTCCATGGTGTGGGCCTGGCAACAGATATTGTCGAGTCCTCCGCCAAGGCGTTGGTTCACGTATTAAATAACATCTGGCGCGCTCATCAGGTCGATATTGAGAAGCAGCGTCTGCAACAAAATAATCAGGAAATGGTGTGAACATGACTAAGACTTATCATATTGCCGTTTTGCCCGGAGACGGCATTGGCCCTGAAGTAATGACTCAGGCAAACAAAGTATTGGATGCCGTTCGTCAGCGTTTCGGCATCAAAATTTCAACCAGTGCTTATGATGTCGGCGGTGCCGCTATTGACCGTCATGGCAGCCCATTGCCGCCAGCTACCGTGAGTGGATGCGAGCAAGCTGACGCCATTTTATTTGGCTCCGTGGGCGGCCCAAAATGGGAACATTTGCCACCGGCTGAACAACCTGAGCGCGGTGCGTTGTTACCGTTACGTAAACATTTCAAATTATTCAGCAACTTGCGCCCGGCGCGTTTATATCAGGGATTAGAAGATTTCTGTCCGTTACGCAGTGATATCGCCGCTAAAGGCTTTGATATTCTGTGTGTGCGCGAATTGACTGGCGGTATCTATTTCGGTCAACCCAAAGGCCGTGAAGGCCAAGGTATGCACGAACGTGCATTTGACACTGAAGTTTATCATCGTTTTGAAATTGAAAGAATTGCCCGCATTGCCTTTGAATCTGCTCGTAAGCGCCGTGGCAAAGTTACCTCTATTGATAAAGCCAATGTGTTGCAAAGTTCGATTCTGTGGCGTGAAGTTGTGACTGCGATTGCGGCGGATTACCCAGATGTTGCGTTGTCCCATATGTATATTGATAACGCCACCATGCAGTTAATTAAGGACCCTTCGCAGTTTGACGTACTGCTGTGCTCTAACTTGTTCGGTGATATTTTGTCAGATGAGTGCGCCATGATTACCGGCTCAATGGGCATGTTGCCATCCGCCAGCTTGAATGAGCAAGGTTTCGGCTTGTATGAACCTGCGGGCGGTTCAGCACCGGATATCGCGGGCAAAAATATCGCCAACCCTATCGCGCAAATTCTGTCTTTGGCCCTGCTGTTGCGTTTCAGTTTAGGTAAGGACGACGCGGCTGACGCGATTGAAAATGCTATCAATCAAGCATTAGAACAAGGCTATCGTACTGCTGATTTGGCGGGTGATGGCAAAGCAATCGGCACAAATGAAATGGGCGATATCATCGCTAAATTTGTGGCGGAGGGAGCTTAAAATGGGCAAAACGTTATATCAAAAATTGTATGATGCGCATATCGTTTACGAAGCGCCAAATGAAACTCCGCTGTTATATATCGACCGCCATTTAGTACACGAAGTTACATCACCGCAGGCTTTTGATGGCTTGCGGGCCATGGGCCGCCCGGTGCGTCAGCCGGGCAAAACGTTTGCCACCATGGACCACAACGTTTCTACGCAAACCAAAGATATCAATGCCAGCGGCGAAATGGCCCGGATTCAGATGCAAGAGCTGATCAAAAACTGTGCTGAATTTGGCGTGTCATTGTATGACTTAAATCACCCATTCCAAGGTATCGTCCATGTGATTGGCCCAGAGCAAGGGATGACTTTGCCGGGGATGACGATTGTGTGTGGTGATTCCCACACCGCAACCCACGGCGCATTTGGCTCCCTGGCCTTTGGTATCGGCACTTCAGAAGTTGAACATGTGCTGGCGACTCAGACCTTGAAACAAGGCCGGGCCAAGACCATGAAAATTGAAGTCAATGGCGATGTCGGCCCAGGGATTACCGCCAAAGATATCGTGCTGGCGATTATCGGCAAAACCGGCAGCGCAGGTGGCACCGGTCATGTCGTGGAATTCTGTGGCAGCGCCATTGAAGCGCTGAGCATGGAAGGCCGCATGACACTGTGCAATATGGCAATTGAAATGGGTGCTAAAGCCGGTTTAGTGGCACCGGACGATACGACGTTTAACTATCTGAAAGGCCGACAGTTTGCGCCGACAGGTGAGCAATGGGAGCAAGGCGTCGCGTACTGGCGCGGCTTGAAATCTGATGCTGATGCCAAATTCGATACTGTCGTCACCTTAGATGCCGCCGAGATAGCGCCACAAGTGACATGGGGCACCAATCCGGGTCAAGTGATTGCCGTTAATCAAATTATTCCGGCACCAGAATCCTTCAGTGATCCGGTTGAGCGGGCTTCAGCAGAAAAAGCCTTAGCTTATATGGACTTGCGCCCAGGTATCAAATTAACTGAAGTGGCGATTGATAAAGTCTTTATTGGTTCTTGCACTAACTCGCGCATTGAAGATTTACGAGCCGCAGCCGCCGTGGCGCAAGGGCGCAAAGTGGCCAGTGGTGTACAGGCCATTGTGGTGCCCGGCTCCGGCCCGGTGAAAGCACAAGCAGAAGCGGAAGGTTTGGATAAAATCTTTATCGAAGCCGGTTTCGAGTGGCGTTTACCCGGCTGCTCCATGTGTTTGGCAATGAATAATGACCGCCTGGAACCCGGTGAGCGCTGCGCCTCCACCAGCAATCGTAACTTTGAAGGGCGTCAGGGCCGTGGGGGCCGAACCCATTTAGTCAGCCCGGCAATGGCTGCCGCAGCCGCTGTCAGTGGTCACTTTGCTGATGTCCGCGATTTATCTGCCGCCACCCACTAACCGGAGACACCACCATGGCAAAATTTACTCAACACTCGGGTTTTACTCAACATAGGGGTCTGGTCGCTCCATTGGATGCGGCGAACGTCGATACTGACGCGATTATCCCAAAACAGTTTTTGCAGAAAGTCACCCGCACCGGTTTTGGCCAGCACTTGTTTAACGACTGGCGCTTTCTCGACGATGCTGGCAAAGTGCCCAATCCTGAATTTGTGCTGAACCAACCTCGCTATCAGGGCGCGACCATTTTGTTAGCGCGCGAAAACTTCGGCTGCGGTTCATCTCGTGAACATGCGCCTTGGGCACTGACAGACTTTGGTTTTAAAGTGGTTATCGCCCCAAGTTTTGCTGATATTTTTTACGGTAACTCATTTAATAACCAGTTATTGCCGGTCACATTAAGCGAAGCGGATATTGATACTTTATTCCAGTTAGTTAAAGAGAATGAAGGCATTGAGTTTATTGTCGATTTAGAACATCAAACACTTAATGCCGGTGGCAAAAGTTATTCATTTGAAATCGATAGTTTCCGCCGCCACTGTATGATTAACGGTTTAGACAGTATTGGCCTGACATTACAGCATGAAAGTAATATTTCAACATACGAAAAACAACAGCCAGAATTTCTGCGTTAATTATTTTTAGTTCATTTTGTGAGTATATTGTTGGTGTCAGGTAACTTCCTGACCCAACAATTCAAAACCTATCAAAATATTAATTAAAAAATTAGCTATCTTTATTTGTTACTTCCATTCCAGGCCAAATCTCATAACAATCAATCTGTTATATAACAGCATTGCAACCTATTAGATTACATACATATTAATGTGGCTAATATAGTTTACATTGATTGTATTTTGTGCTGACGGTCACTTTTTATTTCTTAAACCACGGTATGCTACTTATCACCATTCACACCTAGAGGGCGCCTTATGACACGCATTGCATTGCGTTACGAAGCACGCATCTCCGGCGACAGCCGAGCTTGGTTTAATATAGATTACCGCCTCGCCAACGATTTCCCGCGTTAATTCCTCTATTGCTTATTCAGCTTCTGCTGAAAAATTCATTTTTTTATTTTCGTTGCCATCATAGCAATGCGAATTGTTATTTTTATTCGCTGCGATTTGATTGCGCAAAGATATTACTATATCCATAATTTAATATATCCCAGTCATTGGCGTGGCAGTGAATATTCCTGTGACCTCAAATGATAAAGGTGTATTTTTGGAGTAATAAATCATGAAACGCATCCCAGAACCTTTCCGTATTAAAATGGTAGAAAATATCCGGATGACCAATCGGGAGGATCGCGAGAAAGCACTGATTGAGGCGGGTTATAACCCATTCTTACTGCCAAGTGAGGATGTTTATATTGATTTACTGACTGACTCCGGCACCGGGGCAATGAGTGATCGTCAGTGGGCAGGATTAATGATGGGCGATGAAGCCTATGCCGGTTCACGAAACTATTACCACTTGTGCGACCAGGTTAAGAAACTGATTGGCTACCCATTCACTATCCCAACCCATCAGGGCCGTGGGGCTGAACAAATCCTCTTCCCCTGTCTGATTGCGAAAAAACAAAAAGCAGGTGGAGCCAAGAACCCGGTCTTTATCTCCAACTTCCACTTTGACACCACCGCCGCCCATGTTGAAATGAATGGTGCAAAAGCCATCAACGTCGTCACTCCGAAAGCCTTTGATACCGTGACTTATTATGACTGGAAAGGCGATTTCGATTTAGACCAACTGAAAGCCACTATTGCCGAGTATGGTGCTGACAACGTGGTGTCGATTATTACCACCGTCACCTGTAACAGCTCTGGCGGGCAGCCAATTTCAATGAGCAATATGCGCGAAGTGTATCGCATTGCTCAACAGCATAATATTCCAGTGGTTATTGACTCCGCCCGCTTCTGTGAAAATGCCTGGTTTATTAAGCAACGCGAGCCAGGTTATGGCGATAAGTCGATCAAAGAGATCATTCTGGAAATGTATCAGTATGGCGATATGCTCACCATGTCAGCCAAAAAAGACCCAATGGTGAACATTGGCGGTTTGTGCTGTTTCCGCACTGATGAGGACTTATTCAACGACGTTCGCATCCGTTGTGTACCTATGGAAGGTTTTGTCACTTACGGTGGCCTGGCTGGTCGCGACATGGAAGCGCTGGCCATTGGGTTGGAAGAGGGAATGAACGAGGACTTCCTGACTTACCGTATTGGTCAGGTGGAATATCTGGGGGAACGCCTGCGCGCTGGCGGTATTCCAATTCAATATCCGACTGGCGGTCACGCGGTGTTTGTTGATGCCAAAATTTTGCTACCACATATTCCAGCCGAGCAATTCCCCGCGCAGGCGCTGAATAACGCCCTGTATCTGGAAGCGGGTATCCGCAGTGTGGAAATTGGCTCACTGCTGCTAGGGCGTGATCCGCAAACGGGCAAACAAAAACCGTCACCATTGGAACTGCTGCGCCTGACCATTCCACGTCGGGTTTACACCAATGATCACATGGACTATATCGCGGATGCCCTTATTTCACTCAAGTCACGTGCTGAAGAAATTAAAGGCTTAACCTTCACCTACGAACCCCCTGTTCTGCGCCACTTTGTTGCCCGATTAAAACCCATCGAATAAACGGCAACTGTCACGCCAAGACCACGCCCCTGCCGCACTGGCAGGGGAAATACAGCTACAAAATCGCTACCTCTATAAGTGGTAAAACCACACGAGGACACCCTACTATGGCCCAAACTACACTAGAAAATCAGGTCACAGCAGCAAAAATTAAAACCCCTTCCCTCCTCGGCGGTGCAATGATTATTGCAGGGACCATCGTCGGCGCAGGGATGTTTTCACTACCCGTTGTGATGTCAGGGATCTGGTTCTATTGGTCAATTGCCGTACTGGTTTTTACCTGGTTTTGTATGCTTCACTCAGGATTAATGATCCTTGAAGCCAACCTCAACTATCATACCGGTGCCAGTTTTGACACCATCACCAAAGACTTACTAGGCAACGGCTGGAATGTGATTAACGGCCTGACCGTCGCCTTTGTGCTCTACATTCTGACCTACGCCTATATCTCCGCCAGCGGCTCTGTTATTCAACATACTTTACGCGGAATGGGGATAGATTTCTCGGCCCGGCTGGGCGGTCTGTTTTTCGCCTTATTCGTCGCCTTTATTGTTTGGCTCAGCACGACAGCAGTAAGCCGAATGACGACGATTGTGCTGGGTGCCAAGATACTCACTTTCTTTATGACGTTTGGTGGGTTGCTAGGCCATGTCGAACCCGTAAAATTATTTAATCTGAGCGACGCCAACCCAAGCTACCTGCCCTATCTGTTGATGACTCTGCCATTTTGTCTTGCATCATTCGGATACCACGGTAACGTCCCCAGTTTAATGAAGTATTACGGCAAAAACCCACTCCGTATCCGCAACTGTTTGCTGTTTGGTACTCTGTTAGCCCTCGCGCTGTATATCATCTGGCTGGTCGGCACCATGGGGAATATCCCACGGCCACAATTTCGTGAAATAGCCAGTCAAGGTGGGAATATTGATGTGCTGGTCAGTGCGCTGGGCGGAATATTGCAAAGTTCGTCAATGGATCTGCTGCTGACGGTGTTCTCAAACTTCGCCGTCGCCAGTTCATTCCTCGGCGTCACTTTGGGTTTATTCGATTATCTTGCTGATTTATTTAAATTTAACGACAGCCGCTTAGGTCGGGCAAAAACAGCCGCTATCACCTTCCTGCCGCCAATATTGGGTGGGTTGATATATCCAGATGGTTTCATTTACGCGATTGGCTATGCAGGACTGGCCGCCACGGTCTGGGCCGCCATTGTTCCTGCGCTGTTGGCCCGAGCCTCACGCAAACGTTTTGGTAGCCCGCTGTACCGGGTTTGGGGCGGTACCCCCATGATTGTATTGATTTTACTGTTCGGCGCAGTCAATGCCGTCGCCCATATCCTGTCCAGTCTGAATTTACTGCCTGTCTATTAAAGCACCACACAGCGCCCTGCGGGGCGCTAAGCTTCTCTGACTCGCGCACAAATGATGAGTGAAAGAATGGCAAGGATCATTGCCATGACATACACCGAATTATGCCCCCAAGTTTCCGTTAATACCCCTTGCAACACCCCGGCCAGAATTACCCCAGTTGAAATACTGTTAGTAAACAACGTAGTAGCCGCACCCGCCCTGCCCGGCATTAAATCCTGAAAATAGAGCATACCTATCCCGGCGACAATACCGATGAAAATGGCATTAAAAATCTGCAATAACACCAGGGCCGTTTTGAATTTGAATAACACCAGCCCGGTATAAAACAGCACGCCAGCCAGCACCGCGAACAGCATAATTTTGCGCTTACCAAAACACCTAACCGAATAGCCCGCCAATAGCATAATTGGAATTTCCAGCCCGGCAGCCGTTCCCATCAATAAACCCGCCAGCCGCTCAGGCAACCCCAGATTTGCTGTAATATATAAAGGCATATCAATGATGTACATGGTGTTGCATGTCCACATCAGCATTGACGCAATAAACAACAGCAGCACATCTTTATCAGCAAACAGGCTGCCCTGCACCACCATTGGCGCATCCGCCACTGGTTCTGTTCGTTTCACTGACGGCAGAATAAACCACACCACCAGCGCGCTCAGCACAAAGATACCGGCGGCAATACTAAACATCAGGGTAAAGCCATAATTCAGCGCCAACATAAATGACAGCGGCGGCCCGATAACCCAAGCCAATGAGAGTTGCGCACGCATAATGGAGCTGAACATCACCACTTCGCGGGCCGAACCATCGGCGTATTCACGCGCCAAAGCGAAAATTTGCGGCATCGCGGTGTTGGCCACAGAGGCCAGCAGAACACCGGCCGTGATCAAGGTCAGATAATCACGATTAAAAGCAAATAACAGGCTATTCCCCACCGCCATCAAGTAGCAAACCATAATGAGTTTACGGCGGTCCCCGCGAGAATCCGAGCGCTTGGCCAGCATAAAGCTGACGGTAATCCCGGCGATGGCATTGACGGTATAAAACAGCCCAACCCATAGCGGCCGCACTTTAACTTCAGTGCTCAAAAACAGACTTAAGGTCGGGGCCTGCAAGGCACCAGCAATACCGGAGAGAAATGCCACCACAAAGAAAGCGAGAAAAACCGGATTGATACGAC
This sequence comes from Yersinia canariae, assembly GCF_009831415.1. Taxonomy (NCBI): domain Bacteria; kingdom Pseudomonadati; phylum Pseudomonadota; class Gammaproteobacteria; order Enterobacterales; family Yersiniaceae; genus Yersinia; species Yersinia canariae. The sequence continues at coordinate 807,628 of NZ_CP043727.1, read as the reverse complement.
GGGAAAAGGTTAAAGCAGATTTCATTCCAGGCTCCAGCGCCAGAAACAGCTATGACTTCCTATGCTACACAAGCGCGTAGATTTATACAGAGGCAAGTATAAATTTTGCATCAGAATAATTGAGGCCGCTAATAATGCTATCGCGTTCAGAACACAGGATAAAAAAAGCCAGTGGGATAAACCACTGGCTGGTGAAGTACACCATTACTCAGAAATTTTGGAACTCAGTTCACTCTTTTATAACCCAGTTCAATATTTTGGAACCCAGAACTACAGCAAGACTAGATAACTCATAAAAACAATATAAAACAATAAATTACAATGTATGTTCAGTGCGGGCGATAATGTCATCCTGTGCATCCGGTGACAGTGCGGTGAAAAATGCCGAGTAACCCGCGACACGAACCACTAAATCACGGTAGCGATCTGGATGCTGCTTGGCCTCAAGCAAAGTCTCACGCGACACAATGTTATATTGCACATGCCAGCCCAGATACTCCTCAAAGAAGGTACGCAGCATCATCATCAACTTCTCGCGGTCCCGCGGATTATCTAACGTGGACGGATTCAATTTCTGATTGAGCAACACTCCCCCCAAAATCGAGGCGGTCGGTAATTTCGATAGCGAGTTAAACACCGCCGTTGGCCCGAGATGGTCAGTACCAGAGGCCGGGCTTGCGCCTTCCGCCAATGGGCTATGAGCTTTACGACCATCGGGTGTCGCCAGGGTGGCCGCACCAAATGGCACGTTGGCAGAAATGGATGACGTCCCAGCATAATAGGTGCCACCGATAGGGCCGCGACCAAAACGGGTATTGTGATATTGCTTCAACTCATCAATATAAGTCTGATAAGCCCGCACCAACAGTTGGTCGACATCATCAACATCATTGCCATATTTCGGCGCTGAATTAATCAGGTGCTGGCGTAGTTGCTCACCATTCAAGCCGGCAAAGTCATTGGCTAATGCTGTAGCCAGTTGTTGTTGGCCGATAAGTTGTTGTTCAAACACTAATTTCCTTACCGCTGCCAAACTGTTCCCCAAGTTGGCAATCCCGACTTGCAAACCAGAAACCCAGTCGTAGCGCGCCCCGCCTTGTTTGATACTTTTACCGCGCTCAATGCAATCATCTACCAGCGCTGAACAGACAATATCGTGGGCGTTCTCTTCCAATACCGTATCCACCACACACTCTATTTCGATGGATTTGCGGGTGTAATAGCGAATCTGCGCATCCCATTGCGCCATAACTTGCGCGAAATCGGCAAAGTTCCCCTTCGACAACCCCTGCTCTTGCGGCAAGAATATCTGACCGGAGGTCGCATCGCGGCCTTGCTCCAGCGCCGCCAACATCACTCTGGCAAAGTTGATGAAACTCATGCCAGTACAACGATAGCCCCACTTGCCGCCGACCGCAGTTTCAATGCATCCAATTGCTGCGTAATCATAGGCATCCTGTGGATCAACACCCAGTTTGATAAATTCGGGAATAACAATTTCATCATTATTGAAAGCGGGCATACCAAAACCACAGCGAATAACTTGCACACAAGCATCGAGGAAATCATCACTGATACCAGCATGATAGCGGACACTGAGATTTGGCTGGGTTGAACGTAGACGCCCACAAGATTCCAGCACCGCATAAGAGAGCGGATTGACCGCATCAATAGCTTTGCCCTGAACCAGTTTTTGCCCACCGATTGTGACGTTTTGGTAAAGCGGGCTGCCCGCGGATGCTTTGGAGTGTGAACCGGAGCGAATTTTGTTCACTTCCAGCAACTTAAGCCAACAGCTATGCAGCATTTCGATGGCTTTTTCGCGGCTGAGTGTGTTTTCTAACTCAACATCACGGCGATACCATGGGTACAGATATTGGTCGAGGCGACCAAAAGAAACCGAGTGGCCATTGGATTCAATTTGCAAAATCAACTGAATGAAGTAGCACAGTTGCAGTGCTTGCCAGAAAGTCTGCGGCGGCTGATGGGCAATTAATTCACAGTTTTCGGCAATAGTCTGTAGCTCAGCCCGCCGCCATTCGCGAGTTTCTTCCTCCGCCATTTTCCGGGCCACAGCACCATAGCGCTCAATATGTTCGCTCAGTGCAACCAGCGAGATATCAATAGCTTTCAGGAATTGCTCCTTATGCAGGTCACTCCAGTCTGTCAGTTGAAGGCGAGAACGGCGATCCGTAACTTTACTGCGTAGGCCATCCAGCCCTTTTTCCAACAATAACGGGAAGTTAACCGCCAGGTGCGCATCACCGGAGGTCATATTTCCTTCCGCTTTGATGATGCCGGTCGCCAGTAAAGCTTTTTGTTCGTCAGTAAACATGCCATAGCAGCGATCTTGCACTGTTTGGCCGCGCCACCACGGGCACAATTGATGTAATACTGCTTTGTCTTCTTCACTGACCGAGAAACCTGCTCCGGGCCGGTCGGCTAGTTCGTCAATTTCGTTTTCAATCCAACTCACTGTGTATTCAGGGAAAATCGGAGCGGCCCGCAATTGACTGGCCTGATTACCAATAATCAGCTCATCATTTTTAATCCAGACAGTGCGAAGCTGTAAGTGGTGGGCCAACGCCAGCGCACGCCGGACCGGCAGCGGTTTATCCTGATGCTGTTGATAAGCTTCGGTATAGTGCAAAGCTCGCTCAGTACAAACCGGCGGTTTTACAATATGAATCAGTGCATTTTTATGCTGTTTTGTCCGTTCGCTTAAGGTTACCAAATCGAGAGTCGTCATTGCGTCATCCTCTTAAAATTGCGGTTAGGCCCTTATCACGGGCATAACTTTCCGCGAAGGCCAGCAGAGCAGGTGAATCCAACGGTGTACTGGCAGCCAAATACTCTTCACCCAGCAGTGAATATTTGTTGATACCTAAGGTGTGATAAGGCAAAAAGTGGATTTCTTTCACACCAATCTCATCAGCAGCAAAATCGACAATCCCTTGTACCGAGCGGCGGTCAGCATTGAAATCCGGGATTAAGGGCACTCTCACCGTAATACGGGTGCCTGCCGCCGCTAATTTGCGGAAATTATCCATCACCCGCTTAGCTGAACCGCCGGTCCACTGCTGAAAACGGCGCTCATCTGTGTGTTTCAAATCCGCCAACATCAAATCAAGCCACGGCAAAGAACGGGCGATATAGCGCCATGGCGTATGCAAACAGGATTCCACCGCGGTATGGATGCCTTGCTGATGACAACGCTGTAATAATTCAGCGGCCACATCCGGCTGCATAAAAGGTTCGCCACCGGATAAAGTCACCCCACCGCCACTGCGCCGATAAAATGGCAAGTCGCGCAGTAATGTCTCCATGGTGGCATCAATATCAATTGGGTTGCCACATACTGTTAATGCCCCACTGGGGCAGCGAATGCTCAGTGCCTGAATGTCGTTTTCTGCCAACAACTGACGATGAATAACAACTTGATCATCAATACGTTGGATTGCTTGCGGGCAAGTCTGATGACACAAATCACAGCCGGATAAACACAGGCGCGGGTCAAATAACACCTCTGGATGACGTGAGCGGCTTTCTGGGTTTTGGCACCAGCGGCAGCTCAGCGAGCAGCCTTTGAGAAATACCACACTGCGAATACCAGGGCCGTCATGAGTGGAATAACGTTGTAAGTTGAAAATCATCTTATTCCTCCCCTAGGGTGTGATCTCGCCGCTATTGCCACAATAAGCTGCTGTTATTGATTGCCAGTATCTGCGTAATATAGGGAAAGAAAAATTGATGAAATTTGCCGCGGAGTTCCTCTTTTATGTCTGCCTCACGCCTGCAACAACAGTTTATTCGCCTCTGGCAACGTTTTAACGGTTTAGCCACAGAGACCACCTTGCAGGAGCTTGCTGACGTGCTCTGCTGCTCTCGCCGCCATGTGCGATCCTTACTGGGCAGTATGCAGCAAGAGGGGTGGCTGAGTTGGCAAGCGGAAGCTGGCCGTGGTAAGCGCTCACAACTAACCTTCCTCTATTCCGGCTTAGCGCTGCAACAGCAGCGGGCCGAAGAGTTACTCGAACAAGACCATATTGACCAACTGGTGCAGCTAGTTGGGGATAAGAAAGCCGTCCGCCAAATGCTGCTATCCCAATTAGGGCGCAGCTTCCGGCAAGGTAAACATATTCTGCGCGTGCTCTATTACCGGCCATTACACAACTTATTGCCCGGCACTGCACTGCGCCGCTCAGAGACGCATATGGTGCGGCAGATTTTTAATGGCCTGACGCGGATAAATGAGGAAAATGGGGAACTCGAGCCGGATTTATCTCATCACTGGCAGGCGATCAGTCCACTACACTGGCGCTTTTATTTGCGCCCCGCCATTCATTTTCATCATGGCCGTGAGCTGGAAATGAATGATGTGATTACCAGTCTGACCCGGTTAATCCCTCAGCCCTTGTTCTCACATATCACGGCGGTGCGTTCGCCCACGCCGTATGTGATTGATGTGCATCTCAGTACCCCAGATAGCTGGCTGCCGTGGTTATTGGGCAGTGTGCACGCCATGATCTTGCCGCAAGAGTGGGAAAATCAACCGGACTTCCGGCGACATCCTATTGGTACAGGCCCTTATTCGGTGATCCGGAATCACCACAGCCAATTGAAAATTCAGGCGTTCGACAACTATTTTGGTTTCCGAGCACTGATTGATGAGGTCAATATCTGGGTATTACCGGAGCTGTCTGAAGAGCTGGTTTATTCGGGAGTACAATTACAAGCTGACGATACCAGTAAAAATGAGCTCGAAAGCCGGCTGGAAGAAGGCTGTTATTTTTTGTTATTCGACCAACGGTCTCCCCAGACCAGCCATCCCGAGATCCGCCGTTGGCTCTGTGAACTGATAACCCCGGTGGCGCTGCTCAGCCACGCCGACCCTTTTTATCAGCGCTATTGGTCACCAGCTTATGGCATGTTACCGCGCTGGCATCACAACCGGCTCACCGCATTGGAACCGAAGCCAGAAGGTCTGACCGAGCTAACACTGACTTTTTACAGCGACCATTCAGAATTTGATGCTATCAGCCAAACTCTGACCCATTTGCTGGCCGCTCAAGGGGTGACCTTAAAAATACAAATAGTGGATTACACTGAGTGGTATCAGGGTGATGCGCAGAGCGACATTTGGCTTGGCAGCGCCAACTTTTATTTACCACTGGAGTTTTCCCTATTCGCCACCTTGTATGAACTGCCGCTACTGCAATATTGCCTGGACGAAGAATTAAACCAAGATGTTGAATTATGGCGAAATAACACCCTCCCCATGGCGGATTGGAGCCAACGATTGGTTAGCCAGAATCAATTCCACCCGCTGTTCCATCACTGGCTAGAATTATATGGGCAGCACAGTATGCGCGGGGTGCGCATGAACACATTGGGATGGTTTGACTTCAAATCAGCCTGGTTTACGCCGCCAGAGGGTTAAAGCCGCTTTCACCCGCCCAGATTAATCTCTACAATAGCGCCGTCTCAACGGGGTGCTAAATTGCAGCAAAACCGCCATTTAGCTGAGAGTAAACCCGTCGAACCTGATCCGGTTAACACCGGCGGAGGGATTTGAGAAAAATAACGCCGTATCATCATGATACTCATGTTATTTACTGCCTCAGATACCTTTGCCACCTTTATTTTTAAGGAGTGCAAAGTGTTTAAACGCATTATTCCCTGCTTGTTTTTGTTATCTGCGGCGGCCGTGGCGGCTGATAAACCGACACTGACAGTCTACACCTATGATTCCTTTGCTGCCGACTGGGGCCCTGGGCCGGCCATAAAAAAAGCCTTTGAAGCCGAGTGCGATTGCCAGCTTAAATTTGTCGCGCTGGAAGACGGTGTTTCGCTGCTAAACCGCCTGCGGATGGAAGGTAAAAATAGCCAGGCCGATGTCATTTTAGGGTTGGATAACAATCTGGTGCAGGCCGCAGAACAAACTGGATTATTTGTTCAAAATCAGGTGGATACCAGCAACCTGACTTTACCAGAAAAATGGCAGAATAAAACTTTCGTCCCATACGATTATGGCTATTTTGCTTTTGTGTATGACAAAAACAAATTGAAAAACCCGCCCAAAAGCCTGCAAGAATTGGTCGACAGCAAAGAGCCGTGGAAAGTCATTTATCAAGACCCGCGCACCAGCACACCTGGCCTCGGTTTAATGTTGTGGATGCAAAAAGTGTATGGCGATAAAGCCCCACAAGCATGGCAGCAACTGGCGAAGAAAACCGTCACCGTGACCAAAGGCTGGAGCGAAGCTTACGGTTTATTCCTTAAAGGTGAAGGAGATTTAGTGCTGAGCTACACCACCTCCCCGGCTTATCATCTGATTGAAGAAAAGAAAGACAACTATGCCGCTGCTGATTTTAGCGAAGGCCACTATTTGCAGGTGGAAGTGGCCGGTGTGGTCGCGTCCAGCAAACAACCCGAACTGGCACAGCGCTTTATGCAATTTATGGTCACCCCGGCATTCCAAAATAATATTCCGACCGGTAACTGGATGTATCCAGTGATAAAAATGGATTTACCGGCCGGATTTGACACCCTGACAGTGCCACAAAAAGCATTGCAATTTGATGCAAAAGACGTGGCTGATAATCGTGGCAAATGGATTAAAGCATGGCAATCCGCCGTCAGCCGCTGATACCCGCGTGGTTGTGGCCAGGGTTACTGGCCGCTTTGCTGATAGTCGGTGTCGCCTTGCTGGCGTTCACCGCTATCTGGCGTCATGCCCCTGAGGCCGACTGGCAAAGTATCTGGCATGACAGCTATTTGTGGCATGTGATTCGTTTCACATTCTGGCAGGCATTTCTCTCTGCACTGCTGTCCGTCATCCCAGCCATTTTTTTGGCTCGTGCCTTATATCGTCGCCGCTTTCCTGGCCGCCAACTGATGTTGCGCTTGTGTGCGATGACGTTGGTGCTCCCAGTGCTGGTCGCCATATTTGGCATCCTGACAGTCTATGGTCGTCAAGGGTGGTTGGCGGGGTTATTTGGCTGGCTTGGTGTGGAGTACCGCTTCTCACCTTATGGTTTACAAGGGATTTTACTGGCGCATATCTTTTTTAATATGCCGCTGGCGACCCGCTTGTTATTACAGTCACTAGAAAGCATTGCGGTTGAACAACGCCAGTTAGCCGCCCAACTGGGTATGAATGGTTGGCAGCATTTTCGTCTGGTCGAGTGGCCTTATCTGCGCCGCCAAATTCTGCCAACTGCCGCGCTGATTTTTATGCTGTGTTTTGCCAGCTTTGCCACCGTGCTTTCTCTGGGGGGCGGGCCACAAGCTACCACTATCGAACTGGCTATCTATCAAGCGCTCAGTTATGACTACGATTTGGGGCGCGCGGCATTACTGGCACTGATTCAACTGGGTTGCTGCCTGGGATTGGTGGTGCTGAGCCAACGGCTAAGCTCAGTGCTGGCGGTGGGCAATACCCACGGGCAAATCTGGCGCAGTCAGCAAGATAGCGCGTGGTCACGTATCAGCGACACACTGTTAATCGGAGCGGCATTATTATTGATGGTGCCGCCATTGCTGGCGGTCGTGATTGATGGCAGCAATAAAACAATATTCAGCGTGCTACAGCAACCGGCGCTGTGGCAAGCCTTCTTTACCTCACTGACCATCGCCATTGGGGCCGGATTATTGTGTGTCACCCTGACCATGATGCTGTTGTGGAGCAGTCGTGAATTGAAACTGCGCCAACACGCGGCTTACGGGCAAGCATTGGAAATCAGCGGGATGGTGATTCTGGCGATGCCGGGCATTGTGTTAGCGACCGGTTTTTTCTTATTGCTCAATGACACACTGGGTTTGCCGCAATCCCCTTATGCGCTGGTGATTTTGACTAACGCATTGATGGCCGTGCCCTATGCTTTAAAAGTGTTGGATAACCCGATGCGCGATCTGGCAGAGCGCTATACGCCGCTGTGCTTGTCACTGGATATTCGCGGCTGGCACCGTTTACGCCATATTGAACTTAGCGCGCTGAAACGCCCGCTGGCGCAAGCTCTGGCCTTTGCCAGTGTGCTTTCTATCGGGGATTTTGGTGTCGTGGCACTGTTTGGTAATGAGCATTTCCGTACCTTGCCATTTTATCTTTATCAACAGATAGGCTCCTATCGCAGCAATGATGGTGCTGTGACCGCCTTGCTGTTACTGCTGCTGTGTTTCCTACTGTTTACTCTTATTGAAAGACTGCCGAGCCGCCATGCTAAAGCTTGAGAAAATCACTTATTTGTATGACCACTTACCAATGCGTTTTGATGTGTGCATTCAGCCCGGTGAGCGGGTGGCCATTCTTGGCCCAAGTGGGGCGGGTAAAAGCACTCTGCTGAGCCTGATTGCCGGTTTTTTAGCGCCCGCCAGCGGCCGTATGTTGCTGAATAATCAAGACCATACCATAACGCCGCCCGCCCAAAGACCGGTGTCGATGTTGTTTCAGGAGAATAATCTGTTCTCACATTTGAATGTTGAGCAAAACATTGGGTTGGGATTGCACCCGGGGCTAAAACTCAATCATGAGCAGAAAGCACTACTCGGCCTGATAGCACAACAGGTGGGATTGGAAGAGTGCCTCGACCGACTGCCCGCACAACTTTCTGGCGGCCAGCGCCAGCGGGCAGCACTCGCCCGCTGTTTGGTGCGCAGCCAGCCCATCCTGCTGTTGGATGAGCCGTTTTCCGCGCTCGATCCAGCACTGCGCAATGAAATGCTGCAATTGGTCGAAAACGTCTGCGAAAATCGGCAATTGACCTTGCTGATGGTGTCACACAATCTGGATGATGCCGCCCGCATTGCCGAGCGCACTTTATTAGTGGTGGATGGGCGCATTTACTACGACGGCCCAACAGCAGCACTGGTCAATGGCAGTGCGCCAGAAGCCAGTGTGCTGGGCATTGCTGCCGCCCGGTAAATTAGCCGGCTAATACTTTCCACAACAGATGTCGATAAAGCGGCATTATTGGCTGCATATGTAGCCAGGTAAAACTGGCAATTGCCACGACAATAGAAAGCCCCGCCACCCAGCGCAAGCGGGCCAAAGGCAGCCATTGAGTCAAACGATCCGGGCTGCGTTTACCAAAACGCCACCAGCGCCATGACAACCACAATGCCAGCCAAATCAGCATCACCACCGCGAACAGCAGCCACTTAAACATGTAACTGTTGGCGCTATGTGGGATATCAATGGCAACGCCGGCCAGTATGCCGGGGAAGAAATAGACCGGCGGCCATGTCAGACAGCCAATCACATTCGGTAAGGCAAATTTTACCGGCGGTAAATTTAGCATCCCCGCGACCATCGGAACGATAGGTCGGGCCGGGCCAATAAAACGCCCCAGTAAAACGGTAGCCATACTGTGGTTATGCAAGGCGTGCTCGGTTTTATTCAACAGTGATTTATGTTTTTTCAAGAAAGACCAGCGATGCAGCGGCTCTTTAAAACGGCGACCAATAAAATACGAGGCCCAATCGCCCACCAGACAGCCCACCGTGGCGGCAGCCCAGGCAGAATAAAAGCCCACTTCTCCGCTGCCAATCAACGCGCCCACGCTGGTCATCATTACCGTGCCGGGCAGTAACATTCCCACGAGTGCCAAAGACTCAAGAAAAGTGACTAACATGACGACAAATAGCGTGAAAGCCAGAGATTGCGTCAGTAAATGTAATAAATAGGCTTCCATAAATTTGTCCGTTGGTTAACACCCAAAACTCAGGCGCGGGGGATTGTCCAGCCCACAGGGAAATGAGTCAATCAGCGAATTCTATGAATTAATAGTAAATCATCATTGAAATAGACAATTACTGTATAAATAACCATACTAACGAAACTAGATATCCCAGTGTGATTCATTTCTTTATTATAGGACAGCCGCGTGGCGCAACCCCGTCAGGGCTTCCTGCTCACCCGCCACTGGCGAGACACGCAGGCAGGCACCGAAGTTGAATTCTGGTTAGCGACCGATGAAGGCCCGCAGCAAATCCGGCTGCCGCCTCAACCCTCGGTGGCATTTATCCCGGCCGAACAACGGCAGCGGGCTGAAACCGTGCTACGTAACGAACGCCGCTGGCAACTGCGCCCTCTTGAACTGTCCGATTTCCACCAACGCCCCGTGTTGGGCCTGTATTGCACCCAACATCGCCAATTAATTCGCCTAGAAAAACTGCTCAGGGAAAGCGGTGTGAATGTCTATGAAGGTGACATTCGCCCGCCAGAGCGATTTCTCATGGAGCGCTTTATTACCGCGCCGGTTTGGTTTAGTGGCGAAGACAATGGCAACGGCCCGCTGCTCAATACTCAAATGAAACCTGCCGATGACTATCGCCCGGCTCTAAAACTGGTGTCACTGGATATTGAAACCAGCGAACACGGCGAGCTTTATTGCATCGGTTTGGAGGGCTGCGGCCAGCGGCAGGTTTACATGCTGGGGCCACCCAATGGCAATTTGGCGGATGAAACTGCGCTGGATTTCAATCTGGAATATGTCACCAGCCGCCCACTGTTGTTGGAAAAACTCAACCAGTGGCTGGAGATACATGATCCTGATGCCATTATCGGCTGGAATTTGGTGCAATTTGACTTGCGAGTCTTACAAAAACACGCCGACCGCTATCAAATTCCACTGCGCTTTGGCCGTGGCGCTAATGTGCTGGAGTGGCGCGAGCATGGTTTTAAACAGGGGCATTTCTTTGCCTCCGCCGCTGGTCGGCTGATTATTGATGGCATTGAAGCACTGAAATCCGCCACTTGGAATTTCCCGTCGTTCAGTTTGGAATCGGTCTCGCAAACCTTATTGGGCGAGGGTAAAGCCAGTGATAGCCCCTATCAGCGGATGGATGAAATCAACCAGCGCTTTGCCAATGATAAACCGGCATTAGCCCGCTACAACCTGAAAGACTGCGAGTTGGTGACACGGATTTTTGCTAAAACTGAATTGCTCAACTTCTTACTTGAGCGCTCAACAGTCACCGGGTTAGCAGCGGATCGCAGTGGCGGCTCAGTCGCGGCTTTTACCCATCTTTATGTGCCACGAATGCACCGTATTGGCTATGTTGCGCCCAACTTGGGCGAGTTACCGGAAGAGCACAGCCCCGGCGGTTTTGTGATGGATTCTCAGCCAGGATTGTATGACTCGGTATTGGTGCTCGACTATAAAAGTCTGTATCCCTCGATTATCCGCACCTTTCTGATTGACCCGGTTGGGTTGGTGGTGGGGATGTCCCAGCCTGATGAACAGCATTCGGTGCCCGGTTTTCGTGGTGCCTGGTTCTCGCGAGAAAAGCACTGCCTACCGGCTATTGTTAACCAAATATGGCAGGGCCGAGAAGCTGCAAAGCGTCAACAAAACAAGCCGTTATCTCAAGCATTGAAGATAATAATGAATGCCTTCTATGGCGTATTGGGATCCAGCGGTTGCCGTTTTTTCGACCCGAGACTAGCCTCATCAATCACTATGCGCGGCCACGACATCATGCGCCAAACCCGCGAATTGATTGAAGCACAAGGCTATCAGGTCATCTATGGCGATACCGACTCAACCTTTGTTTGGTTGAAAAATGCCCACAGTGAAGAGCAGGCATCGCGTATTGGCAAAGCGCTGGTGCAGCATGTTAATCAATGGTGGCAAACCCATATTCGTGAAACCTATGATTTACCCTGCGCACTGGAATTGGAATTTGAAACTCACTATCGGCGCTTTTTGATGCCGACCATTCGGGGCGCAGAGCAAGGCAGTAAAAAACGCTATGCCGGGCTGATTTCAACCCCCACGGGTGATCAAATGGTCTATAAAGGGCTGGAAACCGTGCGCACAGACTGGACACCGCTGGCCCAGCAATTCCAGCGCGAGTTGTACCTGCGGATTTTCCAGCAGCAACCCTATCAAGACTATGTGCGAGATTATGTCGCCCGAACGTTAAATGGCGAATTAGACGAGCAGTTAATTTACCGCAAGCGCCTACGCCGACGGCTGGATGATTATCAGCGTAATGTTCCGCCACATGCCAGAGCAGCGCGTCTGGCCGATGAGTTTAATCGCAAGCTTGGCCGACCGTTGCAATATCAAAATGGCGGCTGGATAAGCTATGTCATGACCACCGCAGGCCCCGAGCCTCTCGAAACCCGCCAATCCCCCATTGACTACGATCACTACCTGACACGCCAGCTACAGCCAGTGGCAGACGCTATACTTCCCTTTATGCATGATGACTTCACAACACTGATAACCGGTCAGATGGGGCTATTTTAATCGTGATTGCGCTGTTTTACAGGTGACGAAGCGCTCGCCATCCATTACCATAGCGCCCTTGCCAAAATTCGCATCCATCACATTTACATAACCGACTGGCCGTCATCATCCGTGTAACCGGATTCTGTCTTTTCAGACAGACTTGTCAGCCACGTAAACTGCGTGGGCGCTAAACTATTGCCAGCAATTTTATTTTTGTCTCTATAAGCACTTATTTTACAAAATTTTTTTACCAATAACTGTCCAACAAAAAAATCGAGCCGATAATTTATGCCTTTTACACTTGGTCAACGCTGGATCAGCGACACAGAAAGCGAACTTGGATTGGGTACTGTCGTTGCCATTGACGTACGCATGGTCACCTTACTGTTTCCCGCAACCGGTGAAAACCGCCTTTACGCCAGAAATGACTCGCCCATCACCCGCGTCATGTTCAATCCGGGTGATACCATCACTAACCACGAAGGCTGGCAGCTGAAAGTGGAAGAGGTCTCTGAGGAAAATGGGCTGATTACCTATATCGGCACCCGCCTGGATACCGAGGAAACCGGCGTTTCCATGCGTGAAGTTTTGCTCGATAGCAAACTAACCTTTAGCAAGCCGCAGGACAGACTATTTGCCGGTCAAATCGATCGTATGGATCGATTCGCCCTGCGTTTCCGCGCCCGTAAATACCAAAGTGAGCAGTTCCGTCTGCCCTGGAGTGGTTTGCGCGGTATCCGTGCCAGTCTAATCCCACACCAATTACATATTGCTTATGAAGTGGGCCAGCGCCATGCGCCGCGCGTATTACTGGCCGATGAAGTGGGATTGGGTAAAACCATCGAAGCCGGCATGATTATCCATCAGCAACTGCTGTCAGGCCGCGCTGAGCGCATCCTCATTGTGGTGCCGGAAAGTCTGCAACATCAGTGGCTGGTCGAAATGCTGCGCCGCTTCAATCTGCGCTTCTCACTGTTTGATGACAGCCGCTATTCCGAAGCGCTACTCGACAGCACCAATCCATTTGAAACCGAACAAATGGTCATTTGCTCACTGGATTTCGTTCGTCGGAATAAACAACGTCTGGAACAGTTGGCAGATGCATCCTGGGATCTGTTGGTCGTGGATGAAGCGCACCATCTGGCCTGGAGCGAAGAAGCCCCGAGCCGTGAATATCAAGTCATTGAGCAACTGGCAGAACATATCCCCGGCGTATTGCTATTGACCGCAACCCCCGAGCAATTGGGTCAGCAAAGTCACTTTGCCCGCTTGCGCTTGCTGGATCCAGACCGCTTCCACGATTACGAAGAATTCGTAAATGAGCAGCAAAAATATCGTCCAATCGCGGATGCCGTCACATTGCTGCTGGGCGGCGAACACTTAGCTGACGACAAACTGAATCTGCTAGGCGAGCTTATTAATGAGCAAGATATTGAACCGCTGCTGAAAGCGGCGAACAGCCAAAGTGAAGATAGCGAAGCCGCACGCCAAGAACTGGTAACAATGCTGATGGACCGGCATGGTACCAGCCGTATCTTGTTCCGTAACACTCGTAATGGGGTAAAAGGCTTCCCGCACCGTGTCTTGCACCAGATTAAGCTGCCATTGCCGACTCAGTATCAAACAGCGATTAAAGTGTCCGGCATTATGGGGGCCAAGAAAACCCTGGAAGCGCGAGCCAAAGATATGCTTTACCCAGAGCAAATCTACCAAGAATTTGAAGGCGAAAACGCCACTTGGTGGAACTTTGACCCACGAGTTGAATGGTTGCTTAACTACCTGATTGCCAATCGCGGCGAAAAAGTGCTGGTCATCTGCGCACAAGCCGCCACGGCATTGCAGCTCGAACAAGTGTTACGCGAGCGCGAAGCTATCCGTGCTGCGGTGTTCCACGAAGGTTTATCGCTGATTGAACGCGACCGCGCGGCGGCCTATTTCGCCTCTGAAGAAGACGGCGCACAAGTGCTGTTATGTTCAGAAATTGGCTCCGAAGGACGTAACTTCCAATTTGCCTGCCAATTGGTGATGTTCGACCTGCCCTTCAACCCAGACTTGCTCGAACAACGTATTGGCCGTCTGGACAGGATTGGTCAGAACCGTGAAATCCAGATCATGGTGCCTTATCTGGAAAATACCGCGCAGGCCATATTGGTGCGCTGGTATCACGAGGGTTTGGATGCTTTTGAACACACCTGCCCGACTGGCCGCACCATCTATGACAGCGGCTATCAAGAGCTGATTGGGTATCTGGCCACACCGAATGAGCAGGAAGGATTGGATGAATTTATTCACGCCTGTCGCCAACAGCATGAAGGGCTGAAACTCCAACTGGAGCAAGGCCGAGACCGCCTGCTAGAAATGCACTCCAATGGCGGTGAGCATGGGCAAGAACTGGCGCAAATCATTGCGGATCAAGATAATGACGTCAATTTGGTCAGTTTCGCGCTGAATCTGTTCGATATTGTGGGTATCAATCAAGAAGATCGCAGTGACAACTTGATTGTGCTGACGCCATCTGACCATATGCTGGTACCGGACTTCCCGGGCTTACCACAGGATGGCTGCACAGTGACATTCGATCGCGAACAGGCCTTATCACGCGAAGATGCTCAGTTTGTTAGTTGGGAACATCCGATCATCCGTAATGGTTTGGATCTGATCTTGTCAGGTGATACCGGTAGCTGCGCGGTTTCTTTGTTGAAAAACAAAGCATTACCAGTGGGTACTTTGCTCGCTGAGCTGGTCTATGTGGTTGAAGCACAGGCGCCGAAACACCTGCAACTGACTCGCTTCTTACCACCAACACCGGTGCGGATGCTGATGGACAGAAATGGCACTAATTTGGCGGCTCAGGTTGAATTTGAGAGTTTTAATCGCCAACTGAATGCCGTCAATCGCCACACCTCTAGCAAGCTGGTCAACGCGGTTCAGCAAGAAGTGCATGCCATGTTACAACAAGCAGAAGCACTGATTGAAGAGCAAGCGCGAGTGTTAATTGATGCGGCGAAACATGAAGCCGATGATAAGCTGAGTGCCGAACTGGCGCGTCTGGAAGCCCTGAAAGCCGTAAATCCGAATATCCGCGATGACGAAATAGAGGCTCTGGAACATAACCGTAAACTGGTGCTGGAAAACCTAAATCAGGCCGGCTGGCGTTTGGATGCCATCCGTCTGGTGGTAGTCTCACATCAGTAATCATTATTAATAACAACCAGTTACTTGGATATACCCTGCATTTCGAAAGATGCAGGGTATAAGTAATGGAGTAGTAATGGAACCCTATAATCCCCCCCGCGACCCATGGCTGCAAATCCTGTATCAGGATGAACACATCATGGTGGTGAATAAACCTAGCGGGCTACTTTCTGTGCCCGGCCGTGCTCCGGAAAATAAAGACAGCATAATGACCCGAGTTCAAGCTGATTTCCCTACGGCAGAATCCGTACATCGGCTAGACATGGCGACCAGTGGTGTGATGGTGGTTGCGTTGACCAAAGCCGCTGAGCGCGAGCTTAAGCGCCAATTTCGTGAGCGTGAGCCGAAAAAGTCTTATGTTGCACGGGTATGGGGCCATTTGGCACAAGATGAAGGGTTGATTGACCTGCCTTTAATTTGCGACTGGCCGAATCGTCCAAAACAAAAAGTGTGTTACGAAACCGGAAAATCCTCGCAAACTCAATATCAAGTGTTATCACGCGATGCTGACGGCAGTACGCGAGTCAAATTATCCCCTATCACGGGCCGTTCACATCAATTACGGGTTCATATGCTGGCGATGGGTCATCCGATCCTTGGCGACGGCTTCTACGCTCCCCCAGAGGCCAAAGCAATGGCACCCCGGTTGCAGTTACATGCGCAAGAATTATGTATTACTCACCCGGAATTTGGGACGGTAATGCATTTTAAATGCGAGGCAAGTTTTTAATATTTATTAATATGAGACTTTATGGGCCTTTTTATGACTCCATCAGGATATAGTCTCATTAACTATAAAGTATATAAGAATAAATATAATATTTTAAAGATATAAATAAGCACAATAAAAAAAGCACAGTGATAATATGCCTTCATTATAGTAAAATGAAGGTTTATTATGTTTAATATCGAACTTTGCACTAAGCCCTTTGAAAACTTAAAACCCAATGAAATTGATAAAATAAGAAGCCATATACATAGATTTGATCAAAATAGTGTGACAGCATTATCAGGATACTCAGTCAGTATGAATACCGACACACAAAACTGGCACTCTAAAAATAACACCCAAGCAGCAGAAAGAAAAAACGAAATTGCCAAGGCTCTTGAATCGAAAAATATTACTATCCAGCCCAAAAATGGAACACTTGAAAACGATAATGATATAACTTTTTATTTATCCAAAGAAAAAGGGAATTATCGATCTGAAATATCTAATTTTAGGCCAATCAAAATAGATGCAAAATCAACCTATTCTTTTGACTTTAAACCTGTATCTCTACCCAAGAGTCTAGTCCTATTCCAAGTAAGGGAACTGCATGGCAGTATGAAAAAATTAGGCGGGGACCGCCCTTCGTTTTCACTGCATATACAACAAAATGGCATGTTAGTGGCAACAACAAATACCGTCAATGAAAATGCAGTCACTACTGAGTCTAATACCAAAACTTATCAGAATGAGAATGCACTGCTAAAGAAAATTGAATTAGGCCAATATCACCACGTCACTATAGAAATAATAATGCATAGAGATTACCCATCAATTAAAGTCTCTATTGATAATGAAATGATATATCAACGTAACACTGACTTTGGTGCTTTGGATTCAATGACTTTCTATAACAAACTGGGAGTTTATGTTCCACAACAGCGGCGCACTGAGGGGCTAAATGATTCTGAAGTCAGTTTTGATAATATTAAAGAAACACATTACCAATATACTTCGCCAGAAATAACTGACGAAAATAATATTTGTCTGACTGTCTTAAAAAATGATAATTCATTACCCGATGCTATTGCGACTTTCGAGGCGAATCAAAATAATCTGATAAATGGAGAATTGTCCGGCATTGGGAAATTCTTAGTTATATTTGCAACTCCCTCTCTCATTTCTTCTCCAATCTTTTAATCGCGCTTTTGGTCTTTAAAAATGCAAAAGATGCCTGATAATCGGCATCTTTTGCATTAAATTATGAAGCTTTACTTAAATCCCTTCTCGCGCTTAATCAAATCATACGCAGCCTGAATCTCTTGGGCTTTTTGCTTCGCCATCTCCATCATTTCTGGCGGCAAACCTTTTGCCACCAATTTATCCGGATGATGCTCACCCATTAACTTACGGTAAGCACGTTTGATGGTCACACTATCATCTGTGCTGCTGACGCCCAGCACTTTGCAGGCGTCCTCTACTGTCGGACCATTTGGCGCTTGCTGGTAACCCCCCTGAGAGTATCCTCTCTGCTGGTCTTGCCAACCACCGCCACCGCCAAACTGACGCCCACCTTCAATCATGCTCAGGAACTGATCAAACTGACCACGAGAGATCCCTAATTCTTCAGCAATCACATACAGCACTTGTCGTTCATTAGGATGCAAAGAACCGTCAGCAAATGCGGCCTGCAACTGAATTTCCAGAAACATCCGAATTAAATCAAAACGACCAAAGCAAACACCGCGTAATTCCTGCAATCTTTCACGTAATGGGAACCCACTCTCTTTCCCCTCCCGAAACGCTTGTTGTGCAGCGGTTCGGGCTTCGCCATGCAATTGCATTCTATCCATCAATTGGCTGGCAAGTTGAATATCAACCTCCGTCACTCGCCCTTTGGCCTTGGTTAAATGCCCCATGACCTGAAAAGTGGCGCGGAAAAAAATTAATTGTCGTGTTTGTTGATCGGCAAAATAGCCGCGGCGCTTAGTGCTGCGCGCCTTGTCGACCATATGGCCAACAAGCAACCCCAAGATTGCACCCCAGCCGCCACCGGACAGAAAGCCCAGTATCAGACCGAGCAGTTTTCCCCAATACTGCATATACTCCTCAATTCATCATGCCGTCAGTCAAAATTTGCATTATCATACTCGGCATTCAGCTCAGCGCCTAACAGCGAGACGTGTAAGCGGCCGGATTTAACACTAGCGCAACTGTGATGAGTAATATAGTCTCAGACCGTTTGCCGGCATGATGCCCCCCGATGACGGAACACCAAAACCGCGTATGAAAAAAAGATTCCCAACACTGCTGGCCACATTGATATGGACGGCACTATATAGCCAGCACACTCTGGCTGACCTAGCCGAGCAATGCATGCTTGGCGTACCGACTTATGACCAACCTTTGGTCACCGGCGATCCGAATCAGCTACCGGTCCGTATTAATGCGGATAAAACCGAGGCTAATTATCCGGATAATGCCTTGTTCACGGGCAATGTGGTTGTCCAACAAGGCAATAGCACTCTGACGGCTAATCAGGTTGAACTGAATCAAGTACAGAAACCGGGTGAAGCTATCCCGCTTCGTACCGTCACGGCCACCGGTGACGTTAATTACGATGATCCGCAAATTAAGCTGAAAGGCCCCAAAGCTTGGTCAAACTTGAACACCAAAGATACTGATATGGATAAAGGCAAATATCAGATGGTCGGGCGTCAAGGGCGTGGCGATGCGGATTTAATGAAATTACGAGGTCAGAACCGCTATACCATTTTGGATAACGGGACTTTTACCTCCTGCTTGCCCGGTGATAATAGCTGGAGCGTAGTGGGCTCAGAAGTTATCCACGACCGCGAAGAGCAAGTTGCAGAAATCTGGAATGCCCGTTTTAAAATTGGCAAAGTACCGGTGTTCTATAGCCCGTACATGCAATTACCGGTTGGCGACAAGCGCCGATCAGGTTTTTTGATCCCTAATGCCAAGTACACCAGTAATAACGGCTTTGAATTTATGCTGCCGTATTACTGGAACATTGCGCCAAACTTCGATGCCACCATTACGCCTCATTACATGGAGCGGCGCGGTTTGCAGTGGCAGAATGAGTTCCGCTACTTGCTGGCCCCAGGATCCGGCACCATGGCGTTGGACTGGCTGCCCAGCGACCGCCTATACACCGGAGTCGATGGTAACGATAAAGATGCAACTCGTTGGTTGTACTACTGGAGCCATTCGGGTGTGATGGATAAAGTCTGGCGCTTCAACGTCAACTATACCCGCGTCAGTGACCCAACTTACTTTACTGATTTAACATCACAATACGGTTCGACCACTGACGGCTATGCCACACAAATTTTCAGTGTTGGCTATGCTAATGAGAACTGGAATGCCACTTTGGCCTCCAAACAGTTCCAGGTATTTAATAATGCCGGTAACAGTAATGCTTACCGCGCCCAGCCACAGCTGGACATGAACTATTACAAAAATGACATTGGGCCATTTGATTTACATATCTATGGTCAAGCAGCCAAATTCACCAGCGTCAATCCAGATAATCCGAAAGCTGACCGTTTCCATATCGAGCCATCAATTAATCTCCCTTTGTCCAACGGTTGGGGTAGCTTGAATACAGAAGCTAAATTACTGGCGACACATTATCAGCAAGATATTTCAGACGGCTTTGCCAATTATTATCAAAGCCAGAATGGTGGTGAAACTGCACCAAACTTAAAAGACTCAGTTGACCGCGTGATGCCGCAATTTAAAGTGGACGGTAAAGTGGTCTTTGACCGGCCAATGGACTGGGCAACGGGCTTCACACAAACATTAGAACCACGCGCACAGTATCTGTATGTCCCTTACCGGAATCAGGATGATATCTATATTTATGACACCACGCTGATGCAGTCGGACTACTCCGGTCTGTTCCGTGACCGTACTTATAGTGGTCTGGACCGTATAGCTTCAGCGAATCAAGTGTCTACCGGTTTAACTTCTCGCATTTATGATGATGAGCTGGTTGAACGTTTTAACGTTTCAGTAGGTCAAATCTATTACTTCAGCCGTTCGCGGACTGGTAACAGTGAAACCATCGATAACAGTGATGATACTGGTAGCTTGGTTTGGGCTGGTGATACATTCTGGCGGATTAGTGATCAACTGGGCCTGAAAGGCGGCGCACAGTATGATACCCGTTTGGGGAGTTTGACCCTGGGTAATGCGGTAATGGAGTATAGGAAAGACTCCGAGCGTATGATTCAATTGAATTATCGCTATGCCAGCCCGGAATATATTCAAGCAGCAGTACCGAACGTGAAAAGCCCGGGTTATCAACAGGGCATTTCTCAAATCGGGACTACCGCCAGTTGGCCGATTGCGGACCGCTGGGCATTGGTTGGCGCGTATTACTACGATACCAAAGCCAATCAGCCCGCAAGTCAATTGGTTGGCGTGCAGTACAACACCTGCTGCTGGGCCATTAACTTGGGTTATGAACGGAAAATTACTGGTTGGAACGCACAAAATGAAACCAGTAAATATGACAACAGAGTCAGCTTTAACATTGAATTACGCGGTCTGAGCAGTGACCATAGCTTGGGTACTGCACAGATGTTAGGCTCAGGTATCCTGCCTTATCAAAGTGCATTCTGATACTGTGTAACACACTGAATACAGTGAATTTTAACCCGCGAAAGCGGATTACATAAATGGAAAAGGTATGAAGAACTGGAGAACGCTTATTCTCGGATTGGTTGTCTGTGCCAATACCGCGTTCGCAGCACCACAAGAAGTTGATAAAGTTGCCGCTGTGGTTGATAACGGCGTAGTTCTACAAAGTGATGTCGACGGCCTGTTACAATCAGTGAAACTGAATGCGCAGCAAGCTGGACAACAAGTTCCGGATGATGCGACATTGCGTCATCAAATTCTTGAGCGCCTGATCATGGATAATATCCAATTGCAGATGGCCAAGAAGATGGGGATCACCATCAGTGACGAAGCGCTGGATAAAGCCATTGCTGATATCGCTGCGCAAAATCGAATGACATCAGCGCAAATGCGTAGCCGTTTAGCTGCCGATGGCCTCAATTACGACACCTACCGCGAGCAGATCCGCAAAGAAATGCTGACGTCAGAAGTGCGTAACAATGAAGTGCGCCGCCGTATTACTATTCTGCCGCAAGAAGTTGAGTCGTTAGCCAAGCAAATTGGCAACCAAACCAGCGGTGATGCAGAACTGAACCTCAGCCACATTCTGATCCCTCTGCCAGAAAACCCGTCTCAACAACAGGTTGATCAGGCTGAAGATCTGGCTAACAAATTAGTTTCCGATATTAAAGGCGGCGCTGATTTTGGTAAATTGGCTATCGCCAACTCCGCTGATTCACAGGCGCTGAAAGGCGGCCAAATGGGTTGGGGAAAACTGCAGGAACTGCCTTCTTTGTTTGCTGAAAAACTACAGTCAGCTAACAAAGGTGATGTTGTCGGCCCAATCCGCTCCGGTGTTGGCTTCCATATTCTGAAGGTCAATGATATCCGCGGTGCGGATAAAACCATTTCAGTTACTGAAGTCCATGCCCGTCATATTTTGCTGAAACCATCACCGCTAATGACTGATGATCAGGCCCGTGCCAAGTTAACGGCGGCGGCGGCTGAGATTAAGAGCGGGAAATCCAGCTTCGCCAACATCGCCAAAGAAATTTCTCAGGACCCAGGTTCTGCTGTGCAAGGTGGTGACTTGGGTTGGGCATCACCAGATATTTATGATCCCGCATTCCGCGATGCGCTAATGAAGCTGCAAAAAGGCGAAATCAGCGCGCCGGTTCATTCCTCTTTCGGCTGGCATTTAATTCAGGTTGTTGATACCCGTCAGGTAGACAAAACTGATGCAGCGCAGAAAGATCGGGCGTACCGTATGCTCTTTAGCCGTAAGTTTGCAGAAGAAGCTCAAACTTGGATGCAAGAGCAACGCGCCGCAGCTTATGTGAAAATTCTTGATGGTAGTGATGCAAAGCCACAATAATCGTATTGTTATCACCCCCGGCGAACCTGCCGGGGTGGGTCCGGATTTAGTCGTCGCCTTAGCGCAGCAGGATTGGCCTGTTGAGTTAGTGGTGTGCGCTGATCCGGCCATACTCCTTGCTCGTGCCAGCCAACTTAATCTGCCATTACAGCTACGCGAATATCAGCAAGATAAGCCTGCATTAGCGCAGCGTGCAGGAACACTGACTATTTTGCCCGTAAAAATAGCCACTGAGGTGATCCCCGGCCAGCTTGATATTCAAAACAGCCGCTATGTGGTGGAGACACTGGCTAAAGCCTGTGATGGTGCCATCAGTGGTGAATTTGCCGCATTGGTCACCGGCCCAGTGCAAAAAAGCATTATCAATGATGCAGGTATCCCTTTTATTGGGCATACCGAGTTCTTTGCTGACCGCAGCCACTGCCCACGGGTCGTGATGATGTTGGCAACAGAAGAGCTGCGCGTAGCGCTAGCAACCACTCACTTGCCTTTACTGGCGGTGCCTGGCGCCATAACACAGGCTAGCCTTCACGAGGTCATTACTATTCTTGATAATGACCTGAAAACCAAATTTGGCATTAGCCAACCACAGATTTATGTGTGCGGGCTTAATCCTCATGCGGGTGAAGGTGGTCATATGGGCCATGAAGAGATCGATACGATAATTCCTGCGCTCGATGCTCTGCGTCAGCAGGGGATAAACCTTATCGGCCCACTTCCCGCAGACACATTATTTCAACCCAAATATCTGCAACATGCAGATGCTGTTCTCGCCATGTACCATGACCAAGGGCTGCCGGTGTTGAAATATCAAGGGTTTGGTCGGGCGGTGAATATCACTCTCGGGTTACCTTTTATCCGCACATCTGTGGATCACGGTACCGCTTTAGAACTCGCCGCAACCGGTTCTGCCGATGTCGGCAGTTTCATTACGGCATTAAACTTAGCCATTAAAATGATAAATAACAGCAATGAATAATAGAGTCCACCAAGGGCACTTTGCCCGCAAACGCTTTGGACAAAACTTTTTAAACGATCAGTTTGTCATCGACAGCATTGTATCCGCTATCCATCCGGTTCCAGGGGAAGCGGTTGTTGAGATTGGCCCCGGTTTAGGTGCATTAACTGAGCCCGTAGCCGCCCGAATGGATCACATGACGGTCATCGAGTTGGACCGCGACTTAGCCGCGCGTCTGGCCAGCCATCCTCAGTTGAAAGACAAGCTCACCATTCATCAAGAAGATGCGATGAAAATCAATTTTTCTGAGTTGGCCGAGCGCGCTGGGCAGCCATTGCGGGTGTTTGGTAACTTGCCATACAACATCTCAACCCCGCTGATGTTCCATCTTTTCAGCTATACTGATGCGATACGTGACATGCATTTCATGTTACAAAAAGAAGTGGTTAACCGCTTGGTTGCTGGGCCTAACAGTAAAGCTTATGGTCGCCTGACTGTCATGGCGCAATACTATTGCAACGTCATCCCTGTGCTGGAAGTGCCGCCAACTGCGTTTACCCCAGCCCCGAAAGTGGATTCTGCTGTCGTGCGCCTGATCCCTCACGTCCAAATGTCGAATCGTGTGGGTGATGTTCGTATGCTTAGCCGCATTACGACACAAGCCTTTAACCAACGCAGAAAAACCGTGCGTAACAGCTTGGGTGACCTATTCACTCCAGAGCAGTTAATCGAATTAGGTATTGACCCAATACTTCGGGCAGAGAATATTTCGGTAGCGCAATACTGTAAGCTGGCTAACTGGCTTTCAGCTCAATCGACACCGCAAGAATAAGCAGGAGCACATTATGATTGAACAGCCCCGCGTTTGTGTACAGGTGCAAAGTATCTATATTGAAACCCAATCGATACCAGACGAGGAGCGTTTCGTCTTTGCCTATACCGTGACGATTCGTAATTTGGGCCGTTCAAATGTGCAACTTATGGGCCGCTATTGGTTAATCACCAATAGTAATGGCCGGCAGACAGAAGTTCAGGGCGAAGGGGTTATCGGCGAGCAGCCGCTAATCCTGCCAGGTAACGAGTTCCAATACACCAGCGGCGCTGTTCTAGAAACACCGCTGGGTACCATGGAAGGGCATTATGAGATGGTTGATCATCTTGGTCAGTCTTTCCGTACTGTGATTCCGGTGTTCCGTTTAGCGATTCCAGCACTTATCCATTAACCTGACCTCAACTATGTCTACTTACCTTATTGGCGATGTTCATGGCTGCCTCGATGAATTACTTGCACTATTAGCGCAGGTGAACTTTGATCCACAGCAGGATACCTTGTGGCTGACCGGTGATTTAGTTGCCCGCGGCCCGGCTTCACTGGATGTTTTACGTTATGTTCGCTCATTAGGGCCTGCCGTTCGTATGGTTCTGGGTAACCATGACCTGCATTTACTGGCAGTTTATGCTGGCATTAGTCGTAATAAGCCCAAAGACCGCATTACGCCGCTACTTGAAGCACCTGATGCTGACGAACTGATTAATTGGCTACGCCGCCAACCGGTTTTGCAGGTTGATGATGAGCTGAAGTTAATTATGGCTCACGCCGGTATCACCCCTCAATGGGATATCGAGACTGCTCAGATGTGCGCCCGTGAAGTCGAGGCCGTCTTAAGCAGCGACACCTACCCACTTTTCCTTGATGCAATGTACGGTGATATGCCCAACAACTGGTCACCAGAATTGATGGGGTTAGCACGTTTGCGTTTTAGCACTAATGCATTGACTCGCATGCGTTTTTGCTTCCCAAATGGGCAACTGGATATGATCTGCAAAGACACACCAGAGAATGCCCCGGCCCCCCTTAAACCCTGGTTTGAGCTACCGAGGCTGGTCAGCCCCGAATATTCAATCATCTTTGGTCACTGGGCATCACTGGAAGGAAAAGGTGTCCCCGAAGGGATTTACGGGCTGGATACGGGTTGTTGCTGGGGTGGCAATTTAACGCTACTCCGCTGGGAGGATAAACGTTATTTCACACAACCGGCCTTCAAAGTTGAAGCAGAAATAAATACCGTTGATGGCGTAGCTGAAACATCAGACGATCCCCCTAATTATCTGTAAAATACAATAATCATCTTAAAGGCGCATATTCATAATGCGCCTTTAATTTTACTACATTAATAAATCATCTACTTACACAAGAGTAGAAATACTGTATCAGACATCAATTAGCAGTGGCTTTTTTAGGTAAAAGAACCGGAATGTCAGACGTAATCGCGGCAATGGTGGCATCGGAAACACGATTAAATCCGCAGTTTTTAGCATTATCTGCACGACAAGTATAACTCGCGTAAGGTGCTGTATCTTCATTTTTAACCCAAGCGGGTTTATCTACTATAGAAATATATAATCCGTTATTAACCAGCACTTTGTTATCTCTTAATTTCATTTGCAAAATACCGGCATCAAGCTGATAGCTGCATTGTACTAATGTGCCAAGCGCCCGGTCATGTATGCCATGTGGAGAGTAAAATGCCTGAAGAAAACGAACTGTATTACCTTTATTTTCACCACCTTGCGCAGTTCCATACCAACGCTGATTATCTGATACATAAGCACTCAGCACCCGATGAATCTCATTCGACTCCGGACAGGCTGTTATTTCTAGTGCAGAAGCCATAGGTGATAATAAGAGCAAACAAGAAATTGCTATATTATTTATTTTCTCCATCTCATACCTCATTGATAATATCCGTAACCTAGAGTGACTTTCTGTGAAAATCCAACGAGAGCAGAGCGTAGCATTTGAAATGGGTAGTGAAAAACCTCCAAAAATAATAGTGCAATACTATTAACTAACATGTCATTTATTTAAAATAACAAAAAAGCCCATAAAAATGGGCTTTTAAAGTTCAATACGAGAATATATTAACTCACTTTTAGCGTCGTTCCAAAATCTCGAAACAATAACTGTGCGAATTAGCCTCGTCTGCATCATGGAACTCACTAAAAATACTTTCCCATTCATCTGGCTCATAATCTGGGAAGTGAGTATCGCCCCCAACTTCAGCATCAATGTGAGTGAGATACATGCGGTTAGCCCGGTCTAAGAACTGCTTGTAGACACGCCCACCGCCCATAACCATCACTTCCTCCACATCACCCGCTAAAGCAAGTGCATCATCAATAGAAGTTGCCCATGTCACTCGGTCATCAGTGCCCGGTTGGCTACTAATCACAATATTCAACCGCCCTGGCAGAGGGCGACCAATAGATTCGAAAGTCTTACGACCCATTATTACCGGTTTATTTAACGTGTTACGTTTGAACCACGCCAAATCAGCCGGTAAGTGCCATGGCATGGCGTTTTCCATACCAATCACGCGATCCGCTGCCAATGCAGCGATCAGGCTGATAATCATTATTAAACCCTGTAGGCTGCAAGAGCCAGTGCCGAAAAATTGCTGACACTATACGTAAAGCCGAATCCAGCGTCGATAGCGATAAGCAGGCTAATCACACATATAAGACGGCTCCTAGCCCGGCCAGAAAAACAGGAAAGAAAAAAACCTTATACACCAGGATGTTTGCGATATAACCATAATCCTGGCAAGGATAAACCAATCGACAACGCACCAACAATAAATGATGCTTTTAAGAAGTTGGTCATCATCGTGGACATTAAAGCCTCGCTGTAGCCCAAATGAGAAATTTCCACTACCGATATCATCGCGGTATAGGCAGAAATTCCCGGAAACATAGGAATAACAGCGGCAACAGTGAATACTTTCGGATGTGCCAGCAACCAGCGTGACCAATTAATCCCAATCATCCCGATCATGATTGAAGCGAGTAATGAAGCGGGTTCGATATCCATACCAAAATGAATCATCAACATGCGCGAACCATGTCCGACGGCGCCCAGCAATGCACAATAGCGTAGTGCCCGCACCGGCACATTAAATACCATAGCAAAACCCAGCGCCGGAATAGCAGCCAACACCATGTCTTGCAATAATGCCCAGAGTAAACTCATCACCACCCCCGCAATCCCCACATCGCCATTGCGAATATCACCCCAATACAGGTTGATAGCGTTAATAAACTCGCCATTGCCCAGCGAGCAAGGCCAGTATTAACATGCCCTTTAAACATATCGGCGACCGCATTTATTAGCGGGAATCCGGGAACTAACAGCAACACGCTAGCGGCCATTGCCACACTGGAAGCCTCTTGGAAAAATGGCAAACGCATCAATAACCCCGAAACGGATGTCGCGACAAACGCCGTGATACAGAAGTTAATCAGCGGGTTCATATGGCGAGCCGTTAAACTTTGGCGCACAAACATCGCCAATCCGCTGGCTAAGAAAGTGATAGTAAATGCATCCCAACCGCCACCATTTAACTTGCTAAAACAGCCACATGATAAAGCAACCATCACCACAACTAACCAGCGCGGATAACGCATCGGCTTAATATGCTCAAAGCGTTTTTCCACATCTTTTATATCTAACAAATGATGTTCCACCATAATCACAATATGCTGCACCTCCGTCACGACATGCATATTGATACCCCGGTCAATATTCTTGCGGGTGGATGTCAGGCAATTGCCTTGGCTGATGGTGGTTAACACCACAGCATTTGCGGAGATGGAGCTTTCAACACTGTCCATTCCCAACGCCATACCAAGACGGGCGGATAATTGCTCCACCAGCATACTTTCTGCCCCGTGTTGCAGTAGCAGCAACGCACATTTAATACACAACCGTGTAATTTCGCGCTGCTTCTGATCCGGTGCCTCACTACTTATTACATTATCCAAGCTCATATTCGTGCATCACTATCCGTCAAAAGAGTAAAAGATAAATGCAGGGAAACCTCAGTGGCGCTATTATCGTCAAACAGCACCACTTTCACTCGGTAATCCTTATGCTTGAAACCTCTTTATTTGTCGCGACAATTGCTACGTTGGGGATGCTCTCCCCCGGCCCCGATTTCTTTTTGGTGATTAAAAACGCCGCCCGCTATCGCCGCCCCGCAGCAATGATGACCGCGCTCGGCGTAATTTTGGGCGTTGCTACACATATGTCTTACTGCGTGGCGGGTCTGGCGGTAGTTATCACCACCACGCCCTGGCTGTTCAATTTTCTGAAGTATGCCGGTGCCTGCTATTTGATATGGATTGGTATTCAGGCACTGCTGTCGCGCGGAGAAAGTAAACTCAGCATCGATAACGCCACACAATCCCCCATTTCACTGAAAGCCGCCTTCTTGCAGGGATACCTTTGCAACTTATTGAATCCCAAAGCGACTCTCTTCTTCCTCGCCGTTTTCACACAAATATTACAGATTAACTCCGGCGTGGGTGAAAAACTGTGGTACGCCTCAATCATCTGGGTACTGGCCGTTATCTGGTGGCCTTTGCTGGTTATTCTGATTCAAAGTGCACCTGTGCGCCGTGGTTTGGCGAAAGCGCAAAAAGTTGTCGATAAATTACTCGGCGGCCTGTTGATTGGCTTGGGTATCAAAGTCGCGCTGAGCTGACTCTACTTGCTATTAACTATTTCAACTGCCATCCACTATCTACATAAGTGTTAGCCGTAACATTGATCTTCACCAATGTTGTTTATGAACAATATTATTGTTTATGAATAATACTGTTCTTGTGGTTAAAAGCCGCAATTCACTTAATAGCGAGCATAAAAAAGGGCGATGTTTCCATCGCCCTATTATTTACAACCAAAACTAACCTTTCATATTCTTAATCTTGGCATGCATCTCTTGTACTGAAATCACTTGATCGGTTGGGTCAGCATTCAATGCCATTGCTGTCGCAAAGCCGCCATTCAAGGTCGTGTCGTAATGCACCTTATATTGCAAAGCACTACGGCGGATCAGTTTGGAGTCTTCAATCGCCTGACGCCCTGCCGTGGTATTCACAATATAAGTGTATTCACCATTTTTGATACGGTCCTGAATATGCGGGCGGCCTTCATGCACCTTATTGACCAGGCGTGGATTTATTCCGGCCTCACCCAACACCACCGCAGTACCGTGTGTGGCATCCAGTTCAAAACCCTGTTTCAGCAATTTCGCGGCCAGATCAACCACCCGATGCTTATCACCCTCGCGAACAGATAACAGCGCACGGCCACTCTTTTTCATGCCGGACTGACTGCCCAACATGGCTTTCGAGAAAGCTTCTGCGAAAGTGCGGCCAACCCCCATGACTTCACCGGTAGAGCGCATTTCTGGCCCTAAAATCGGATCAACCCCTGGGAATTTATTGAATGGCAATACCACTTCTTTTACTGAGTAGTAAGGGGGAATAATCTCTTCCAGAATACCCTGCTGCGCTAATGTCTGCCCCACCATCACACGCGCGGCAATTTTCGCCAATGGCATGCTGGTTGCTTTAGACACGAATGGCACCGTACGAGCAGCTCGTGGGTTAACTTCAATCAGGTAAACTTCGTTATTCTTCACGGCAAACTGCACATTCATCAAGCCGCGGACACAAAGCTCAAAGGCCAGTTTTTCCACTTGCTGGCGCATAACATCCTGAATTTCCTTGCTCAGGGTGTAGGCTGGCAATGAACATGCTGAGTCACCGGAGTGAACCCCGGCTTGCTCAATGTGCTCCATAATGCCGCCGATTAACACGCGCTCACCGTCACAAATGGCATCCACATCCACTTCTACCGCATCATCAAGGAAGCGGTCGAGCAACACTGGCGCATCATTTGACACACTAACAGCATTTTGGAAGTAACGGCGCAGGTCAACTTCGTCATAAACGATTTCCATTGCGCGGCCACCCAATACATAAGATGGGCGCACCACCAGCGGATAACCCAAACCCGTCGCTTTTTCAACGGCTTGCTCGATAGTCGCTACTGTGGCGTTAGCTGGCTGCTTCAAGCCCAGACGGTTTACTGCCTGCTGGAAACGCTCGCGGTCTTCGGCGCGGTCAATAGCATCCGGGCTGGTGCCGATAATCGGTACACCGGCGGCTTCCAACTCACGTGCCAATTTCAATGGCGTCTGTCCACCGTACTGCACGATAACACCTTGCGGTTTCTCGATGCGGACGATTTCCAGTACATCTTCCAGTGTGACTGACTCAAAGTAGAGGCGGTCAGAGGTATCGTAGTCAGTAGAAACCGTTTCAGGGTTACAGTTCACCATGATGGTTTCATAACCGTCTTCACGCAGTGCCAGAGACGCATGCACACAGCAGTAGTCGAACTCAATCCCTTGACCAATACGGTTCGGCCCGCCACCCAGCACCATGATTTTTGGGCGGTCGCTGGTTGGGTTGGACTCACACTCTTCCTCGTAGGTCGAGTACATGTAGGCAGTATCGGTAGAGAATTCGGCCGCACAGGTATCAACGCGCTTATAAACCGGGTGCAAACCATATTTATAACGTAGCTTGCGCACTTCGCTTTCAGCCGCACCGACCAATTTTGCCAGACGGGCATCAGCAAAGCCTTTACGTTTCAAGTGCCGCATGAACTCTGCCGTCAGGCTGTTGATACCACATTCCGCCACGCTCTCTTCCAGACGAACCAGTTCTTCAATCTGCACTAGGAACCAGCGGTCAACGTTGGTCAGATTAAAGACGCCATCAACCGACATACCGGCACGGAATGCATCAGCGATATACCAGATACGATCAGAACCAGCTTCTTTCAATTCGCGGCGAATTTTGGTCAGCGCTTCAGGATCATCGAGGCTGACTTTAGGATCAAAACCCGTCACGCCAACTTCCAGACCGCGCAGTGCTTTTTGCAATGACTCTTGCTGAGTGCGGCCAATAGCCATCACTTCACCGACAGATTTCATCTGAGTTGTCAGGCGGTCATTGCTACCGGCAAATTTTTCGAAGTTAAAACGTGGGATTTTGGTGACCACATAGTCAATGGATGGCTCGAAGGAAGCCGGAGTGCGGCCGCCGGTGATGTCATTCATCAACTCATCCAGCGTATAACCCACCGCTAACTTGGCCGCAATCTTGGCAATCGGGAAGCCGGTAGCTTTAGACGCCAGAGCAGAAGAGCGGGATACACGTGGGTTCATTTCAATCACGATCAAACGGCCGTTTTTCGGGTTAACCGAGAATTGCACGTTGGAACCACCGGTTTCTACACCGATTTCACGCAATACTGCCATCGAGGCATTACGCATGATTTGGTATTCTTTGTCAGTCAGGGTCTGCGCCGGGGCAACGGTAATGGAGTCACCGGTATGGATGCCCATGGCATCGAAATTCTCGATAGAGCAGACAATGATGCAGTTGTCGTTTTTATCGCGGACAACTTCCATTTCATACTCTTTCCAACCAATCAGTGACTCATCGATAAGCAATTCTTTGGTTGGCGATAAATCCAGGCCGCGCTCGCAGATTTCTTCAAACTCTTCGCGGTTATACGCGATACCGCCGCCAGTGCCACCCATGGTAAAGGATGGGCGGATAATGCACGGGAAGCCGACATCAGCCGCAACAGCCAGCGCTTCTTCCATATTATGTGCGATACCCGAACGGGCGGTATCCAGGCCAATTTTCTTCATCGCGATATCAAAGCGACGGCGGTCTTCGGCTTTGTCAATGGCATCAGCGGTTGCACCAATCATGGTGACACCGAACTCAGCCAAAACCCCCTGACGTTCCAATTCTAATGCGCAGTTCAGCGCAGTTTGGCCGCCCATGGTTGGCAATACTGCATCTGGGCGCTCTTTTTCAATGATTTTGCGCACCACTTCCCAGTGAATCGGCTCGATATAAGTCGCATCTGCCATCTCTGGGTCAGTCATGATAGTCGCGGGGTTAGAGTTCACCAGAATAACGCGGTAACCCTCTTCACGCAGTGCCTTACAAGCCTGGGCACCGGAATAGTCAAACTCACAAGCCTGGCCGATAACAATTGGGCCTGCGCCCAAAATCAGGATGCTTTTTATATCTGTACGTTTTGGCATGGTATTCGCTCCTGATTATTTATTGGTGTGGCTAGCGGTCGCGCGATAAGCTTCAATCAGCTCGATAAAGTGATCAAACAGCGGGGCGGCATCATGCGGCCCAGGGCTGGCTTCAGGGTGACCCTGGAAACTGAAAGCTGCTTTATCGGTACGGTGAATCCCTTGTAAGGAACCATCGAATAAAGAAACGTGTGTGGTACGCAGGTTAGAGGGCAATGAAGTTTCATCAACCGCAAAACCGTGGTTCTGCGCGGTGATCATCACGCAATTGGCATCCAAGTCTTTTACCGGATGGTTGCCACCATGGTGGCCGAACTTCATTTTTACCGTTTTTGCGCCGCTCGCCAGTGCCAGCAATTGGTGACCTAGACAGATACCAAATACCGGAATGTCGGTGTCCAGGAAGCGTTTAATCGCCGCGATAGCATAATCACATGGCTCAGGGTCCCCAGGGCCGTTGGACAAGAAAATACCATCAGGATTTAACTTCAGAACATCTTCCGCCGGGGTCTGTGCCGGTACAACAGTCAGACGGCAACCTCTGTCAACCAGCATGCGCAGAATATTGCGCTTTACACCGTAGTCATAAGCAACAACATGGAATGGTAAGTCTTCAGGTTGCTTCGCCGCAGGTAAGTCCCCTTCCAGAGTCCAACTGCCTTGCAACCAGTGGTAAGCCTCTTTGGTGGTCACTTCTTTGGCCAAATCCATCCCTTTTAATCCCGGGAATGCTTTTGCTTTTTCCAGCGCCAATGCAGCATCAGACAAATCACCCACAATAATGCAGCCGTTTTGAGCGCCTTTCTCGCGCAGTAACCGTGTCAACTTACGCGTATCGATATCCGCAATCGCGACAATATTATGGCGTTTGAGATACTCAGCTAAGCCTTCTTCATTACGGTAGTTACTGGCAATCAGTGGCAGGTCGCGAATAACAAGACCTTGGGCGTGTACTGCGGAGGATTCTTCATCGGAGGCATTGGTGCCGACATTGCCGATATGAGGATAAGTAAGAGTGACGATCTGGCGGGAGTAGGAAGGATCAGTGAGGATTTCTTGATAACCGGTCATCGACGTATTGAAGACCACTTCCCCCACTGCCGTACCCTCTGCCCCGATGGCCCGACCGTGAAATTGGGTTCCGTCTTCGAGAACCAATAGCGCTGACTTAATCAAAACATCCTCCAAGGAATAAACAGTCACATTATCTGCATATTAATTCATATCTAGCGACCTAAATCAATGCAAAAACCGCCCTCAAAGCTAATTTTTGGCAAATTGGGCGCATTTTAATGATGAGTGACGCTCTTGTCTAGCCAAAGTGCCATTTTTTCTCTGTTTTTTACCGTTTTCATTAAAATGAGCGGATTATAGCGGTAAAAACACATGCTAACTTAACATAGTAAACGGTTGCGAGAGTGCGTGACTGAAAAAAATCGTTCTGGCGTGATGAAAATGAGTTCTGATACATAGCGGAGAGAATAAAAGACCAAAAATAGAGACAAAACATCACAAAACTGGCAATAAAATAAAAAATGTCGATCAAACGTGTTATTTATCATTTTAATAAAAAAGGACAATAAAATATTGTCCTGTTATCATATGATTATGATAAAAACAACCACATCACGGGTTGTGCTTTACACCTTTAAAGTTCATTCAAATTCAATACATCGCGCATATCAAACAACCCATTATCGCGGTCAGAGAGCCATATAGCAGATTTAACTGCCCCATTGGCAAAAGTCATGCGACTGGTGGCTTTGTGCGTAATTTCAACTCGCTCGCCAATATCAGCGAACATCGCCGTATGCTCCCCGACAATATCGCCTGCGCGCACAGTGGCGAAACCGATAGTGCCCGGTTGGCGTTCTCCGGTGTGGCCTTCGCGGCTATAAACGGCACAATCTTTCAGTGACCGACCCAAAGATTCCGCTATCGCCTCGCCCATCGCCAATGCCGTCCCGGATGGCGCATCAACTTTATAGCGATGATGGGCTTCAATAATTTCAATATCAGTGTAATCACCCATTACTTTGGCGGCCTTCTCCAGCAACTTAAGCACCACATTGACCCCAACACTGAAGTTAGCGGCGAACACAATGCCAATATCCGATGCGGCGGCACTGATAGCGGCTTTGCCAGCATCATCAAAACCCGTGGTACCAATAACCATGGCTTTACGATGTTTGCGGCAAATAGCTAAATGTTCCAATGTGCCCTCTGGGCGAGTAAAGTCGATCAACACATCAAAATGATCAGTTACTTTGGATAAGTCATCACTGACTGTGATATTTAGCAACCCCGTTCCGGCCAGTTCACCGGCATCACTTCCCACTAACGTGGAACCCACGCGCTCAACAGCAGCCCCCAGCACAACACCTTTGGTCTGTGTAATTGCCTGGATAAGCTGCCGGCCCATACGGCCGCCCGCGCCGACAACGGCAATACGAATTGTTGAATCAGTCATTAGTTCTCCCAATATTGTGTCATCTACCCTGACAAGGGTTCAGATTAGCCGTCCGCCATGGACTCTGCCAGCCTATTTAATTTGTATTAGAAAAAAATGATATACGCCCATTTTCATCAGTGAAACCACTTAATTATTTAGGGTAAAATACTCGGTAACACTTCATCTGGCATCCTGTGGATATTTCGCATATTCATGCAGTGCTGGCGAGATATATCCGTAAAAAAAGCAGCCACTTAGGGCTGCTTAATAGAGTTACGAATAGGTGCCGGAGATCAATCGATCTGCTTAACCTCAACACGTAATTCTTTGGGAACTTCAAAAACGATACTTTCTTCACGGCCACGCAGTTCTATAGACCCACCCGCGCCGAGGGCTTGCAAGCGAGCAATCACTTGCTGCACCAGAATATCCGGTGCAGAGGCACCAGCAGTGACGCCAATGCACTCCGCATTTTCTAGCCATGACTCTTGGATATCAGCCGCAGAATCAATTAGATAAGCCGATGTCCCCATTCTCTGTGCAAGTTCAGCCAAGCGGTTCGAGTTGGATGAGTTTTTCGAGCCAACCACCAAGACAACATCAGCATCATTTGCCAAATTCCTTACCGCTTCTTGCCGGTTGGTTGTGGCATAGCAAATATCATCTTTACGTGGGCCGATAATCTTCGGGAACCGTTTGTGTAAAGCGTCAATCACTGCGGCAGTATCATCAACTGACAAAGTGGTCTGAGTCATAAAACAGAGATTATTCTCGTCTTTAACATTCAGTTTCCAAACATCATCAGGTGACTCGACCAAATACATACCCCCTTTGGGATTATTGTATTGCCCCATGGTGCCTTCCACTTCCGGATGGCCGGCATGGCCTATCAGGATGGCTTCTTTCCCTTTACGACTGGCACGAGCAACTTCCATATGGACTTTGGTAACCAATGGGCACGTGGCATCAAACAACATCGTCAACTCGCGCGCGCGGGCTTCTGCACGAACAGCTTGTGACACGCCATGGGCCGAGAAAATCAAAATGGAGCCATCCGGCACCTCAGAGATATCCTCGATAAAAATAGCGCCGCGTTCCCGCAGACTCTCAACCACATAGCGGTTGTGCACCACTTCATGGCGCACATAGATTGGCGCACCATACATCTCGATCGCGCGTTCAACAATACTGATAGCCCGATCAACTCCGGCACAAAAGCCGCGTGGATTAGCCAGCAATATCTGCATGCGGAGCCTCCTGTTGGGGGTCAATCTCCAGCACTTCAATATCAAAGCTGACGATATGCCCAGCCAACGGGTGATTAAAATCAACAGTAATGGACTCTTCTGCCACTTCGCGCACCACGCCCGGCATTTCACTGCCATCACGGGTGGTAAACAGCATAATCGTGCCCGCATCCGGTACACCGGTTTGAGCAAAATCGCGCTGAGTGAAGTACTGAATCAAATCAGGACTTTCCAAGCCAAATGCATCTTCAGGCTGCAAGGTAAAAGTGTGTTTATCACCCACTTTCAGGCCTATCAACTGTTGCTCCAGCGCATCGGAAAGGCTGTTATCACCTAACCGGAATAGCGCAGGTTTCCCATGAATATGGGTAGACTCAGCTGTTGAGCCATCCTCCAGTTTCAAAGTGAAATGCACCAATACAGCACTACTCTCTTGTACAAAATAGTCTTGTACTTGATGGCCTTGTACATGTTCTGACATATCACTCACCTTTATGCATTGCCGTTTTTTCAGCCGGACTTAAAAAGCCTTCAAATATCACCAGCGCAGCACCGATACAGATGGCTGTATCGGCGATGTTGAATGTCGGGAAATGCCAGTTGTTGACGTGAAAATCGATAAAGTCGATCACCGCGCCATGCACCATACGATCAAATAAGTTACCTAATGCCCCACCGATAATCAGAGCATAAGCGCAATTTAGCAGACGTTGCTTGGCAGTAGACCGATACATCAGCACCATCAATAGAACTGAAATACCGATAGCTATCCCTGCAAAGAACCAACGCTGCCAGCCACTTTTATCGGCAAGAAAGCTAAATGCCGCGCCAAAATTCTGCGCATAGGTCAGGTTGAAAAAAGGAATCAGTGGCACGGACTCGTACAGGGCAAAGTGGGCCATAACCCACTGTTTGCTCCCGAGATCCACAATCACCACCAGCACAGCCAGCCATAACCAGCGCAATCCGGTCGAACAAATAGGTTTACTCATCAGGCGTACTTACGCTCTTCACCGTCTCCGGCAACGTTAGTGACACAGCGGCCGCACAGTTCAGCATGTTCCGCTACCAAACCAATGTCTTGTGTGTAATGCCAGCAACGCGGACACTTCTCACCATCAGCTTTATTAAAGGTAATCTTCAGCCCAGAAATCAGCTCACTTTGCTGTGCGTCATCACCCGCGTCGGCATAATCTGCAACTTTCGCAGCTGACGTCAGCAATACAAAACGCAGCTCATCTTGCAGGCTATTTAGGCGAGCGGCCAGTTCAGGAGTAGCAAACAGAGTCACGGCTGCCTCCAGTGAACCACCAATACGCTTGTCGCTACGCGCTTGCTCTAAGACTTTGTTCACTTCGCCACGGACTTTCAACAGCTCGGCCCAGAAAGTATCGTTCATACTCTCATCGCCTGCCAACCCAAACAGACCGTCATACCACTCTTCAGTGAAGACATATTGCGGACGTTCGCCTGGCAGTTGATTCCAGATTTCGTCTGCGGTGAATGACATGATTGGTGCCATCCAGCGAACTAATGCTTCGGCAATATGGAACAATGCAGTTTGGCAGCTGCGGCGGGCTATGCTATCGCCTTTCGCGGTGTACTGGCGGTCTTTAATGATATCGAGGTAGAAAGACCCCATCTCAACCGAACAGAACTGCATCAAGCGCTGCACCACCAAGTGGAAATCGTAATTTTCGTACGCTTCCATAATCTCGGCTTGCGCGGCTTGAGCGCGGCCCACAGCCCAGCGGTCTACTACGACCATATTTTCTGGATCGACCTGATGCAATGCAGGATCGAAGCCATTAAGGTTAGCCAGCAAGAAGCGCGCAGTATTTCGGATACGGCGGTAAGAGTCAGCTGAGCGTTTCAGAATTTCGTCAGAAACAGCAATTTCGCCCGTGTAATCGGTAGATGCTACCCACAGACGCAAGATGTCGCCACCCAGTTTATTCATCACATCTTGCGGGCTGATGGTATTACCGATGGATTTGGACATTTTGCGCCCCTGACCATCAACGGTGAAACCATGAGTCAGCACCTGACGATAAGGCGCTTTGCCCTTCATCGCGGTAGAAATCATCAATGAAGACATAAACCAGCCGCGGTGTTGGTCAGAACCTTCCAGATACATATCCGGGCTATGACCACCAAATTCTGGGCGGACGTCGACCACCGACGAATGAGTTGAACCGGAGTCAAACCATACGTCCAGAGTGTCTGGCACTTTGACGTAATCAGCGGCATCAGCACCTAAAATTTCAGCAGGGTCCAGATCCCACCACGCCTGAATACCGTCTTGCTCGACACGTTTGGCAACTTCTTCCATCAACTCAGTGCTGCGCGGATGAAGCATTTCAGTCTCTTTATGGACAAACAGAGACATTGGCACACCCCAAGTACGTTGGCGTGAAATGCACCAGTCTGGGCGGTTTGCCACCATAGTCTCAATACGCGCCTGGCCCCAATCCGGGATCCACTGCACGCCTTTGATCTCTTCCAGAGACTGCTTACGCAGGCCTTTTTGATCCATACTAATGAACCATTGCGGCGTAGCACGGAAGATAATTGGTGTTTTGTGACGCCAACAGCATGGGTAGCTGTGGACCAGTTTTTCAACTTTCAGCAATGCGCCTTTTTCACGCAGTAGCTCAACAATCACATCGTTAGCTTTAAACACAAACATGCCGTCCAACGTTGGGTAAGTCCCCGTCAGATAGCAGCCGTTCGGGCCAACCGGATTGGCAACTTCCAAACCGTATTTTTGACCAATAACAAAGTCATCCGGGCCATGACCAGGTGCGGTATGAACCGCGCCGGTACCGGCATCCAGTGTAACGTGGTCACCTAAAATCGCCGGAACATCAAAGCCCATAAACGGATGGCTGAAACGCAACAGTTCGAGATCAGCACCTTTACAGTTGCCCAATATCGTCCATTCGGTAATACCGACGCGTTTCATCACGCTTTCGACCAAATCAGCGGCCAAAATCAAGCATTCACCTTCCACTTGCACCAGCTGATAAATGTATTCGGCATTCAGTGAAATGGCGCGGTTCGCCGGCAAGGTCCACGGAGTGGTCGTCCAGATAACCAGTGAAACCGGGCCATTAACCGCCGACACATCAAATTTAGCGGCAACGGCGGCCGTATCAACCGCGTTAAAACGCACATCAATAGAAGGTGAGGTTTTGTCATAATATTCGACTTCAGCTTCAGCCAATGATGAACCACAGTCCGTACACCAGTGCACTGGTTTCGCGCCTTTGTGCAGATGGCCGTTATCGATGATTTTGCTTAATGCACGAATGATATTGGCTTCAGTTTTGAAATCCATCGTCAGGTAAGGATGGTCCCAATCGCCCAAGACCCCCAGACGGATGAAATCTTTCTTCTGGCCTTCAACCTGCTCAGCAGCATATTTACGACAGGCAGCACGGAACTCCGCGGCACTGACTTTTTCGCCCGGCTTACCAATTAATTGTTCAACTTTTAGCTCGATCGGCAGACCGTGGCAATCCCAACCTGGTATATAAGGTGAGTCGTAGCCAGCCATTCCTTTCGATTTAACAATAATATCTTTGAGAATTTTGTTAACAGAGTGACCAATGTGAATGTTGCCGTTCGCATAAGGAGGGCCGTCGTGCAAAATAAAGGTCTTTTTACCCTTCTTGGCCGTACGAATAATCCCGTACAGATCCTGCTCATACCAACGTTTCAGCATGTCAGGTTCACGCTTAGCCAGATCGCCGCGCATCGGGAACCCTGTTTCAGGCAGATTCAGGGTATTCTTGTAGTCACTCATTAGATTCTCGGTTCCGTTTCGGCTAGAAATATTAAACCGGTGTCTTTAGCCCGAAAAATGTTCGGGCCGTCACCACATCATTGGCGATTTGCTGCTTCAAAGCATCGAGCGAAGCAAAACGCTGTTCATTGCGCAGTTTCGCGCGAAGCACCACATCAATATGGCGCCCATAAAGATCCATAGTTACATCAAGCAGATGAACCTCTAGCTGCTGGCGAATACCAGCAACGGTCGGCCGAGTGCCAATATTGGCAACCCCGGGCAATGGCTTTGGACTCAGGCCATAAACATCAACCGCATACACTCCTTTT
Organism: Yersinia canariae; assembly: GCF_009831415.1. Taxonomy (NCBI): domain Bacteria; kingdom Pseudomonadati; phylum Pseudomonadota; class Gammaproteobacteria; order Enterobacterales; family Yersiniaceae; genus Yersinia; species Yersinia canariae. The sequence goes on along the minus strand of NZ_CP043727.1, from coordinate 767,709 downwards.
ACTGGAGCAACTAAACGTTTTAACGGCAAATTCGCCGTGGGGAAGCCTATCGTCCGCCCCAGTTCGTCACCGTGAACCACTCGGCCAGAAATACTATACGGGTGACCCAGCAGTGTTTCAGCCAACACCAAATCATCATCAGAAAGTACCTGACGAATCGCTGTGCTGCTAATGCGCAGACCACCATCACAAAAGCTGTCGGTGCTTATCACATCAAAACCAAATTCAGCACCCGCTTGCTGTAATAGCTGAAAATCCCCCTGACGCCCTGCGCCAAAGCGGAAATCATCGCCAACAGTTAAAAACTTAACACCCAACTTCTCTACCAGCAACTGAGCAACGAAAGCTTGCGCAGTCATCGCTGCAAAACGCGGATCAAATTTAATGCACAATAAATAGTCAACACCGGCGTCAGCCAAATATCTGGCTTTATCACGTAAACGTGTTAATCGAGCCGGTGCTTTATCCGCTGCAAACAATTCCAGTGGTTGCGGTTCAAATATCATTACCATAACGGGCAGCCCCAAACGCCGACCTTCGCGCTTTAGCTGCTCCAATAAGGCTTGATGTCCGCGATGGACACCATCAAAGTTACCGATAGTTAGCACGCAACCATGGTGGCGTGCCCGGATATTATGTATACCGCGAATTAGCTCCATAGCTGGCTCAAAACAGTGGAAATCGCCGGATTATACCTTGTACAGCGGTTAAGGTTAACCCGCGATTGGTACCTTTAGCTGAAAGTCATACCATTTTACCAAAATTGCGCAGGTAAAATCCCTTTTACTGACTTTATCCTGTAGAATACGCACGCCGTCGAATACAGAAGCAGGCTGAGATTTTTACAAGAACCACCGTCGAATCCCTTCGAGGCAGTGAACTGTGGAATTTTCTTTCGAAAGACTGTATTCCGCAGCGCGAAGCTGGTAAAATCCCGCTCCATCACAACGTAGCAAGTGCCGCCCGTACAAACGGCGCTTATTTGCACAAATCCATTGACAAACGAAGGCTAAAAGGGCATATTCCTCGGCCTTTGAATTGTCCTCAATAGAATATATTTGGGAGTTGGACCTTGGCTAATATCAAATCAGCTAAGAAACGCGCCGTACAGTCTGAGAAACGCCGCAAGCATAACGCTAGCCGTCGCTCAATGGTGCGTACCTTCATTAAGAAGGTGTATGCGGCAATCGCAGCTGGCGATAAAGACGCAGCGCAAAAAGCATTTAATGAGATGCAACCAATTGTGGATCGTCAGTCCTGTAAAGGTCTGATCCACAAAAATAAAGCAGCACGCCATAAGTCAAATTTGGTCGCGCAAATCAACGCAATGCAGTAATTGCATTACGTTGGCTGCTTAGTAAAAAGACCGGCCTAGGCCGGTTTTTTTATATCTAAAATTTGGCTGGCTCATCAAATCGCAAAATTCATCTCGGCCATGGATAGTTGATGGCGGTGCCATTTACGGCTCGAATCAATTTGTCTAACCGCTAAAAAGCGCAGAAAAATCTTTGTTACATACCCGCTGCACCGCTGGATGTTGAATCATACGCTCGGCAAAAATAACGTAATACTCTTCCTGCACATTATCTAAACGGCCAATTTCGACAATTTCATCATCTTTCGCATAGGTATCTGCGGCATACAGTGTCGGTGCTACAAAAATGGCGTTGTTATAGATAGCAAACGCTTTCATTAACGCCGCATCATCAAATTCACCGAGGATTTCCACCTGTAACCCTTTGCTGTTAATCCAATTTAATAATTTGCGCCCCAACATTGAACGGCGACCAGGGACTAACAACCGCTTTTGTTGCAAACAAGCGGGGAAAGGCAAGTCCGGGACAGGCTGGCGACAATAAAAGCTGACACTGCATTCGCCGAGCTTTACAGAAAACAGCCCTTCTTGCTGACTGGAATCAACCGGACAATCAGACAGAATCATATCCAGCTTATGCTGGCTCAACTGCTCCAGTAGCATTTCATGGGTCGATTCAAAACAGCGTAAATGGATTTTTTCATGATCCACTACGGCAGTTTCCAGCACCTGACTCACTAAGCGCTTGGATAATGCATCAGCGACGCCGACATCAAATAGCAAGTTAGATTCTTTGCGATAGTTAACAATATCCAGCATTTCATGACTGAGCATGAACATCTTATCGGCATAGCGAAAGACCAATTGCCCTAACTCTGATGGCACCAGCCCACGCCCCTGGCGTTTAAATAATTTCCCGCCCAGACGTTCTTCTAATGCTTTAATTTGCCCGGTAATGGTTTGCGGCGTCAAAAATAAAGCTTCAGCAGCCCCCACGACGGAGCCTTCTTTACAAACCTGCCAAAAATAATAAAGATGATTGAAATTGATATGTGATATTCGCATGTTGTTATCTCCTTAACATATCGTCGAGCCAGATATGCCCGTCATACTTCAAGCTACATGTGCGTTAGCGGCACTCTCTCACCCAACTCATTGACCACTGCCAACTCGTCGGGATTTATTCGTTTGCCGCCTTTCTGCAACTCGAATTATTTAGGGTGTATATGGCCCCATGCACGACTAAACGTTCCTTGTTCTGAGACTTCACAAATGGTAAGCCTAGAAATCCATCAGGTAGAATGCCAGCACCTTTGCGAACGGTGCTGGCCATTCAAATATTAATCAATGAGTTACTTTTCTCTTCGCCGGTAAGGCCATGCGCAATAAGCTGTAGCCAACAATGGCTGCGGTCGTGGAGCCCAGCAATATGCCCAATTTTGAGTAGGTTGTCAGAGCAATATCTGCGCCGTCAAATGCCAGTGAAGCGATAAATATCGACATCGTGAAACCAATGCCGCACAACACGGACACAGCAAAAATCTGCTTAAAGTTGATTGCATCTGGCAGTTTAGCAACCCCTAACTTAACCGCTAGCCAACTAAACAGGAAAATGCCGAGTGGTTTACCAATAAACAGGCCGCTCGCAATCCCCAGAGGCAGTAACGATGTCAATCCAGAGAGTGAAACGCCTTGCAACGATACCCCCGCATTAGCAAATGCGAAGAGTGGCAGAATCAAGTAGGCAACCCATGGATGCAAACCATGTTCCAGTGATTCTGATGGCGACCGTTTATCTTTAGTGTGAAGCGGAATCATAAAGCCGACAATGACACCCGCTAAGGTCGCATGCACCCCAGATTTAAGAATACAGACCCACAGTACCAACCCGACCAACAGATAGGCCGATGTTTTCCCTACCCCACGCCAGTTCATATAGCCCAATAATGCAATGGCCGCGGCCGCGATCCCCAAGGCCGGCAAGGAAACCTCATGGGTATAAAACAGCGCAATAATAATGATGACACCCAAGTCATCAATGATCGCCAGTGCCAGCAAAAACACTTTCAGACTGGTTGGAACCCGGTTTCCCAGTAATGCCATCACACCCAATGCAAAGGCAATGTCCGTTGCCGCTGGAATTGCCCAACCTTGACGGGTAACTTCATCGGCCCCATTAAAGAGTAAATAAATCAAGGCCGGAGCCAACATACCGCCGAGGGCAGCAATCGCCGGGAAAACAGCTTTATCACGCCCAGCTAGTGAGCCTTCCATTAATTCGCGCTTAACTTCCAAGCCGACGACCAGGAAGAATATCGCCATTAGACCATCATTGATCCACAACAACAGCGGCTTACTGATGTCCAGTGACGCTATTTTTACAGATACCGGCACATCAAGAAAAGATTGATAAAACCCTTGTAGCGGGGTGTTAGCCATAAATAAGGCCACGATGGCGGCAAAGATTAAAATCAGCCCACCCGCAGCCTCTTGGCGCAAAAATTGACGAATCATGTTTGTCACAATGAATAACTCCTTACATCGGACAGTGAGCTTGTGCTCGGTAAATCAATTCATAAATTTTAGGACAACCATTAACTCGAGAAAAGTCGTTTTTATAGCAAGAAATGCTCGGAAAAACCGATTCATTGATAATCTACATCACATATTGCTATATCTGATGATGAAAAAAATCCCCGATGTTTATCGAGGATTTTAATTTTCATCTGTTTTATTAGCTGGTTAACAGCTAAACAGTGACTAGCGGGTTAGATCATCAAAGAATTTTTTCACGCCGTCTAGAAAGCTTTTAGAACGGGGGCTGTTTTTCTCACCCGCCGCGCCAACAAAACTTTCTTCCAGTTCGCGCAGTAATTGCTTCTGTTTTTCACTCAAGTGGACCGGCGTCTCGACGACAACACGGCACAGCAGGTCGCCCTGGCTACCACCACGAACAGATTTAACCCCTTTACCACGCATACGGAACAATTTGCCGGTTTGTGTTTCCGCTGGCACTTTCAACTTAACGCGGCCATCCAGTGTCGGTACTTCAATCTCGCCGCCCAAGGCTGCCATTGCAAAGTTAATTGGCACTTCACAATACAGATTGTTGCCTTCACGCTCAAAGATTGGATGCGCTTTAACCTGGACTTGAACATATAAATCACCCGCAGGTGCGCCATGTTCACCAGCTTCACCTTCACCACTTAAACGGATGCGGTCACCGGTATCAACACCCGCCGGAATTTTAACCGACAGAGTTTTTGATTTCTCAACACGACCATGCCCATGACATTTATTGCACGGGTCTTTAATAATTTGACCGCTGCCATGACAGGTAGGACATGCCTGCTGTACGGTGAAGAATCCTTGGCGCATATGTACCTGACCTGCCCCACGGCAAGTCGAACAAGTCACCGGAGAACTGCCGGGTTTAGCACCGCTACCGTGGCAAACATCACATTCATTTAGCGTCGGAATACGGATTTCTTTGGTCACACCCCGGACAGCTTCTTCCAGCGTCAGATCCATGTTGTAGCGCAGATCTGAACCCCGGGAGGCCCTTTGACGACGGCCACCACCAAAGATATCACCGAAAACATCACCAAAAATATCGCTAAAGTCTGCACCACCGCCACCAAAACCGCCGCCGCCCATGCCACCTTGTTCAAAGGCTGCATGACCATATTGATCATATGCTGCGCGTTTTTGTGGGTCGGTCAGAATTTCGTAAGCTTCCTTAACTTCTTTGAAATTTTCACCGGTATCGTTCTCGTCCTGATTACGGTCCGGGTGATACTTTACTGCCAGGCGTTTATAGGCCTTTTTGATTTCACGTTCATCGGCGCCCTTACTGACACCTAAAACCTCGTAATAATCTCTCTTCGCCATTCTCTTTTTTTCCTACCCTTAACATGCGTGCACGGGCGTAGAGTTTCCTCGACGCCCGTGCTGGTTTCCAGCAACAGTAAGGCCTACTACTGCTGTGCCCGCTTAAGGGCGATTATTTTTTGTCTTTCACTTCTTCGAATTCGGCGTCTACGACGTCGTCTTCTTTCTTGGCACTGGTATCACCAGCATCACCGCCTGCGGCAGCTTGCTGCTGTTGAGCCATTTCCAGCAACTTGCCAGAAACCTGCACCAGAGCCTGAGTTTTCGCTTCAATTTCAGCTTTATCTTCGCTTTTCAGCGCAGCTTCAAGTGCTTTCACTGCATCTTCGATTGTAGCTTTGTCTTCAGCTGGCAGTTTATCACCTGCTTCTTCCAACTGTTTACGAGTCCCGTGAATCAGATGGTCAGCTTGGTTACGAGTCTGAACCAGCTCTTCAAACTTACGGTCTGCTTCAGCGTTTGCTTCAGCATCGCGTACCATTTTCTGGATCTCTTCCTCGTTCAAACCAGAAGATGCTTTGATGGTGATCTTCTGCTCACGACCTGTATTTTTGTCTTTAGCAGACACATGCAAAATACCATCGGCGTCAATATCAAAGGTCACTTCGATTTGCGCCATGCCGCGAGGTGCCGCCTGGATACCGTCCAGATTGAACTGACCCAGAGACTTGTTATCCTGAGCACGTTTACGTTCACCCTGAAGCACATGGATGGTTACCGCAGACTGGTTGTCTTCCGCAGTAGAGAACACCTGGCTGTGCTTAGTTGGGATAGTGGTGTTTTTGGTGATAAGCGGAGTCATCACACCACCCATGGTTTCAATACCCAGTGACAGTGGAGTGACGTCCAACAGCAGAACGTCTTTCACTTCACCAGACAGAACACCACCCTGCACTGCCGCACCAATCGCTACAGCTTCATCTGGGTTAACGTCTTTACGTGGTTCTTTACCGAAGAAATCAGCAACTTTCTTCTGAACCATTGGCATACGAGTCTGACCACCCACCAAGATTACGTCCTGGATATCGGAAACAGACAGGCCAGCGTCCTGCAGAGCCACTTTCAGTGGTTCAATAGAACGGTTTACCAAATCTTCTACCAGTGACTCCAATTTTGCGCGAGTCACTTTGATGTTCATGTGTTTTGGACCGCTACCATCAGCTGTGATGTACGGCAAGTTAACATCAGTCTGCTGAGCAGAAGACAGCTCGATTTTAGCTTTTTCAGCGGCTTCTTTCAGACGCTGCATTGCCAGTGGATCAGTACGCAGATCCATACCCTGGTCTTTCTTGAACTCTTCAACCAGATAGTTGATCAGGCGGCTATCGAAGTCTTCACCACCCAAGTGGGTATCACCGTTGGTCGCCAGAACTTCAAAGGTTTTTTCGCCATCAACTTCGTCGATTTCGATAATTGAGATATCGAAAGTACCACCACCGAGGTCATAAACCGCGATAGTACGGTTACCGACTTCTTTATCCAAACCGTAAGCCAATGCTGCTGCGGTTGGTTCGTTGATGATACGTTTTACTTCCAGACCTGCGATACGGCCAGCATCTTTAGTTGCCTGACGCTGAGCATCGTTGAAGTATGCAGGTACAGTAATAACCGCTTCAGTTACTGGCTCACCCAGATAATCTTCAGCCGTTTTCTTCATTTTCTTCAGCACTTCAGCAGAGATCTGCGGCGGTGCAATTTTCTGGCCTTTAACTTCTAACCAAGCGTCACCATTGTCTGCTGCAACAATTTTGTACGGCATGATGTCTTTATCACGCTGTGCTTCTTCGTCCTGAAAACGACGACCAATCAAACGCTTGATGGCAAACAGTGTATTTTGTGGGTTAGTGACAGCCTGACGCTTAGCCGGTTGACCAACCAGAGTTTCACCATCTTGGGTATACGCGATGATAGAAGGCGTTGTGCGATCGCCTTCGCTGTTTTCCAGCACACGTGCTTTAGTACCATCCATAATTGCTACACAAGAGTTGGTAGTACCCAAGTCGATACCAATAATTTTACCCATCTAAAACGCCTCCACTAAAAAGTCATATTCGGTCAAGTTACTAATCTATATGTGGGCGAATTGTTTAATTTCAACTGCCCGTATTTTCATAATCAATGTTTTCATACCCAGCATTCTACTGACGCATGCTTCCGCTGATTCGTGATTAGTCCCTGCGGTTGGGAATAAGATGGGGCCAGGAAACGCAGCATCAAGGGGGCAGATGAAAAAAAAATACTTTTTATCACCCTCGAGATCATTGTTTCCAATCGCGTGGATCATTATGATGCCGCGCGCACTGAGGGAATAGACGACATTTTAGTCATTCAGGCGCTTTATACTTATTCGGATAATTATCCTTTTTTATTAGCATTCTGTTACTCGCAGAGGACTTATGAACACCACCAAGTTGGCGAATCCTGGCCCATTAGGCCTGATGGGCTTTGGGATGACCACCGTCTTGCTTAACCTGCACAACGCAGGTTTCTTTCCCCTGACCTCTGTAATTTTGAGCATGGGGATTTTTTACGGCGGTTTAGCACAAATTCTGGCGGGTATGCTGGAATATAAGAAGGGCAATACTTTTGCTGCCACTGCATTTACCTCATATGGTGCATTTTGGCTGAGTCTGGTCGGCTTGCTGATGTTACCGAAAATGGGTATGGCAGAGGCAACTGATGCACAATTCCTTGGCGTTTATCTCGGCTTATGGGGAATTTTCACACTGTTTATGTTCTTCGGCACCCTGCCTGCCAACCGTGCTTTGCAGTTTGTTTTCGGTAGCCTGACGCTACTGTTTGCATTGCTGGCGATTGGTAACTTTACCGGTAACCATTCACTGCTAGTTTTCGCTGGTTTCGAAGGCATCATCTGTGGTGCTAGCGCAATTTACCTGGCGATGGCGGAAGTATTGAACGAACAATATGGCCGTACAGTGCTACCAATTGGTGAGCCAAGCCCGCGTTTACAGGCGCAAGCTGTCGCTTAATTACAGAATACTTAAGCAGGTTATATTTAATAGCACTCTGAATATGAATATTCAGAGTGCTTTTTTATGCCTAATTATCACTTATGGAAATAGATTATTTGATAAAAATTAACTTTATAAAATAATTAAAAAGAATAATAAAAATAGATAAAGCCAACAAAAAAAACATAATATAAAATCACAAATCAGTAGGGAGCATAGAATAATAAAACTAAAAAAACGTAAGGGTGCAGCCATGAAAATAGTGATAAAAATATTAATCAGCATTATATTAATAATACCACAAATAGCCTATTCAAATAAAGCTAAAGTTTGTTTTTATGAACAGGCCGACTTTGGCGGAGAGTCATTCTGCGCGACCGAAAGTGAGTCAAGAACCAATTACAATGATGAGTTTGATAATAGAATAGAATCAATTTCCGTCCCCCCAGGCATGGTTGTTACTCTTTATGATGGCGTTAATTTTTCTGGCGAAAAAATGATATTGAAAAATGACATTAACTTACAGGAACTACAATTATCTAAGTTATATGAAAATATAAATTCATACGAGGTAGCACCCGCCGCCTGCTTTTATACCCAAGATAAATTTCAGGGTGACAGTATGTGTTTAGCATCAAACCAACAAATAGATTTACATCACGATCACGAGCCCCTAATAGAATCTGGCCGAGAAGTATTTCCTATTCATAATGACAGCATTAGATCAATAACAGTCCCCCATGGAATAACCGCAAAAGTATATAGGAATGACAATTTCAATTTACCATTTTTCAATCTAACAGAAAATATTACAGATAATTATTTGAAAGCCATTAATATGAGTGAATCAATAACCAGCATCAAAGTATCAGAAAAAAAAGGCCTTAACTGTGATCAACAGTGCGCCATTATGACTAGCCATAGAATAAAGCTTATTGATGTATTTGGCGAGTATTGGAATAACACGCGCTTGCAAAACAAGCAGGTATTATTAGTTTTTAACACTGTAGAACTCGGAGATGATGACAACTATGACATTGTACTATTTAACGGCCCTGGCATAAGTATAAACGAAAGACGGGTTATATTCTCTGACTATAGTATGATTAATAAGTTTTATTTTGAGCGCTATAAGCGCAGTGACAACCTCTCTTTTATTTTACAAATAAAAGGAGATACTATACAAACACAGTTTATTCAAACATTAAAAAATAACTTAGTGGATATATCACCCATCATCTCTTTTGATTGGCTTAATAGTATCACCATCTCACCAGAAATAATTATCACTAATTACAACAAAGACGTTCCCATAGTTATTGAAAAAACTATACTTACAGCAGATACCGGTGATAAAGACTGGGAAAAGAGAGACTTAACTCAAACAAGTAAAATAATATGTGCCTTCACTCCTTTCTTAAATATTTATAATTATATTATCCAAGGAAAATGCCAACAACTGGATGCTATCATATTCAACATAGATAGATATTTCAGTAGTAATACAAAAGGAAAAACATTACATATTGCAGGAAGCAGCACGCCACTTAAACCTCAACCAGTCACAAAAGAAGAACTATTAATACAAGAAGGCGGTGATGATCATATGACACTGGCTTATATTGACAATAGTAAAAGAAGTCAATCTTTAAGCCTTCCAGCTGTAGCAAAAACCTGTATGGTTTCAATTTACTCTTTAATGAGCACTCGTCCAACACGTCAAATAAGGCCCCACTGTATTAATTGGACATTAGATATCATGACTGACTTCACATTATTGTTTGGCAATAGTTTAGAAACCTGGAATACGGAATTTTTTGGCCGAATGATTGACTCTATAATCAGAACAGGGAGCATTGGCGTTGCAGTAGAAGATCAAGAACTGGAAGATAGATTAATCAAATCTATAAAAGAAAAAATAATAGAACAAACATTAGAGCAGACAAACAGCAATGCTCTCAGCTATATCAAAACCGCATTTGACTATGCTCAACTTAGCTACTTAACCTATAGTTTTTATTACTTGTCTGATGAGACACCATCTCAAGTTGAGCTCTTACCATTAGGTATTTACGAGTTACTCCTTGAGACTTTCATCTACAGGCAAACACTCCCGATAATCATTTCGCAAGGTGAATTAGTTGAGCAAAGCGACTTAGAATTCGAAGTAGAAATACTTCCAATACCGACGTTAGAAGAAGAAAAAAAGCTTTCAGATATTGAAGTTAAAAATGCTCAAGCTATGCGTAAAAAACTCAGTGAAACTGTTTCTCAATGGGGGTTGCAGTATCAAGGATTCAGTACCGAAGAAGATGCCAGCGCGGATGACAGTCAACATAAAAACGACAAAGGACTCAGAAAACTTCTCCGTGCCGGAGATATCGTGACGGGTATTATCAATCGCAGACTAGTCCTTCGCCGCCCAGGTGAAATATATGTGGTCGTAAAACTACAAGGAAGGATTATCGCCATTGTCGTCGCTGACCGTTTTAATAGCCAAGATAGAGTTGAGTTGGTCGCTTCTGCAACTCTGCCAGATTATGTTTTATTTCCCGACCGCGAAGGAACAGTAAGAGGAGCAGGCACAGCTGCGGTTAGAGAACTAAGCCGATATTTACAACAACAAGGTGCCAGAATATTATTTTCTGAGGTTATTTCTCAGCCTTCAGCTCGCGTCAAACAGAAAGTCGGTTTTAACTTTAAGAGTGAATTTTAGGTTTATTAGTCAAAAAAATAGCCCATTAATTTATGGGCTATTTTTGTCGATAAGTTTGATTGAATGACTTTCTTACTCAGCCAGAACCTTCTTTGGCAAATGTACTTTCACATCACTATTAATATCATTGCGTAGATAAATACCTAACATCAATCCCACCAGTGATAACAACAACATGTAATACGCCGGGGCCATAGGTGTCACTTTCATCAATAATGTCACCAGAATAGGTGTTAATCCGCCAAAAATGGCGTACGCGACATTGTAGGAGAAAGAAATTCCAGTAAAGCGAACCTCTGCCGGGAAAGCACGCACCATCACATAAGGCACTGCGCCGACAATACCAACACAGAATCCAGCCAACATATAATGAGTAAATAATTGGCTCGGATCAGTTAAATTGGCGTGATAAAACGACCATGTTGATACCGCTAACATCAGGCTGCCCACAATGAAAGTTTTACTGGAGCCAAAACGATCAATCGCCAGCCCGGCAACAACACAACCAAAGACCAGCGCGACAATCGCCAAACTATTCGCCTGCAATGCTAGCGCGGGCAAAACACCAAACTGTTTCTGCAAATAAGTCGGTGTCATCAGGATAACAACCACGATACCGGCAGACAGTAACCAAGTCAGCAGCATCGAAACAAACACTTCTTTCTTATGATTGACCACAACAGATTTCAGTGGCAATTCATCAGCCAGCGTTTTGCGCGCCTGCATTTCTTTGAAGATGGGGGTTTCCTGTAACCAACGGCGTAAATACATGGCAAATAAGCCGAAAATCCCACCCAGGAAGAATGGAACACGCCAGCCACCATCTAAAATGGCCTGATGACTTAAAGCCGTGTTCATCGCAGTTGCCACCAGTGACCCCAGCAATATCCCTGCGGTTAAACCCGCCGTTAAAGTACCGCAAGCAATGCCGATACGCCGGCGTGGTACGTGTTCAGCAACAAAGACCCATGCACCAGGAACTTCACCGCCGATTGCCGCACCTTGCAATACGCGCATTAACAACAACAGCAGTGGGGCTGCAATGCCGATAGAGGCATATGTCGGCAGCATACCAATCGCCAATGTTGGCAATGCCATTAACAAAATACTCAAGGTAAACATTTTCTTACGGCCAACCAGGTCACCAAAATGCGCCATGATAATGCCGCCCAGAGGACGTGCCAGATAGCCCGCAGCAAAAATACCGAATGTCTGAACTTGGCGCAGCCACTCCGGCATATCTGTTGGGAAGAATAGATCACCAATCACCGCTGCAAAAAACACGAAGATGATGAAATCATAGAATTCTAATGCTCCGCCTAATGCGGCCAAGGTCAGTGTTTTATAATCTTGCTTATTCAACCGACGATTATGATTATGTTGTTGGGCAACATGGGGTTGGGATAAGCCATTTTGAGTTGATTCGTGTTCTTGAGGCATATGACACCGTAGTAAACCAGAGTAGGGGAAGAAAAATATTTCCAACATTTTGTAAAGTAAACATGACTATACCGTACAAAATTCCCCACACTCTTATAAATGGCATATTATGTTGTAAAAAGTTTTAATTTAGTTATTTATATCGAGAATGGCACTCTTGGGACGAAAAGCCGCTACCACTTCAGCATTGGTCTCTATATAAGGCCCATCGAGTAGTTGAATACAATACGGCACACTGGCAAAAATACCCGCGACCACCACCTTAGACTCAGCATCCTTTACCCCTTCAAGGGTTTCTTTGATGGATTTAGGCTGCCCCGGTAAGTTGATAATCAATGCCTGTTTACGGATAACGCCAACCTGACGGGATAATATAGCGGTAGGGACAAAATGAAGGCTGATTTGACGCATTTGCTCGCCAAAACCCGGCATTTGTCGATCAGCAATAGCCAAAGTGGCATCGGGCGTAACATCACGTCTTGCCGGCCCGGTTCCGCCGGTGGTCAATACCAAATGGCAACCCATTTCATCGACTAACTCACACAAGGTTTGTTCAATCAAAGTTTGTTCATCGGGGATAAGGCGGGTTTCTATTTCAAAGGGGGTGGTTAACGCGCTCGCCAACCACTCTTCCAGTGCTGGAATACCTTTATCCTGATATACCCCACTTGATGCGCGATCTGAGATGGAGACTAAACCTATACGTAATGTATTCATGAGACTACCTCGACGAAAAGCCCGTTATCTATGGCGAATAATAGCATACCCGATGTTATTGGAACTGCTGTTAGGCTCAGATTGCCGGCAATAAAAAAGGCGGCTTTCGCCACCTTTTCGTCAAATAACTGCGGAGAATCAATCACCACAAGTCATATTACAGCAGGTCTGAGATCATTTTCTCAAGTTTGCCCTGGTCGACAGCAAATTTGCGAATGCCATCAGCCAGCTTATCAATCGCCATTGGATCCTGATTGTGCTGCCAGTAGAACTCAGCTTCAGTCAGTGGCGTAGGTTTAGCTTGAACTTCACCGGTATAAACCAGTTTACGTTCTACTGGGCCTTCGCTTTCTGCCAATTCTTTCAGCAGGGAGGGGGCGATAGTCAGGCGGTCACACCCAGCCAACTCAATGATTTCACCCAGATTACGGAAGCTTGCGCCCATCACCACAGTTTTATAACCGTGTTTTTTGTAATATTGGTAAATCTCGGTGACGGAAACAACACCTGGATCTTCATGTGGCGCGAACTCTTTTTTGTCGCCATTGGCTTTGTACCAGTCAAGAATACGGCCAACAAACGGAGAGATCAGGAACACATCTGCTTCAGCACAAGCGCGCGCCTGAGCAAAGGAGAACAGCAGAGTCAGGTTGCAGTTAATGCCTTCTTTTTCCAGCTGTTCCGCAGCGCGGATACCCTGCCAGGTAGAAGCCAATTTGATAAGAATACGGTCATTACTGATACCGGCTTCGTTATACAATTTGATCAAACGTTTAGCTTTCGCCACGCTAGCCGTAGTGTCATATGACAGGCGAGCATCAACTTCAGTAGAAATACGGCCAGGGATCAGTTTCAGAATTTCCAAACCAATATTGACGGCCAGTTTGTCAGTCGCATCAACAATTTGCTGCGCATGATCACTGCTTTGTTCGCGTGCCCAAGCAATAGCTTCATCGATAAGCTTGCGGTATTCAGGAATTTGGGCAGCATTCAGAATCAGTGATGGGTTGGTGGTTGCATCTTGCGGCTGATACAGTTTCATTGCCGCGATATCCCCAGTATCTGCTACTACAGTGGTGATTTGGCGTAGGGAAGTAAGTTTATCGGTCATGTTGTCGTTTCTCATCGTTTGTGCATGAACTTTTGGCATGTCGCAACTGTTATCTCTTTCGAAATGACACTTCATTTCATTCGTAATGTTAGCCATTTCGCAATATTAGCGATTTCGACACTCTACCTTGTCTTGATAATAACATGCGTAAGCCTTGGTGCAAGGCAGTTAAACTGATTAAAAAAAGCGCAAACGAGCAGTATTGGGTTCGCAACCGTTTTCGCCTTTTAAAACAGCCAGAAACCGGCAGGTTAATAGCAATTTCATCCATTCTTATCGTGCTGAGACGATTTAGCTAAACTATATTCTCTATCGACTCATCTACCAACCTATCTTAGCAATCGCCCAATCTTCTTTTTGCTGATGCCGACTTTTTGCTACAGTGTCTTATCTGGATTAACAGGATGTCGTTATGCTTATTGTAATTTCCCCGGCTAAAACCCTTGATTATCAAAGTCCGTTAGCAACCAAGCAGTTTACTCAGCCAGAAATGTTGGATAAGTCACAACAGCTTATCGAGATCTGCCGTGAGCTGACACCAGCCCAAATCAGCAGTCTGATGAGGATTAGCGACAAACTCGCGGGGCTAAATGCCGCCCGTTTCAGCGAATGGCAGCCGGACTTCACACCAGAAAATGCACGTCAGGCAATCCTGGCCTTTAAAGGTGATGTCTACACTGGGATGCACGCGCAGGATTTCAGCGCTGCTGATTTTGATTTTGCCCAGCAGCATCTGCGCATGCTTTCTGGCCTCTATGGGGTATTGCGCCCGCTAGACTTAATGCAGCCTTATCGTTTAGAAATGGGAATTAAGCTGGCTAACCCGCGCGGCAAAGATCTCTATTCATTCTGGGGCGACCAGATAACCGAAAAACTGAATCAGGCACTGGAGCGGCAAGGTGATAACATGCTGATTAACCTAGCTTCTGATGAATACTTTAAGGCCGTCAAGCCCGCCAAATTGGCAGGTTCGCTGATTAAACCGGTCTTTTTGGATGAGAAAAATGGTAAATACAAAATTATCAGCTTCTATGCCAAAAAAGCCCGTGGGCTAATGAGCCGCTTTATTATTCAAAACAAGCTAACCAAACCAGAGCAACTGGTTGATTTTAATCTGGAAGGCTATGAGTTTGATGATGGGCTGTCGGCAAAAAATGAATGGGTCTTTAAGCGGGCGGAACAGCACTAAAAATAGTCACGGAGCCAATCAAATGGCCCCGTGTGCATTTAATTACTTAGGTAATGCCATCAAGAAAGTGCGTAATTGCGCAAAATCTGCTGGTAAATCATGGGATAGCAGAGGTAATTGCGCACGTACCGCCAAAGGTTTCGGCAGCGGCAATTCCTGTCCCAGAATCTCTTCGACACTCTCTTTAAATTTCGCTGGATGGGCCGTTCCGATGAACAACCCAAATTCCCCGTCCTGCAATTGATCACGTAGCACACGATAAGCAATGGCGGCATGTGGCTCAGAGATATACCCCAAATCTGCCAGCTCCCGCATGGTGTCTTTGGTGACTTCATCACTGACTGCGCCGTGACCTAACTCTTTCAATTGCCAGATTTTACGGCGATAAAGCTCTTCTACACGCGGCCAGTTATTCGGCTGGCTGACATCCATCGCATTCGATAATGTCGCGACCGTCGGCTTCGGCTGCCACTGACCATTAACCAGGAAACGTGGCACAGTGTCGTTAGCATTGGTCGCCGCGATAAAGCGTTTTACCGGTAAACCTAAGGATTTAGCCAGCAGACCAGCGGTCAAATCGCCAAAGTTGCCACTGGGTACGGAGATAACCAACTGGTTACGTGCTTCTTGCGGCAACTGGGCTACAGCTTCAAAATAATAGCAAATTTGCGCCAGCAACCGACTGATATTAATAGAGTTCGCCGAGTTAAGGCTCAGGGCCTGTTTGAGATCTTCGTCATCAAAAGCTTGCTTAACCAGAGCCTGACACGCGTCAAAATCACCCTCAATGGCCACCGTGTGGATATTGCCACCCAGCGTACAGAACAATTTCTCTTGTAGCGGGCTGATTTTGCCGCGCGGGTAGAGGATAACCACACGAACATTTTTCAGACCATAAAATGCATGAGCCACCGCAGCCCCAGTATCACCGGAGGTTGCCGTTAAGATGGTCACCGGCTGATCCTCTGCGACTTCGGCCAGCATCTGCGCCATAAATCGGGCACCGAAGTCTTTAAAGGCCAATGTCGGGCCGTGGAACAGTTCCAGAGCGGCGATATCATTCTCGACCTGAGCAACCGGCGCTGGGAACTCAAAAGCGGCCTGAACGCGTTTGGTTAATACTTCCGGTGCAATTTCATTGCCAATAAAGGCAGACAAAATACGGCTACTGCGAGTGACAAAATCCAGATCCAGCAGTTTATCGATTTCCGTCAGTTCAAACTCTGGCAACTCCAGCGGGAAGAAAAGCCCCTGCTGCTTGCCCAGGCCCTGTTTGATCGCTTGCGCGAAGCTGACCTGCTCGTTGTGATCTTTAAGGTTATACAGTTTCATGCGTTATCCCAGTAGTCGTGCGCCTGCGGTATCCAGACGGCAAATATGAACAAAACCTTCGTCGTTTTGCAGGTAGTGATTTTGTAACCAACTCGCCATACGCTGCGCGGTTTCTGTATCGTTACACACGGCAAATAGCGTTGGGCCGGAACCGGAAATGCCACAAGTCAGTGCGCCAATATCCTGCGCGGCTTGCCTGGCCGCAGCAAAGCCCGGCAAGAGTTGTGTGCGGTAAGGTTCGGCAATGACATCTTTCATCATTTTAGCGGCCAAATCTGGCTGCTGGGTGTGGCAGGCGTGGATGAACCCAGCCAAATTACGCCCATGGGCAATGCAATCCTGGCGGCGATACTGTGCCGGTAAAATAGCGCGGGCTTCAGCTGTCGAGACTTTAATACCCGGATAAGCCATAACCCACAGCCAATCATCAAAACCGGGAACATTCTGGCTGATATAGCCGGGCTGCTCGAGAATCAGTTGCATCCCGCCCAGATAACACGGCGCAACATTATCAAAATGCACACTACCGGATACCCGCCCTTCCAGCTCACCCATCATGCCCAACAGTGTCACTTTATCCAGCGGCTTGCCACAGAACTCATTCATCGCCATCAAACCGGCTACCACAGAACAGGCACTGGACCCAAGCCCAGAGCCAATCGGCATGTTTTTTTCCAAAACCATTGCCACGGGGATCTCTTTGCCCATTTCCTGACAAAAACGCTCCCAGCACTGATAAACGATATTTTCTTTTGGGTCATCGGGCAACTTGCTGACGAAACGCCCCTCGTTACGCAAGCTAAAACTATCTGCCGCTGTCGCACTGACACAATCGCCAAGCAGAGTGCCGTCTACCGGTGAAACCGCAGCCCCTAGCACATCAAACCCAACGCTGACATTGCCAATCGATGCCGGAGCATAGATTTTAACCATATTTAAACTCCCAACTTCCATGATAATGTGCGTAAAAGATCAGCGAATACCCCAGCGGCAGTCACATCATTACCCGCGCCATATCCGCGAAGTACCAACGGAATTGGCTGATAATAATGGGTATAGAAAGCCAACGCGTTCTCACCATTTTTTACTTTATACAGAGGATCATTACCGTCTACGGCATCCATTCGGACGATACAACGCCCTTCTTCGATAACTCCGACATAACGCAACACTTTGCCTTCCTCAGCAGCATTTGCCACCCGACGCGTAAACTCACCATCCAATGACGGCAGACGCGCGAGGAAGCTGTCTACATCGCCAGTTGCATCAAAACTAGCGGGCAGAACTGACTCAACCTCGATATCAGCCAGCTCAAGTTTGTACCCTGCTTCACGGGCTAAAATCAACAACTTACGCGCGACATCCATCCCAGACAGATCATCGCGGGGATCCGGCTCGGTATAACCCAGCGCTTTGGCCTGCAATGTGGCTTCCGACAAGGTCATCCCTTCATCCAGCTTACCGAAGATAAAGGACAGTGAACCTGACAGAATGCCAGAAAAACGCATCAGTTCGTCACCCGCATTGAGTAAATTCTGTAAGTTTTCAATAACAGGCAAACCCGCACCAACGTTAGTGTCATACAAGAATTTACGACATGACTTCGCCGCTGCGGCACGCATTTGGCGGTAGTAATTCATCGATGAAGTATTGGCTTTCTTGTTTGGCGTCACAACATGGAAACCATCTGCCAGGAAGTCAGCATACTGATCGGCAACCGCCTGACTGGATGTACAGTCGACAATCACTGGATTGAGCAAGTGATACTCTTTAACCAAACGGATTAAGCGGCTGAGATTAAAGGGCTCTTGTACTTCAGCCAGCTCATGACGCCAGTTATCCAGCGCAATACCGTGCACATTAGTCAGCATGGCTTTGGAGTTGGCAATCCCGCACACACGCAAATCGATATGGCGCTGTTTCAACCATGGCTGTTGACGATAAATTTGCTCGATTAATGCCCCGCCGACGCCACCCACACCGATGACAAACACCTCAATGACCTGATCAGTATTGAACAACATCTGGTGACAAACACGCACACCGGTAGTGACTGCATCATTACTGACCACCACAGAAATAGAGCGCTCGGACGAACCTTGTGCAATCGCAATGATATTGATATTGGCGCGAGCTAATGCCGAGAAGAATCGGGCTGAAATTCCCCGCAAAGTGCGCATTCCGTCACCGACCACGGAAATTATCGCCAAGTGCTCCATCACATCCAGAGGTTCTAATAAGCCATCTTTCAATTCCAGATAAAATTCATCCACTAATGCTTTGCGGGCGCGGGCTAACTCACTTTGAGGGACACAGAAACTGATGCTGTACTCAGAAGAAGACTGGGTGATCAACACCACTGAAATACCGCTACGTGACATCACCGCAAAAACGCGGGCGGCCATGCCAACCATGCCTTTCATACCGGGGCCAGACACGTTAATCATGGCCATGTTATTCAGGTTGGTGATGCCTTTCACCGGGAAGCCATCGTCACTACTTTCCCCCCCAATCAGGGTGCCAGGGGCTTGTGGGTTAGACGTATTTTTAATCAGGCAAGGAATTTGGAACTGGGCGATAGGAGAGATAGTGCGGGGATGGAGGACTGAAGCGCCAAAATAGGACAGTTCCATCGCCTCCTGGTATGACATCGATTTCAGTAGTCGAGCATCGGGTACCACCCGTGGGTCACAAGTATAAACCCCATCAACGTCAGTCCAAATTTCACAACAATCAGCGCGTAAACAAGCTGCCAGCACAGCAGCGGAATAGTCAGAACCGTTTCGCCCCAACACCACTAACTCGCCTTTATCATTACCGGCAGTGAAACCCGCCATCAGGATGATATGGTCAGTTGGGATATTGCTGGAACCGATACGACGAGTCGATTCAGTGATATCAACGGTAGATTCGAGGTAATGGCCCTGTGCCAGTAATTTCTCGACCGGATTAATCACGCTGACTTGATAGCCTTTAGCTTGGAATACTGCTTCCATGATAGCAATGGAGAGTTTTTCACCACGGCAGATGATGGCGGCATTGATGCTATCCGGACATTGACCAAGCAGTGAGATTCCGTGCAAAACATGCTTGAGTTGCGCAAACTCATGGGCCACCAGCGCTTTTAAGCGCTCATAATCAAAGCCCGGTTGAGCATCAGCCAATCCACGCAACAGCTCGGAAAAAATCCGCTCAGCATCACTGATATTCGGCGAGATATCTTGCCCGGCCACCATTTTGTCAATCATCGCGACCAGATGGTTGGTGATTTTAGCGGGGGCGGATAATACTGTCGCCACTTGCCCCTGACGCGCATTACTTTCAATGATATCCGCAACACGCATAAAGCGCTCTGCATTTGCTACTGATGTCCCGCCAAATTTCAGCACTCGCATTTCTGGTTCTCTCCCGCTTTCGCGCTTTTTTATCGCAAACTTTTTTGCAAAGATTTGATTGAAAAAAAAAGCCCGCACTGTCTAGGTGCGGGCTTTTTTCTGTTGTTTCCTGTACGCGTCAGCCCGCCCCGTAACCTGTGGTTTCGGTGGTGGTAATAATTGTTGTGTTCAGGCTGATGTATCGCATTTCGTCTGTCTGTCTCATAAATAATATGGCTCTACCTCTATTGGTTAAAGCAATCCGCCCCTCAAGTCAAATTTTTTCAATCGCCAACCTAAAGAAATCAACCGATCCAGAGTGAGTTATTATCTCATCAGAAAGACATTATCAGGCGATAAAAACAAAATTAAGTGCAAAATAACAGACATTAAAACCATAAAACCACCATTAACTCGCACAATATATTTTATGATTTTTTTACTGAATTAAGAAGAAATACGCAGGTAGGCAATAAATCCGATTTTTGAAACCCCGTGAGAGCTCGTGATAAAAATACCGCCAATAAAGAACAAACTCGTCATATTCCAGCCTGTCGTCGGCTAAAATGATTTTAAAAGCAACAAAATTGAAAACTTTGTCACTTCATTTTACATTTAACTAACATTGATGATAATTCTTCTAATGTTTTTAGACGAAATAGAGCACTGATAAGGAAATTTGGCTTATCGGCATAATGTCCAAAGAATATTGATTTTAAACAATAAAAATCAACAGATTAGAAAATTCATTTTTTTGTTACCTCTGATGCCCAATTTTTAATATTAATAACACTGAATCGATCACATAATTTAACCAACTATCGCTTAAGCTGGTATTCTTGTAAGTCTTTTTCACAAAAGTGTTAACGTGCTACAATTGAATTTGATATATGTCAACAAAGCGTAGTTTTGTTAGGTGGTAGATTCGGCTCACACTGTTATATTGCTGTTAATAGGGTTAGGATATGCGCCGCTTTTGTCACCTTTGGGGCTGTAGGGAGTAACACCCCGACCAAGCTAGTGATGTTGTTGACGTTGATGGAAAGTGCATCAAGAACGCGTTTACGTACTTTAGTCATGTGATGAACGGGATGACGAGTAACTAGTCAATAAAAATCCTAATATAACAAAGACTTTTGTACCTCCTATTTCTATTTTGTTGGCAATTTTAGGTAGCAAACATGCAGACCCCGCACATTCTGATCGTAGAAGACGAGATAGTTACTCGTAACACCCTGAAGAGCATTTTCGAGGCGGAAGGCTATGTTGTTCATGAGGCTAATGATGGCGCAGAAATGCACCACATTCTGTCTGAGAATGATATCAACTTAGTTATCATGGACATCAATCTGCCGGGTAAAAATGGCCTGTTGCTGGCACGGGAACTTCGTGAACAAGCAAGTGTTGCCCTAATGTTCCTGACAGGTCGTGATAACGAAGTAGATAAGATCCTTGGGCTAGAAATTGGCGCTGATGATTACATCACCAAACCGTTCAACCCGCGCGAATTAACCATTCGGGCACGTAACTTGCTGTCACGCACCATGAATTTGGGTAGCGTAGGCGAAGAACGCCGCTTGGTTGAGAGCTATAAATTTAATGGCTGGGAACTGGATATCAATAGCCGTTCATTGATAAGCCCTGCTGGCGAGCATTATAAGTTGCCGCGCAGTGAGTTCCGCGCCATGCTTCACTTCTGCGAAAACCCGGGCAAAATCCAATCCCGTGGCGAATTGCTGAAGAAAATGACCGGTCGCGAGCTGAAGCCGCATGACCGTACTGTTGACGTTACCATCCGCCGCATTCGTAAGCATTTCGAATCGACCCCGGATACCCCAGAAATCATCGCCACTATCCACGGTGAAGGTTATCGTTTCTGTGGCGACCTCGAAGAGTAACGCGCCAAGACGCCTACAATAAAAAGCCAGCTCTAAAATGCTGGCTTTTTTATTATGCTACTCACGCCACGGCATAATGGGCACCGCGCTTATCGCATTTTTTGGTGAACCGTCGACAATTCTATCTGAATAAGTCAGGTAGATTAGGGCATTACGTTTCGGGTCGTAGAAACGAACCACTTGTAGCTTTTTAAACACTAATGAAGTCCGCTTCTGAAAAACGACCGAGCCTTCGGATTTTCTGTTCTTAATTCTATCGCTTAACTCAATCGGCCCTACTTGCTGGCAGGAAATCGCAGCATCAGAAGTGTCCTCTGCCAACCCTAATCCTCCTTTGATGCCACCGGTTTTTGCCCGACTGATATAACAAGTTACATTTTTAACATCGGGATCATCGAAAGCCTCAACCACGATTTTATGGTCAGGTCCCAGCAATTTAAATACCGTATCAACGGAACCAATTTCCTCCGCATGGGCAGTTATTGCCCCCAAAGAAAGCACGCAACCAAGGAATATCCAATTTTTTTTCATACACTTACTCCATACCGCTGAATAACGTTATCCAACGTTAAAAAATTTCGCTAATAATAAAATATTCGTTAAAAAGTCATTTTATAAATCTTAGATGCTTTTTTAACACACAATGCCAGTAAATTCTTAAGCAGTCGGGAACATAAAAAGTTGCTACTATGCGCCAGAGCTATTCTTTTCATACGACTAATACCCTAAATTTAGGCCGCTTTACGAGGAAGATCTATGGATCAAGCCAGTATCATTCGTGATTTGCTTAGCTGGCTAGAAAGTCATTTAGACCAGCCTTTAGCATTGGACAATGTCGCTGCCAAAGCAGGCTATTCAAAATGGCATTTACAGCGAATGTTCAAGGATGTCACCGGGAATGCTATCGGTGCATATATCCGCGCCAGGAGGCTATCAAAAGCCGCTGTCGCATTACGATTAACAAGCCGCCCTATTCTGGATATTGCCCTGCAATATCGTTTTGATTCGCAGCAAACTTTCACCCGAGCCTTTAAGAAACAGTTTGCGCAAACACCTGCATTGTACCGTCGGGCAGAAGATTGGTATTCAGCAGGCATATGTCCGCCGATTCGACTAGGGTCATATACCCTCCCTCAGGCTGAATTCATTACGTTACCTGAGCAACATTTGGTAGGGCTGACACAAAGCTACTCTTGTACGCTTGAGCAAATATCAACTCATCGTACTGAATTACGAGCACATTTTTGGCGGCAGTATCTGGGGGACGCAGACCATTTACCCCCCGTGCTTTATGGCTTACATCACTCTCGCCCTAATCAGGAGAAAGATGATGAGCAAGAGATTTTCTACACGACAGCCATTGAGCCACAACATGTGCCGGGTAATGTGCAGGAAGGGCAACCGGTTATCTTACAAGGTGGCGAATATGTTCAGTTTAGCTATGACGGGCCGTCAGAAGGATTGCAGGATTTCATCCTGACACTGTATGGCACGTGTTTGCCACAGTTAGAGCTAACCCGCAGATGTGGATACGATATTGAGCGATTCTTCCCTCTGGGAAGGCCGAAAGATGGGCCTCCGGCCTCGCTGAAATGTGAGTATCTCATTCCCATCCGGCGTTAACGTTGTAGCTCATCAAGTGCTGGCATATCCAAGTGAGCGGTATCGCCAGCGCTTTCAATTACCCAGCCAGAAGCCAGCCATGGGCTTTCCTGATAATCAACGCGCGATAGCGAACAGTTGCGCAACCTCAACCGCCGTTCGGCGTGAGGGGGCAAACCAAGCAACGTACTCAACAAACACCCCAGCGCCATACCATGGCTCACGAGTAACGGCTTACTGCCAGCAGGGAGCTCCAGGCAGCTATCCAGCGCTGCGCGCATCCGTTGCCCAAGTTCTGCCATCGACTCGCCACCAGGAATTCGGCCACCTTGCGTGCCATTGACCATCTGCTTGCGCCATTGTTCTTCTTCCGGCGTTAAGCTTTCAATCGGACGCGTTTCCAGCACCCCCATATTCAGTTCACGCAGGCGTGGATCCGTCACCATTTTTAGGCCACAAGCATCGGCGATAATCTTTGCCGTCTGCTGTGTACGCCCAAGGTCACTGGTAATGATATGTGTGATCCCTTGATTGCTCACCCGTTGCGCAACCAAGTGCGCCTGACGTTCGCCCACTGCGGTCAGCGGGCTGTCTGATTGGCCCTGAATCTGGCGCGATGCATTCCATACGGTTTCACCGTGGCGCACGAGAAATACCTGTAGCATGTCATTTTTCCGTTATACTGCGTGAAATAGACGCTTGCCTATCTCATAGGTTCTTAAGGATATTGAAACTCATTATGTACCATGTTGTTGCCGCAACTACCAACCCTGCAAAGATTAAGGCTATCAGCCTCGCTTTTGATGACGTTTACGGCACCGGTCAATATCGCATTGAAGGTGTGAATGTCGAAAGCGGTGTTCCCCTGCAACCGATCGGCAGCGCTGAAACACGCACAGGCGCCAGACAGCGAGTGAGCAATGCACGTCAGATGCGCCCTGAGGCAGATTTTTGGGTTGGAGTCGAAGCCGGTATTGAAGATAACATGACCTTTGCATGGATGGTAATTGAGCACTTACAATTGCGGGGAGAATCCCGTTCTGCCAGTTTGATGCTGCCCGATATTATATTGCAAGGGATTCGCCAAGGCCGTGAACTGGGCGACGAAATGGCAGATTTAACGGGGATATCGAACGTAAAACATCAAGGCGGTGCCATCGGTATTTTTACCGACGGCAAATTGAC
Organism: Yersinia canariae; assembly: GCF_009831415.1. Taxonomy (NCBI): domain Bacteria; kingdom Pseudomonadati; phylum Pseudomonadota; class Gammaproteobacteria; order Enterobacterales; family Yersiniaceae; genus Yersinia; species Yersinia canariae. The sequence goes on along the minus strand of NZ_CP043727.1, from coordinate 742,967 downwards.
CCGTACCAGTGTCTACCATCAAGCCCTGTTGTTGGCACTGGTCCCATTTCATAATGAGATTTACCAGCACTCGGCACAGTAAGGCAATATTCAGGACGATTTGTCTGTCAGCAACTGAGCTTCGAGCCAGCTCTTCAGCTGTGGGGGGGCGGCTTTCAGGCTATTGGAGCCACGCGTGATTGTCGCAATACCTGCACCCAACTGATTCTTGAGTTCACGCTGGCTTAGTTCGCCTCGCATTAATTCCTCAATAATGCGCACCCTTGTCCCCAACGCGGTACGCTCATCAGGTGTCAGCATCAATTGCAAGAGAGGGAGATGGAGGTCTTGCGCAATGGCATCTTGCAGCAGCGCAACAAAAGTCAGCCAGTGCTGATTATCCTCAGTCGACAGATTCGGATCGGTCAATCGTAGTTTTGTCATGATATATCCCTAAAAGGAAGCTGCCATACTATTTAACTAGTACAACAGCTTATCATAACCTCAGATATAGCCAAAGAACTTGGGATTACACAATGTCGCGCCAGAATGCTCAAAGCCATTGATATTGCTGACAGGCGGCAACATCAATGTCGAAGAGGATTAATAGCGTCTTTGCCACTCGGCATCACTCAGCACCTTAGCTGGGCGATTCATAAAATGACGATAAAATGCATCATACGCCAAGACATTCTTCACATAACCCCGGGTTTCGGAGAACGGAATGCTTTCGATGAAGGCGACAGCATCCACTTGCCCACCACTGTTACCCAACCAAGTATTCACCCGCGATGGGCCTGCATTATATGCCGCGCTGGATAAAATGCGGTTGCGCCCAAACTGCTGATAGACCTCTTCCAGATAGCTGGTGCCTATCGTAATGTTGGTGATGGGGTCAAGCAACTGGCTGCTATTCACATAACCGGGGATGTTATTGAGTTTGACCGTGTGCTCCGCAGTTCGCGGCATCACTTGCATCAGACCTGCGGCCCCAACAGGAGATTGTGCTTTCGGGTTCCAGGCACTTTCCTGACGGGCAATCGCCATGGCATAACTTGGCGTTATCCCCTTGCCTTCCGTCGCCTGACGGAACTCTTTTGGCCAGGCCAGCGGGAAGCGCTCTTCCAGATGGTCCCATAACTTGGCAACAATGGTCGCCTGAACACTCAGGTCTGCCCATTTCTGATTAAATGCATAACGTGCCAGTGCTTCTTGCTCAGGTTTACTCCGGCTAGCAACCAGATAGCTCCACTCATTGCGCGCCAGATTATCCATATTCCAATACATCAACTCGCGCACACGGGCGATTTCCGGCCGCTGAGCCAGTGATGCATCAGGTTTTGTCGCCACCTCAACATTAATCGGGTAAGAAACCCCCAATTTTTGGGCGGCAACCATTGGATAGAAACCTCGCGCCTGCATCAGGCTGCGCAAGATGGCTTCACCCTCCGCTTTCTTGCCTTGTTCTAACAGCAACGAAGCACGCCAGTAGCGCCACTCATCTTTATTTTGGGCATCCGCCGGTAAACGAGCCATCCACGTTGCTAATCCTTGGCGATCACCCGTGCCCAGAGACATACGAATGCGGCGCTCCAGCAATGGCGTTGAATGGCTACGTAAAGTGACCTGATCTCGCCATTTGGCTTGGTCGTAAGTCGCGTCATTGCCCATCAGACGCCACGCGACCGCCTCTTCCAGCTCCAGCTTCTCGCTGTCACTCATTTTTTGCAGCCGCACCAAAGTTGGGATCATTGCGCGCGCATTTTCCACGTCCTGACGGGCTAGTCGAGTAAATGCAATGAGAGTGGCTGAGCGGGTAAAGTCAGTCGGCCCGACAGTACGGGCAAAACTTTCGACACTGGCTGGGTCACTTTGCAATTTCGCCAGCGCCGTCCCCATAGTCTGATAATCTGCTGGCAGTTGCTTGAGTAAATAACTGACCAAACTGGCATTACCCTCTTTAAGCGCGAGCTTCATGCGGGCCAAAGTTGCCAATGGAGTTTGATGTCCGGCCTGTTGCCAAACACTGAATAATTTATCGCAGCTACCCGGTAGCGCCTGGCCGTTGAGCCAAATTTCACTGGCACCATCCCAGGCCACTTGCTGCTCGCCAGTGGCCCACTTGGCGTAGTAATAATTACAACGGGCCGCCGCCGGTTTAGGGGCTTGCGGGCTGAACGCCAATAACCCACGCCAATCCTCGCGACGTGCCAGTTCATTAACAAAACGAGACGGCAGTGAGCTTGCTGGTGGCAATGTCGGATTCCGACTCAGAAAATCGGTCACTTGTTCCGCACTCACTTGGCTCAAATCTTGAGTTAACTGGCGGTATTCCAGATAGGGATATAGCGGATAATCACGCAACGTCGGCAGCAATTGTGCCACGGTATCCATCTGATTGCTGTCCCAAGCCAGTTTAACTTGCTGATAGCGTTGCCGTTGGGCATCAATGGAGTCAGCGAATGCCACTCCTGAAGTCGTCACCAGACACACGCCAATCGCCAGATATCGCCACTTGTCCATACTTACTGTTTCCTCACTGGTTGTTGGCTACTGCATTTCACTTGCCGCAACTTCTGATTAGCAGATGGCTAATTAGTTCCGGCAGCAGAACATACTAACTAAGAGTTTCACCCGATAGCCAGCGATTACACGCATGAATAGGCATGGATAATTAATCTGTTCGGATGATAGCTCAAACAGCTGATGATATTCAGAGCATTGGAAAATATACCCTAAACAATTCGAGGTGCAGGAAGGCGAGTCTAGAATAATTTACTAGGTAATGACTTATTATTCACTGAGTTAGTGACAATTCGCGACCAAATATTTTGACTTTATTATCTCAGATCAAGACACTATTTTGATAAAAATCTACTATCCTTGCTTAATATCACTTTGCTGTTGTAAATATATCATTCACAATCATTTTTTCGTCTTTTAATAAAAATCAAATAATTAAGGAACAGAATATTTTCACGGAAGAGTATTCACTACCCTACGCCGTTAGCCTTAACGGTAATGAGATAAAAAACGGATAGATAGATTTCAGATTTTTAATTCTTAAGAAGGTTCTTTCAATGCAAAACTCATCAAATCATAAAACTGCCTCGCCGCCGCCAGAAGGTAAAGCTTGGTATCAACTTACCGTGGAAGAATCTTTGCAGCAGCTACATAGCCGCGAAGAAGGGTTAAGCCAACAAGAAGCCGAAGAACGTCTTAAACAATATGGCCCCAATGCGCTACCGGCCAAAAAAAGTAAGCACCCACTACTGCAATTTCTTGCCCATTTTAATGACGTCCTGATTTACATTCTATTAGCCGCGGCGTTGGTCAAAGGCCTGATGGGCCATTCTGTCGACACCATTATCATTCTTTGTGTGGCCGTTATTAATGCCTTAATTGGTTATGTTCAGGAAAATAAGGCAGAGAGATCGCTGAAAAGCATTCAAAATATGCTTTCCAGCAAAGCGGTTGTTATCCGTGATGGAAATGCAAAAACCATTGATGCACAGGATTTGGTGCCGGGTGATATCGTTACATTAAAACCGGGAGATAAAATCCCAGCGGACCTGCGGTTACTCGAAGCCCATAACCTCCAGATTGAAGAAGCTATCCTGACCGGCGAATCAACCGTCGTTGAAAAGCAGATTGAAGTTATTGCAAGCGAATCAGTGATTGGTGATCGTAAAAACCTGTTGTTCTCGGGCACGACTATCAGTGCCGGTACGGCGAAAGGTGTTGTGATTGCCAGTGGCGGTGATACTGAACTGGGTCATATCAACCAGATGATGTCAGCCGTTGAAGCAACACGTACCCCTCTGCTGCAACAGATGGACCGCTTAGGCAAAGCGATTTTCATCCTGATTCTGGTGATGATGGCCTTCTTGTTCGTCTTCGCCTTTATCCTGCGCGACTTGCCAGTCAATGAACTGCTGTTGGCCTTGATTAGTTTGGCGGTAGCCTCTGTTCCTGAGGGCTTACCGGCCATTATTTCAATTATTCTCTCCTTGGGTGTGCAAGCGATGGCGCGCAACCGCGCGATTATTCGTAAGTTGCCAACAGTCGAAACCTTAGGTGCCATGACCGTCGTCTGTTCCGATAAAACCGGGACATTGACGATGAACGAAATGACTGTCAAAGCGGTGATTCTGGCCGACAATTGCTACCGGGTAACCGGTGAAAGCTACGAGCCAGTGGGTCATATCTACCCAGAAGGCAGTGACCAACAAGCTTCTCTTGAAGGGCCGTTAAAAACATTCATCACTGCGGTGAATTTATGTAATGACAGCCAGATTCAAAAGAATGATCAAGGTCATTGGACTATTGTTGGCGGCCCAACCGAGGGCGCATTAAAAGTCCTGGCAGCCAAATCAGGTATTGAGCTCGACCAAGTCACACAGCACGGTAAAATTCCTTTTGATTCTGCCTACAAATATATGGCCACCAGCCATCAAGTTGGGGCTGAGAACTGTATTTTCCTGACCGGTGCGCCAGATGTGCTGTTCACTTTCTGCCAGCAAGAACTGACGGATAAGGGAGTTATTCCTTTCCGCCGTGATTACTGGGATGCCGAGATGACGCGCTACACCAAGCAGGGCCTGCGCATGCTGGCGGCAGCTTATCGCCCAATTGAACAGGCTGTCAGCGAGTTAGAACACAGCGATATCCAGCAAGGTATGGTGTTTGTCGGTATCGCCGGCATGATGGACCCACCACGTCCTGAAGCTATCGATGCTATTGCCACCTGCCAGCAGGCGGGAATTCGCGTGAAGATGATCACCGGCGACCATCAGGAAACTGCAATGGCCATTGGCGCGATGCTGGGAATAGGTAATGGGAAAGATTCCATTACTGGTGGCCAGTTGGAGCATATGGATGATAAAGAACTGGCAGAAGCCGCCGTTCGTTATGATATTTTTGCCCGTACCAGCCCGGAACATAAACTGCGTCTGGTAAAAGCATTACAAGAGAAAGGTGAAATCGTCGGGATGACCGGTGATGGCGTTAACGATGCGCCAGCGCTGAAACAGGCAGATGTCGGCATCGCCATGGGCATCAAGGGCACTGAGGTGACGAAAGAAGCTGCCGATATGGTGCTGTCAGATGACAACTTCGCCACTATTGCCAGTGCGGTTGAAGAAGGCCGCCGTGTCTACGATAACCTGAAGAAAACTATTCTGTTTGTGTTGCCGACTAACCTAGCGCAAGGGCTGTTAATCATCTTTGCTATCTTGGTAGGGGCCGTAATTCCACTGACGCCACTGCAAATCCTCTGGATAAACATGGCAACCTCCACCACGCTTTCTTTCGGTTTGGCATTTGAACCGGCAGAAAGAGGCATCATGCGCCGCAACCCGCGCGACCCATCAAAACATGTGTTAGACGGCCATGCCATTTGGCGTATCGCATTCGTCGGTACTTTGATTGCATGCAGTGCCTTTGCCCTCGAAGCCTATATGGAACCGCGCGGCTACAGCACTGAATTTATCCGTACTGTGTTGATGCAAACGTTGGTGACCGCGCAGTGGATTTATATGTTTAACTGCCGGGTTATGGACAGATTCCCACTGAACAAAGAAGTCTTTGTGAACAAAGGCCTGTGGTTAGTTTCAGGTGTGCTGATTCTGTTGCAGTTGGCCATCATCTATCTGCCATTTATGAATACCGCTTTCGGTACTGAGCCATTACCAGCTTATTACTGGGGCGTAACACTGTTGGTTTCTATCGCCATCTTCTTGATTGTAGAAGTGGAAAAATGGGTTATCGGTCGTTTCAAACGCACATCGAATCCCGTCTGATATTGCCAATCACTACGACTCAAGCCCGGCGACTCCGCCGGGCTTTTTTTATGCATCGCAAAGATAATTTAAGATAAATCTCATATTGCCGATACCACGACTGTTAATGCGCCAATTAATTCTTATAATAGGTAAGCGGCGATTTATTATTCGACTGCTGCCATCAACATGTGAGTTATGCCGCCATCAGGAAGCGCAAAAATGAACACTGCACCTTGCGCAATCAACGGCGTCAGCGATGGAAAATATCATTATCTGCCCAAACCAATTACGTCACGGCGTATCTGGCTGCGGACTTATGCCCTCACATTATCGCTTCTCTTGATTTTATTCGCATCATTGCCCTCAATGGCGGCAAATAACTTAAGTGAAGAACTTATTCATGAACGTAGCGACGCTGCGACAAAAATGGTGCTGGGGATTATCAGTTATTCGCGTTGGCCTGTCCCACCGCCGGTGATCCGTTTATGTGTTATTGCCCCGACAAACTATGCAGAAGAACTCTTTAACCCGGCATTAATGCAAACCGCACATCCGATTAAAACGCAGCGTTATTCATTGCCCAATGCTTCGCTTGCAAGTAACTGTGACGTGGCTTATCTGGGCAGTATAGAAGAGCAACAACGGCAAGAGCTGACGGTTCAACTCTCTGGGTATCCGGTTCTCACCATTAGCGAAAATTATGACGAATGCAGCTTGGGGAGTGCGTTTTGTCTGCTGCTGGAAGATAAGCAAGCCTCTTTCAAAGTCAATATGGATGCATTAGCACGCGCCGGGGTCCGGGTTCATCCCAATGTGTTGCAACTTGCCCGTAAAAAGGCTGACGCGTTATGAGTTCAATAAAAAATAAATCTGCTGGCCAGATAAAAACGGCAAAACTCCCCACGCTTGGCCGCGTATTGGGCAAAATACATTTAACTGTGGCACTGGTATCAGTGGCAACAGCCGGTATTTTCCTAACCTTAGTTGCCCTATTTGCATTACGAGTTTACGCAGACCATAACCTGCATTTGATCGCCCGCTCGATTAGCTATACCACTGAAGCCGCTGTTGTTTTTGGTGACACTGTTGTTGCGAACGAAGCGCTTTCAATGATTGCCGCCAATGAAGAAGTCGCTGAAGCAAAGATTATGGATGTTAATGGCCGTGTCGTCGCTCAATGGACTCTGCCCAACGACGGCCCAATCCACCAGATGGAGCAAGGCCTCGCGCGCTGGGCATTACCTGAACCTGTCGTGTTGCCCATCATCCATTCGGGTAATGAAGTCGGCAAAGTCGTTATTGTCGGCCATGGCGGTGGCTTGCTGCGTTTTCTGTTGCAAGGATTAACGGGCCTCTTTGTGTGTCTGATTCTGAGTACCGCGGTGGCGTTATTCCTATCACGCCGCATGCTTCTGGGCATTATGGGTTCACTGAATCGAATTACGGAAGTCGCCCATAATGTCAGCCGCAATCGCAGTTTTGGCCAGCGTGTCCCATCAGCACAAATTGCAGAACTGAATGAGTTAAGTCGTGATTTCAATGACTTACTGGAAGAGCTTGAAGTATGGCAGGAACACCTCACGAAAGAAAATGACTCACTCGCACACCGAGCGGCCCACGACAGCCTGACCGGGCTGGCGAACCGCGCCTTCTTCGAAGGGCGTTTAAGTCGGACACTCAATGATTGCAAAACCAACGAACATGCCGCAGTTTTATTCCTCGATGGCGACCGTTTTAAAGAAATTAATGATAATTATGGCCATGCCGCGGGCGACATGGTGCTGACAACCATTGCTGATCGCATCCGCGCACTTTTGCGGGCAACTGATCTAGTTGCTCGTTTAGGGGGAGATGAGTTCGCGGTATTACTGGCACCCATTCATGACACTAATGATGTGCTGACTATTGCAGACAATATTATAGAAAGTATGACGCAACCCATAATGCTGCCTGATGGCCGAGAGATAGTCACCTCACTCAGTATTGGCGTTGCTATTTATCCTGATCACGCACAAACGCCGGATGATTTATTACAACGAGCAGATGAAGCGATGTATCAGGCAAAGAAAGGTTTCCGGCCCTGTGAGCGGGGTGTTGTTCATCAGTCGGGCTTTATTTCAGAAAATACACACACAGAAAATTTAGGGTAGATGACATGCTGGGTTTAAAAAACAATCACCAGAAAAATCCTCTTTGGATCAGCTTTTTTGCTCTTTGTTTATTGGTATTAGTGGGCTGTCAGGCCAAACCGCACCAAGGGCTGACGCCAGAACAAATTGCAGCGCTTCAGGAGCAAGGATTTAAATTAACTGACAATGGATGGGAGTTTGGCCTGGCCAATAAAGTGTTATTCAACAGTGATGTCAGGAAATTAAATGCCTCCGGTGTTCAGACTGTACAAAACATTGGCCGCGCCTTGCACAATGTGGGCATTAATCATCTGCGGGTTGATGGGCATACCGACGCCATGGGTGAAGAGGGTTACAATCAGCAATTATCTTTCCAACGGGCTTCCGCTGTTGCCGATGCTCTGGCAGGAATCGGTATTCCACGTGCCAATATTGATGTGCGCGGTCGCGGTACGCTAGAGCCGGTGGCGGATAACGGCACCTCCAAAGGCCGGGCAGAAAACCGCCGCGTGGCAATGATAGTCACCGCACCTTAGAAAGGCGGCAAACGAGCGCAGCCCGATGAGCTTATATCAATCAGTAATTCGGGTGCGAGAGAGCGGCCAACGCACCTGCGACTTGAAAGCCCCCTATCCTATACCCCATAGATTTCAAGAGGCAGGAAGGCGGCAAACGAGCGCAGCCCGATGAGCTTATATCAATCAGTGATTCGGGTGCGAGAGAGCGGCCAACGCACCTGCGACTTGAAAGATGACGGGTATAGTAAAACGGGCTACACTCCGCACCAGTACATCCTATAAAAACTGATCTAGAGAGGCTGAGGCAACGTGGCTCAATACGTCTATTCTATGCATCGTGTCGGCAAAGTAGTTCCGCCGAAACGACATATTCTGAAAAACATCTCCCTGAGTTTTTTCCCTGGGGCCAAAATTGGCGTGCTGGGTCTTAACGGCTCCGGTAAATCTACTCTGCTGCGCATTATGGCTGGCATTGATACTGACATTGAAGGCGAAGCTCGCCCGCAACCTGGTATCAAAATCGGCTATCTGCCACAGGAACCTAAACTGAATCTTGAACAAACGGTGCGCGAGTCGGTTGAAGAAGCCGTCGGCGAAGTTAAGCGCGCTCTGACTCGTTTGGATGAGGTTTATGCGCTGTATGCCGATCCTGATGCTGATTTCGATAAGTTGGCGAAAGAGCAAGGTGAGCTGGAAGCGATTATTCAATCCCATGACGGCCATAATCTGGATAACCAGTTAGAACGCGCGGCTGATGCTTTGCGCCTGCCGCCTTGGGATGCAAAAATTGCCAATTTGTCCGGTGGTGAACGCCGCCGTGTCGCCATTTGCCGCCTGCTGCTGGAAAAACCAGATATGCTGCTGCTGGATGAGCCGACCAACCACTTGGATGCTGAATCCGTGGCTTGGCTGGAGCGCTTCCTACATGATTACGAAGGCACTGTGGTCGCCATCACCCATGACCGTTACTTCCTCGATAACGTCGCAGGCTGGATTCTGGAACTCGACCGTGGCGAAGGCATTCCATGGGAAGGCAATTACTCCTCATGGCTGGAGCAGAAAGATGCGCGCCTGGCGCTGGAAGCCTCTTCTGAAGCCGCTCGTCGTAAATCTATTGAGAAAGAGCTGGAATGGGTTCGTCAGAATCCTAAAGGCCGTCAGGCGAAAGGTAAAGCACGTCTGGCTCGCTTTGAAGAGCTTAACAGCGTTGAATACCAAAAACGTAATGAAACCAGTGAGTTGTTCATTCCACCTGGCCCACGTTTAGGTGACAAAGTGCTGGAAGTTGAGCATCTGAGCAAGTCTTATGGCGATCGCGTTCTGATTGATGATTTAACTTTCTCACTGCCTAAAGGTGCAATTGTCGGGATTATCGGGCCGAACGGCGCAGGTAAATCAACACTGTTCCGCATGTTATCAGGCCAAGAGCAGCCGGATTCCGGTACGATTTCACTGGGTGATACCGTGCTATTGGCATCGGTTGATCAGTTCCGCGACAACATGGACAACAGTAAAACCGTTTGGGAAGAAGTCTCTGGCGGCCAAGACATCATGAAGATCGGTAACTTTGAGATTCCAAGCCGCGCCTATGTTGGCCGCTTTAACTTTAAAGGTATTGATCAGGGTAAACGCGTCGGTGAGTTGTCCGGTGGTGAGCGCGGCCGTATTCATCTGGCCAAGTTGCTACAGGTGGGCGGTAACATGTTACTGCTCGATGAACCGACCAACGACTTAGACATCGAAACCTTGCGCGCGCTGGAAAACGCCTTACTGGAATTCCCTGGTTGTGCCATGGTTATTTCCCATGACCGTTGGTTCCTTGACCGAATTGCCACCCATATCATTGATTATCAAGATGAAGGTAAAGTGGAATTCTTCGAAGGTAACTTTACTGAATACGAAGAGTGGAAGAAACGCACTCTGGGTGCCGAAGCACTGGAACCGCACCGTATCAAGTATAAAAAAATGACCAAGTAGTTTTTGCGTTTTATCTAGACTAAGGGCCTGCAATTGCAGGCCTTTTTAATCCTAAACCGGCGCGTCATTCAGGGCATTTCCAGCCCCTGGACATAATCTTCAAATACCGGGTGCCCAATCACCACATCAATAAAGCAACTGAGTGCCGGAGAGTTCAGCTTGCGGCTCGGATAGACCAAATACAGCTCATTCCCCTCGGCTTGCCATTGTGGCAATACTTCAATCAACTGGCGGCTTGCCACCACCTCACGACTTAAGAATGCGGGCAGCAATGTAACGCCTGCGCCACTCAGCGCACACTCTCGGGCATATAACAGATTATCAGTAACATGCAGCGCGGGAACCTGCCAACGATAGAATTCATCTTCACGGCGTAAAATCAGTGCCTGCCAGGCACGGTGGGCAATGCAGCGATGAGTATCCAGTTGGCGTGGATGCAGCAATGGCGGGTGCTGTGCCAAATAAGCAGGGGAAGCCAATAGATAGCGCGGCGCATATCCCAACCGTCGGCCAATCAATGACGAATCCTGCGGTTTGCCGGTGCGCAGCGCCACATCAAAGCCCTCCTCGACCAAATCCACCATAGTATCCGACACTAAAACCTCCAGCAGAACATCGGGGTATTGTCGCTGAAAATCTGTCGTTAACTGCGCTAATAATGTTGCGCCCAGCCCAGCCGGTGTCGAAATGCGCAAACGGCCGCTCGGGTTGTCCTTCAGGCGTTGCAGCGCCAAGTCCGCGCGTTCGGCAGCTTGCAACATCTCCTGACAATGCACCAGATAGCGCTCACCAGCAAAAGTCAGATTCAACTGCCGAGTGGTTCTGTTGAGTAACCGAATTCCCAAATTTTTCTCTAACTGGCTTATCCGCTGACTGACACTCGATTTAGGCAAACCCGCTATTTTGGCGGCCCGGGTGAAGCTGCCGCATTCAGCAACCCGTGCGAACAGCGCCATATCCTGAAGTTGCTTAAACATGATTGTTTGCCTTAGACGAACACTGCGTTAGTGATTGTCCATCTTATCACTCCGCTCGGATAGGTCTAGACTGAACAGATAAACTCAACAGGAGCAGGAACATCACCATGTCAATTCAAGCTATTGCGGTAAACCCACAACAACCCGCTGATTTTATTGAAATCACCTTAGATTCCCTTGCACCCGGCCCATTTGATTTGCTAGTTGAGGTTAAAGCCGCATCCATCAATCCGGTTGATACCAAAGTGCATGGCGGTCTGAAAAAGAATGGTCTGCAACAGCCGCGTATTCTCGGTTGGGATGCCGCGGGAGTGGTGGTCAGTGTCGGTGAAAACGTTACCGGCTTTCGCGCCGGTGATGAGGTTTGGTATGCCGGTGATATCACTCGCCCCGGCAGCAACGCCACCCAACAGTTGGTTGATGCGCGCATTGCCGCCCAAAAACCGCGCTCACTTAACTGGGCGCAGGCCGCCGCCCTGCCATTAACCGCGATCACCGCGTGGGAAGCCCTGTTCGAACACCTGAAAATTCAACACGCTAGCGCGGATCAAAACCTGCTTATCATCGGTGGGGCCGGTGGTGTGGGGTCATTAGCAATTCCGCTGGCCGCATTGCGTAGCCCAGTCAAAGTGATTGCGACCGCATCACGCCCAGAGTCAGCAGCTTGGTGTCGTGAGCGCGGCGCTGACCTGACGGTGGATTATCGTGACTTGAAAGCGCAGTTAGCAAAAGAAGGTATTGAAAAAGTTGATTATATTCTTTGCCTGAATGATACCGACGGCCACTGGCCCGCCATCAGTGAATTGATCGCGCCGCTGGGACAAATCTGCACTATCGTGGAAAACGAAAAACCGCTGGATCAGAATCAGTTGAAACTGAAAAGTGCGGCCCTGCATTGGGAATTTATGTTCACTCGCAGCATGTTCTCCACACCGGATATCGCCCAGCAAGGCGAAATTTTAAAACAGGTGAGCCAGTTGGTCGACGAAGGAAAACTGCCCGGCACACTGAGTGAAACACTGCATGGCCTGACGATTGAAAATCTGAAAGCTGCCCACGCGAAAGTCGCAGATGGGCATATGCAGGGCAAAATAGTGATTGCTTACTAAACTAGCATTCCCGTTCTTCACTTAATACTGATGGGCGGGCAAGTCTTTGTAGGTCGGCGGCTAATAACTGTTGAACCAGTTCGACACAGCGCAGGAAGCGCTCGTCATAGTCCGCCGGCTCCACATGAACATATTCTATATTATTGCTGCGCAACATCTGCTCAAGTAAGGTCTGGAAAGATTTGCGGTCACGGTCACTGCCCAAGCTACGCAAGCCATCAGCCACCCACGGCGTATTGTTCTCCAGCAAAATAACCAGATCAAAGCGGTACTCATCAATCAGGGCTTGAACAAACGGGTGCTCCCGCCCTTCATATTTCTTACAAAATGCTTGCGTCGTCACAAAGTCGGTATCAATAAATGCCACTTTATTGGCATATTTTACTGCAAAATCAACATACTGCGCTTGCCCGAGTGCAATTTTGTCGTAATCGGAATATTGCAGCGCCATCTCGTCACCGCCCAAGTGAGAGAAAACATAGTCCCGGCCATACTCCCACGCACTGGTGGTATTGAAAATATTGGCTAACTTATTGACTAAAGTCGACTTTCCACTGGATTCCCCCCCCAGTATCGCCACTGTGCGCACAAAAAAGGGCTTCACTTCTGTCGGGATATAATCCCAGTAACGGAAAGGATCACGGCGAATCTGGCGACCACTGATATTCATAAAGGAGCGTTCGGGGTCAATCAAAATGGTTTCGATACCAAATTGTTCACGATAATGCGGTGCATCCTGGCTTTCACTGGAATAAATAAAACTGGGGACAATCCCTTTTTCCGCCATGAATTTTTTGACGCCATGACTCCAAACATTCCAGCCATGAGGATAAGGCTCAATTCCATGCTCATCAAATGAATGAATATGGATATTTTTCTGATACTTGAAGGTTTGTAATAGCCAGCGCAGGCGGTCGCTGACGGTGGGTTGCTGTGACATAGAACTGTTCTCGAACAACTCGCGATCGCGCGGTTCGTCGAAACAGAGAATGATATGCAGCTCATCAACCTGGCTACAGGCGCGCTGGATAAGATAGATATGGCCGGTATGCAGTGGGTAAAATTTACCAAACACCACGCCGACCTTTTTCTCACGGCGAGGAAACTCTAGCTCGAGGTAACGGTGCAAGGCCTCTAGCTTTTGTGCACTGGGGCTTTTGATTTTGTCATTGAGTAACTGGCTTAAATACCCTTTGGTCATGCCGCTGGCATCGGCCACCTGCTGTAAAGTACAGCCTTTTTGCTTAATTGCTGTTTTGAGATAGTCGAACTGCAGCATACCGCCTCCTTGTTTAGCGCACTAAACAAAAATAACACAGTATGCTGCACGATTAACACGACTAAATGAAGTGCTACAGATCTTCCAGCACCGCCAGTGCATCGGCCAGCTTTTTCACACCGAAAACCTGCATATTGGGCAACGGTTTCTTCGGCATATTGGCATAAGGGACGATAGCGCGTTTAAATCCATGCTTGGCCGCCTCAGAAATACGTTCCTGACCACTGGGTACTGGCCGAATCTCTCCCGCCAACCCGACCTCGCCAAATACCACTAAGTCCTGTGGCAATGGGCGGTCGCGTAGACTGGAGACCAGCGACATCAGCAATGCCAGGTCGGCACTGGTTTCCGTCACTTTTACGCCCCCCACCACATTGACAAATACGTCTTGGTCAGACATCTGCAACCCGCCGTGACGATGTAATACGGCCAGCAAGATTGCCAGCCGGTTTTGCTCAAGCCCGACGGCCACCCGGCGCGGGTTCGACATCATCGAATGGTCTACAAGCGCCTGAATTTCCACCAACAATGGGCGCGTTCCTTCCCACACCACCATCACTGAACTGCCTGACGTCACCTCATCACCACGACTCAGGAAAATCGCCGACGGGTTACTGACCTCGCGCAGACCTTGCTCGGTCATAGCGAATACACCTAACTCATTGACGGCACCAAAGCGGTTTTTGTGGCTACGTAAAGTGCGGAACCGCGAGTCACCATCACCATCGAGCATCACCGAGCAGTCAATGCAGTGTTCCAATACTTTCGGCCCAGCCAGCGAGCCATCTTTGGTCACATGGCCCACCATCACAATGGCGACACCACGGGTTTTGGCAAAACGGGTAAGATAAGCGGCGGTTTCACGAACTTGCGCCACACTGCCCGGTGATGACTGGATATCCGCCATATGCATCACCTGGATTGAGTCAATCACCATCAGCCGGGGTTTTTCTTGCTCGGCAATCAGGCAAATTTGCTCAATACTGGTCTCAGACAGCATGTTCAGGCCCGCCGTGGGTAAGCCCAGACGATGCGCGCGCATCGCGACCTGTTGCAGTGACTCCTCGCCGGTGACATACAGGGTTTTCATGTTTTCGGACAGCTTGCAGAGCGTTTGCAACAACAGGGTACTTTTCCCCGCTCCAGGGTTACCGCCAATCAGAATGGCACTCCCCGGCACCACTCCGCCGCCCAATACCCGGTCAAACTCAAGAAAACCGGTTGAAAAGCGTGGCAATTCTTCGAGACTGATATCGGATAATTTCTGCACCCGGCTGACACCAGCATCACCGGCATAGCCGCCAAAACGCTCATTACGGGTCGAGGATGTTGCTGCCGCCAGCCGAATTTCAGTAATCGTATTCCACGCGTTGCAGGCGCTGCATTGCCCCTGCCAACGCGGATAATCAGCGCCACATTCATTACAAACGAATGCCCGTTTTGGTGCTTTAGCCACTTTTCACCTCAATTTAGTTGGCATACCAGCCTAATAAAAATGGCAAATAAAATAGCCTATTTTTTTAGCGTTCTTCGTGTTTCAGGCTACCGGTCAGGATACACAACACACTCAATAAATCACCGTGGCGGATAGCCACTTTCGCTTTGGCATAAACTTTCGGCTTGGCATGGAATGCTAACCCCAGCCCCGCGGCCTGCATCATTTTCAGGTCGTTGGCACCATCACCAATGGCCACAGTTTGCGCTATCGGGATGTTCAGTTTTTCAGCCAATTTGAGTAGCGTATCCGCTTTGTATTGCGCATCAACAATCGGCCCCAGCACCTTGCCCGTCAGTTTGCCGTTTTTGATTTCAAGCTCATTAGCGGCAACGTCGACCAGACGCAATTTATCGCGCAGATACTCGGCATAATAGGTAAAACCGCCGGAAGCAATAGCGACATGCCAATCCAGTGCCTGAAGTTTGCGCACTAAACTGACCAGCCCCGGCATCAGTGGCAATTCGTCCCGAACCTGTTTGAGAATATTGGCGTCAGCCCCTTTAAGGGCCGCCACTCGCTGGCGCAGACTGGCCGAGAAATCCAGCTCGCCTTGCATAGCGCGCTCTGTAACGGCCGCGACCTCTTCACCAACACCGGCCAGTTTGGCAATTTCATCAATGCATTCGATTTGGATGGCGGTGGAATCCATGTCCATCACCAACAAGCCCGGTGTGCGCAAATGAGGGATTGCACCCAGTGGCGCGACATCCAGCCCACTTTCATCGGCCAGCGTTTTAATGCGCGGAGACAGACTGCCCGCCAGACGGATAACTTGATAATCTTCCACGCACCAGGCGGAGACGATCACCATTGCCGCGCCCAGTTGGCGCTGGAAATCTGTAATACGCTCTTTATCCAGTTTTCTGCCGTACAACAGCCAACCTGTATGACCAGCACGATAATCCAGTGGCATAACTTCATCACCGCTGAGTGAAAGTGGTAGACCCGGCCATTGATAGATCTCTGCGGGAAGATCGCAATAGGTCAGACTATTAGACATGAATGACTCCTGTAGAAAACGGGGTAAAGGCAAGACAAAAGGACGCATCAAGCTATCCTATCGCCCTTGCTTCTGGCAACATAAAGTCACCGATTCTTGCAAGGAACCTGCATGGCGAAGGCCAAATTAAAATTTCGATTGCACCGAACAGCTATTGTGCTGATTTGCCTGGCATTATTGGTATTGCTTATGCAGGGCGCATCCTATTTTAGCCTCAGTCATCAACTAGCCCGTTCGGAGCAAGTTGAAGAACTGGCTAAAACACTGGCAAAACAAGTCACTTTCAGCCTGTCATCTATTATGGATACCGGTGATGATGATATTGATAGTCAGAAAGTCGATGCCATTCTCCAGCAATTGACTCAATCAAGTCGCATCTTGGATGCCAGTGTATATCAGATTGACGGAACGTTGGTCGCCAGCGCCGGAGAGAACGTCAAAGTTCGTGACCGGCTGGCTTTAGATGGCAAACGCCCCGGCAGTTATTTCAATCACCAGATTGTTGAACTGATCCCCGGCAAGAGCGGGCCAACCGGGTTTCTGCGCATGACGCTTGACACCCATGTGCTCGCGACAGAATCCAAGCAAGTGGATAATACCACCAATTTGCTGCGGCTGATGATACTGGTCGCCCTTGCGGTGGGCATTATTCTGGCGCGCACCTTGCTGCAAGGCCGCCGTAGCCGCTGGCAACAATCGCCTTATTTGCTCACTGCCAATACGCCAGTGAAAGAGGATGAAAGTGATGATGAAACGGCTGAATTAGACAAGAAACGCGATGATATCCCCTAAATAGATTCAGCGGCAGGAATTCTGCCGCTGAATAGGGATAAGAGAAATGCAGTATGACGTTACTCTTTGTCGCCCAGTAACACAGATTCCAATGCAATCTCAATCATGTCATTAAAAGTGGTTTGGCGCTCAGCGGCGGTGGTTTGCTCACCGGTACGGATATGGTCAGATACGGTGCAGATAGTCAGGGCTTTCGCACCGAATTCAGCCGCAACACCATAGATACCAGCGGCTTCCATTTCCACACCTAGAATGCCGTATTTTTCCATGACATCAAACATTTGCGGATCTGGTGTGTAGAACAGATCAGCAGAGAAGATGTTCCCCACACGCACATCAATGCCTTTCGCTTTTGCTGCATCTACTGCATTGCGAGTCATCTCGAAATCAGCAATCGCCGCATAATCGTGGTCTTTAAAGCGCATGCGGTTCACTTTGGAATCAGTACAAGCGCCCATACCGATAACCACATCACGCAGTTTAACGTCAGCACGAACCGCACCGCAGGAACCCACACGAATAATCTTCTTCACGCCAAAATCAGTGATCAGTTCTTTCGCGTAAATCGAGCAAGATGGGATACCCATGCCGTGGCCCATTACCGAAATTTTGCGTCCTTTATAAGTGCCGGTGAAACCCAACATGCCGCGCACATTGTTCACTTCGCGCACATCTTTCAGGAAGGTTTCTGCGATAAACTTCGCACGCAGCGGATCCCCTGGCATCAGTACAACGTCAGCGAAATCACCCATTTCAGCATTAATATGTGGCGTTGCCATAATAATTTTCCTTAAAAATCATAATTTTAAAATTTATATTACTGAACTGTTCGTGTTTTCCTACAATCCCAATTCAGTAGAATTCTATCAATCAGAAGGCATAGATGAGCACTGCCGAGTTGAAAATGGCGCGCTCAGCTTAGCTAAATGACTTACAGCATATTCTTACCGTAATCCATTGGGGAAAGATCAAAATACTTGGCGACGGTCTGCCCAATATCGGCAAATGTATCACGATGCCCCAATGAGCCCGGTTTCACTTTCGGGCCATAAACCAAGACCGGAATATGCTCACGAGTATGGTCAGTGCCCGGCCAGGTTGGGTCGCAGCCATGGTCAGCAGTCAGGATAAGGATGTCATCTTCTTTCACCAGCGCCATCAATTCTGGCAAGCGGCGGTCGAACAACTCCAGCGCGGCGGCATAACCCGCAACATCACGACGGTGGCCATATGAAGAGTCAAAATCAACAAAGTTAGTGAACACGATAGTGTTATCACCGGCTTTTTTCATCTCTTCGATGGTGGCATCAAACAGGGCGTCCAGACCGGTGGCTTTCACTTTCTGAGTGATCCCAACATGGGCGTAAATATCGGCGATTTTACCGATAGAAACCACCTCACCGCCCTTCTCATCCACCAGTTTTTTCAGCATGGTTGGCGCTGGCGGCTCAACAGCCAGGTCATGGCGGTTACCGGTGCGCTGGAAGTGGCCCGGCTTATCGCCAATGAATGGGCGCGCAATCACACGGCCAATATTGTAGCCGCCTTCCGTCAACTCTTCGCGCGCGATTTCGCACAATTCATACAGACGATCCAGGCCAAAAGTCTCTTCATGACATGCAATCTGGAATACTGAGTCCGCAGAAGTATAGAAAATCGGTTTCCCGGTTTTCATGTGTTCTTCACCCAGTTGGTCGAGGATGACGGTGCCAGAAGAGTGGCAGTTGCCCAAATAGCCCGGCAAATTAGCGCGTTTGACCAGTTTATCCAGTAACTCCTGCGGGAAGCTGTTTTCCACATCACTGAAATAGCCCCAGTCGAACAAGACCGGCACACCGGCAATTTCCCAGTGACCTGATGGGGTATCTTTACCGGAAGATAACTCACTGGCATACCCATAAGCACCAATGATATCGGCATTTTTATCCAGCCCGATTGGGAATTTACCGGTAGATTCTTCGGCAGCTTTGCCCAGCCCTAAGCGGCTCAAATTCGGCAACTTTAATGGGCCACTACGGCCAACATCGGCTTCGCCACGGGCGCAGGCCTCGGCGATATGGCCCAATGTATCAGCCCCTTCGTCGCCAAACTTCTTAGCATCAGCGCTCGCGCCAATACCAAATGAGTCTAATACCATAATAAATGTACGTTTCATCATTTTCTCCTGCATAGGTTCACACGCTGTGTGACACCTTTAAAGTATGGCTTTTATTCAGTAATACGGCGATAAACCACGGGGGTTTCTTGTGGCGCTTTCTGGCCAAGAGTGATTGCCGCACGCACTGCATCGGCTGCCTGCTGCCAGTCATCTTCATTATTGGCATGAATCACGGCTAATGGCTGCTGACCATCAACACTGGCACCCAAGCGGGCCATATCGGTAAGACCCACACTGTAATCAATAGGATCAGTTGCCCGACGGCGACCACCACCCAGGGAAACCACGGCCATACCTAAAGCTCGGGTATCCATGGCGGTGATAATTCCTGGCCGCTCAGCAAATACTGGCTTGCTCAACATAGCGGCTGGCAAATAACTGTCGTAGCGCTCGACAAAATCGCTCGGGCCTTTTTGCGCGGCAACCATGCGGCCAAAGACTTCTGCCGCTTTACCGTTATCCAACACCGCTTGCAGCTTGGCACGGGCATCAGCGTCATCTTGTGCCAACCCGCCAGACAGCAGCATCTCGACACACAGCGCCATGGTCACTTCCAGCAAGCGCGGATTACGATACTCGCCCGTCAGGAAACGCACCGCTTCGCGCACTTCAACCGCATTACCGGCACTGGAAGCCAAGACCTGATTCATGTCCGTCAACAATGCGGTGGTTTTGCAACCCGCACCATTGGCAACGCCGACAATCGCCTGCGCCAAGTCTTCAGATAGTTGATAAGTCGGCATAAAAGCACCCGACCCCACTTTGACATCCATTACCAGCGCATCCAGCCCTTCAGCCAGTTTTTTAGCCAGAATAGAAGCGGTAATCAGTGGGATGGAGTCCACCGTGGCGGTAATATCGCGGGTGGCATAGAAGCGCTTATCCGCCGGTGCCAGTGAGCTGGTTTGGCCGATGATGGCAACGCCGACATCCTGAATGATTTTACGAAATGCGCTGTCATCAGGAAAAATATCGAAACCGGGAATAGCTTCTAGCTTGTCCAGTGTTCCGCCAGTGTGGCCCAAACCACGGCCCGAAATCATCGGCACGTACCCGCCGCAGGCCGCCACCATTGGGCCGAGCATCAAGGAAGTGACATCACCCACACCGCCGGTGGAGTGTTTGTCCACAATCGGGCCATTGAGGTTTAGACTCTTCCAGTTCAGAACCGAGCCAGAATCGCGCATGGCCATCGTGAGCGCTACCCGTTCTGGCATGCTCATATCATGGAAATAAATGGTCATCGCCAGAGCTGCAATCTGCCCTTCGGAAACCACGTTATCGCGAATCCCATTGATAAAGAAACGAATTTCTTCTTCGCTCAGTGGCTGGCCGTCGCGTTTTTTACGGATAATTTCTTGTGCGAGAAACAAGGTATCCCCCTGCTTATGAAATAAAAGCGGCACAGCGGACAAAATAGCCCGCAGTGCATCTGCTCAGTTCAATGACTGAGATAATGGTTAGTAGCCGGTGCTGTTGCTGTTGCTCTGATGACCCAATGTCGTCAACAAGCTGCCCAACAGACTGGATGCGCCAAAACGGAAGTGGCGAGCATCAGCCCAACCTTCGCCCATCAATTGGTCGGCCAGTTGCAGGAATTGCGCGGCGTCTTCTGCAGTACGTACGCCCCCCGCAGGTTTAAAACCAACGGTTTTCGCCACTCCCAAGTCACGAATAGTGCGCATCATGATGCTGGCACTTTCCAGCGTGGCATTAACCGGCACCTTGCCGGTGGAGGTTTTGATAAAATCAGCCCCGGCTTTGATAGCAATCTCGGAGGCTTGGCGAATCAAATGCTCTTGCTTTAACTCACCGGTTTCAATGATAACTTTCAGCAATACATTGGCATCAGCACAAGCTTCTTTGCACTGTTTCACCAATTCAAAACCGACTTTATCGTTACCGGCCATTAAAGCGCGATAGGGGAAAACGACGTCCACTTCATCCGCACCATAGGCAATCGCAGCCCGGGTTTCAGCCAGCGCAATAGGAATATCATCATTGCCATGAGGGAAATTGGTGACCGTTGCAATGCGGATTTCAGGTGTTCCTTGCTCACGTAATGTTTTACGCGCAATAGGAATAAAGCGAGGATAAATACAGATTGCCGCTGTATTACCGGCAGGACTTTTAGCCTGATGACACAGAGCAATAACCTTATCGTCGGTATCGTCGTCATTCAGGGTGGTTAAATCCATTAAACTCAGCGCGCGTTTGGCATAATCATTTAGATTCGCGCAGGCGGTTAAATCGGTCATAAAACTCTCCAACACTTTTCAGCCCCGGCACCTTGCCAAAACTGAGTATTTATTTATGAGCCGTATAGTTCTAGCTCAATACGTTGGCGAGCGGACTTGGTTCCTTGAAGATAGCCCCTGTATGGGTGGCAATTGAGATCCATCTCACCGCACTAACTTATAGCTCTATTTGAACACGATATCAGCACATGAGATGTGTTCAAATTCACACTAATCAATAGTAACTTGTAACAGATGAAAATTATATGTGATTAAAGTCACAAAATAACCTCATTTATAGCTGACTGACACTATTACGCCCACTTGCATCAAGGATAGCTTATGCGGAGGAATCCGCAGGATTATGGGGCGGAACCATAAAATAATGAGGAGTTAGTCGTGCCTCCTGTTTGAGGACGGACAGCGCACAAGAACCGCAGCATACAGGTAGTATGTGACGGTAATGAGCACTGCCCAGACCAAAATGGCCAATCAAGCTGGCCGAATTACAGGGCGAGGAAGAAACCCGCGATAGTGGCACTCATCAGATTCGACAGAGTCCCTGCTGCAACAGCTTTCAGACCAAAGCGCGCGATATCATGGCGGCGGTTAGGTGCCATGCTACCTAGCCCGCCCAACAAGATGGCGACAGAGGACAAGTTAGCAAAACCACACAGTGCGAAGGAAATAATGGCTTTTGAATGTTCAGAAACTACCTGTAAACCCGCTGCTTTAACTAACTCTTCAGCTTGTAAATATTGACCGAAATTCATAAACGCCACGAACTCATTCACAATGATTTTCTGGCCGATAAAGGAGCCTGCTACCATGGCCTCACTCCACGGAATCCCTATCAGATAAGCAATTGGCGAGAATACCCAGCCCAAAATCAATTCCATAGAGAGTTGCGGATAATCAAACCAGCCGCCAATCCCGCCCAGAATACCATTTAGCAATGCAATCAATGCGATAAAAGCTAATAGCATAGCGCCGACATTAAGTGCTAATTGCAGACCGGAAGCCGCACCCGATGCCGCAGCATCAATGATGTTAGCCGGGCGCTCATCTTCAGCAATCAGAGTGGTAGCATCCACAGTATCGTGCGTTTTTTCAGTTTCTGGCACCATCAATTTAGCGAACAACAACCCGCCGGGAGCCGCCATAAAGGAGGCCGCAATCAGGTATTCCAGCGGCACGCCCATTTGTGCATAACCGGCTAATACTGAACCCGCGACGGAGGCTAAACCGCCACACATTACCGCAAACAATTCAGATTGAGTCATAGTGGCAATATAGGGCCGCACGACCAATGGGGCTTCGGTTTGCCCGACAAAAATATTGGCTGTCGCGGAAAGAGATTCAGTACGCGAAGTTCCCAATAGCTTCTGTAACCCACCACCTAATACTTTAATCACCAATTGCATAACGCCGAGATAATATAAAACGGCGATTAAAGAGGAGAAGAATACAATAACGGGCAATACTCGCAGGGCAAATACAAAACCACCGCCGCCAAAGACTTCAAACATTTTGTCGGAAACCAAGCCGCCAAACATAAATGAAATCCCATCATTGCCGTAAGCAATAACATTCGCGACACCTTCGGACATCCCGCCAAGGATACGGCGTCCCACCGGGACATATAATACCAGCGCACCAATACCCACCTGAATAATAAATGCCCCAACTACAGTGCGGATATTAATCGCCCTAAAATTACTTGAAAGAAGCACGGCTATTAATATCAGTACTGCCATTCCAACTAAACTCATGAGCATGCAGATAATCCTGTTAATGATTTGTATTTGAATAATGTGGGGATGGATTATACCGGCATGATCTGGCTATCAAACAATCTCTGTCACAAATAAACACAACTGAAAGCAAACACAAAGCAGTTAACGTGACCAAAATCACATTAAAATAGCAAAAAGTGAAAGCACGCTAACTATTAGGATGATTTGCATAATGAAATCAAAAGACTATCGCGGGCATTAATCAACTGAGGGTAATTGAAATAAACGTTGGCTATTTTGCAAAAGATGGGCCGCAATCTCTGATGGCGCTTCTTGGCGTAACTCACACAACACCGCAAATACATTCGCGGCTTGCTCTGGCCGATTGGGTTGGCCTTGAAAACCCGCAAGGGGCATATCCGGCGCGTCGGTCTCCAGCAATAGGGCTGAAAGGGGTAATGCCGCCATAACATGTCGAGTTTTCTGCGCCCGTTCATAAGTGATAGTTCCCCCCACACCAATGTAATAACCCAAGCGAATGAATGCCTGTGCTTGGGCTAAACTGCCTGCAAAGCCGTGTACCACACCAGTGCAGGGCAAAGCGACTTTACGCAAGGCAGAAGCGAGTTGGTCATGTGATCGGCGCGAATGCAAAATGACCGGGAGATCATGCTGCCTGGCGAGCTTCAATTGGGCATTCAATAGCGCTAATTGACGGGGTAACTGCGGCTCATCCATATAGAGATCCAGGCCAATTTCTCCCACCGCCACCAGCTTCTCTGTTTTATTCCGCAGCGCCGAGGCCAATATGGCTAAATCAGCTTCCTGATGCTGCGCAATATAAAGCGGATGCATGCCCAGTGCGGCAAATAGTGGCGGATAGTTAGCCGCCAAATCGAGAATGCGAGGAAAATAATCAGCACTGACCGCGGGCACAATAATTTGCCTGACATTCGCTTGCGCAGCACTCATTAAGCTGGCTGTTTCCGCGCCGCTGAAAGGAGGGAAATCAAAGTGGCAATGGGTATCAATAAAATAGGGCATCTGCCCGCTGCGCCATGCCATTACGCGGTATCACCTTTGGTTTTCGCCACATCAGGCGGCAAAATAATATCCGCTTGCAGAGGCTTCTTTTTGCTCCGTGTCGCCGCAGGGATAATTAGCCCACTGTCTGCCACTGTCATCTGCGGTGGAAGATGGTTGGTAATTTTCGCGGTGACGGCTGGCGCAATAATATCCGGCGATTGAGTGATATCAAATGAAGAATCATCATTATCAATATCAATAAAGTCAGCCATATCATCTGGTTGGTTAATATCTTGCGGTTGAATCATACGGCGGGAAAGAGAAATCGACGTTTTCTCCCCCTTGATTTCAGACTGCTCCAACTGATCTTTAGGCAACAGCCAATGCCCGACAGTTGCCAAAAAATAGCGGCCGCAACGACGCCCTAAATGGTAATCACGATTCAGAGCCGCGATTCGGCTCCCCAGTGCATTACTGGCAAGGGGTTTAGGCGGGAAAATCTCGAAAATACGCAAGTCACCCGGCGGCTTTTCAATAAATTGCTGAATACGATGATAACTCTGCTCATGCTGCTGCATAATTCGCACCAGTTGCTGCAAGCTACTCTCACTCAGCCAGTGCTCCATCCGCTTCATCCATTGCGGCGTATAATAAGCCTGCGAAGGTACTGTGCGGATAACCACAATCGTATCAGCCCCACGGCGATAAGCTTCCTCTACAGGAATCGCATCACTAATACCGCCATCTTGATAGCTAATCCCATCTAAATCAACACCTTGACGATACAATCCTGGAATAGCACTGGAGGCCTTAATGGCCGGTAACCAGCTTTCTCGGGTTGGAGAGATATAGGTGGGTTCGAAATCATCACTGCGGCAAGCGCACATGAGAAACTCACGGCCATCACGCAGATGTTGTTCGGCTTGATCCATAGCTAACGGTAACTGCTGGGAGGTGATATCCACCAGCCAATCGAGATCAATTAAGTGGCCACCGCGAACAAAGCGCAATGGATTGAAGAAGTTAGCTGTAGTGGTGTAACGGGTAATGACGCGGCGTGCATAGCCGGGTTGGCCACAGATAAAAGCAGAGAGATTTTGCGCACCAGCAGAGGTGCCAATCATCAAATCAAAAGGGTTAAAGCGGGCGCGCTGGAATTCATCCAGCACACCGGCTGTAAAAATTCCCCGCTGCCCGCCGCCCTCGCAAACCAACGCCATTTTACCGGGTTGGTATGGTTTATAGGCGAGTGGCTCAATATTACCGAGCGTGATAGGTATTCTGTATCCCACCATCTATCCTCATTGCGTTACAACAGGTGTTGAGGATACCCCTTCTTACCCTTGCTGTAACCCTTGCGCCTGACTAAAGGCGTTTACGTCCTGTAAACAAACTGATGAGGAATAGAATAATACCGACGACGAAAACAACTTTCGCGGCCCAGGCTGCTGTACCGGCTAGCCCCCCAAAACCTAATGCCGCCGCGATTAACGCAATAACCAGAAATATAATGCCCCAGCGAAACATAAGCTTCTCCTTCCCGTTTGAAAAAATGACTTCGTAAACTGACGTTCAAAAATCACTCTTTAACCACCTCTGTCTATTTAAAAGTAGCGTATTTGACAGAAGTTGTATTATTTGGATTTATTGGATGAATTATTTAGCTGACATACTTATTAACGGGTATTTCGCAGGTTATATTGTTGCCCACGAAATACCCATCAGCCAGATAATAATTAAGGCTTGATGCTGAGGTCGTTTTTAACGCTTTTTACGCCATCAACGGCTTTAGCAATACTTTCGGCACGTTCGGCCTGAGCTTTATTTTCAACATTACCGGATAATTGCACCACGCCATCCGTCGTTTCTACTGTGATTTTACGTGATGGTACGATGTCATCAGCCAGTAATTTGGCTTTTATTGAACTGGTGGTTGCGGCATCACCAGCATATTCACTGACGGATTGTGATTTCTGATCTTTCACATGTAGCTTATCGCTAACAGATTTAACGCCTTCAATATTTTTGGCGATATCAACTGCGGTTTCAGCTTCTGCCTGAGAACTGACAAAGCCTGTCAGAGTCACAACACCATGATTAGTTTCTACTGAGATATCAGTGCTTTTAAGGGTTTTCTCTTCCAGCAATGCGCTTTTTACTTTGGCCGTTGCAGCGCTGTCGCCCATGTAATTATCGACTTTCTTCATGGAACTATCGAGTTTCGCACCAGTGCTGTCTACAACGTTGTTAGTCTTATTAAGCATTGTGTCTTCGGCGAAGACGCTACCACTTACCAGTATGGTACCTAAAACAACAGCCATCATTGAACGGGCAAATTTTGTGTTTGTCATCGATTTCTTCCTTTATTGTTTTGAATCCTGGACTGGAATAACGCCCCAGTTTTCGGATTCTTACGCCACCTTATATGGGTGGGCATTTGATGAATACTTTACGATTATTGCAGATTAACTCACTCTAATTTGATGCAAGTCAATCCTGCTGGTATCTATAAAGATAGAGCATCTCAGAAGATTTACAGTCGGAATAGGACTAAAACGGAAATATAATACCTAAGTAGGAGTTATCTTAGAGAAAAAATAATGAGAAAAATTAATGAATCGGGGCACTAAGTACCCCGACAGAATGCGGCTGACAGCTTGATTAATGCTCGCGAGTTTTACGGAAACGCACTTCCGGATAACGTTCTTGCGTAATATTAAGATTGACCATAGTGGGCGCGATATAGCTCAAATTATCACCACCATCCAATGCCAGGTTAAGCTCATTCTTACGTTTAAACTCTTCGAATTTCTTCACATCATCACATTCAACCCAACGCGCGGTTGATACGTTAACGGATTCATATACCGCCTCGACGTTGTATTCGCTTTTCAGACGCGAAGACACCACTTCAAACTGCAGAACACCAACAGCCCCAACAATCAGATCGTTATTAGTCAGTGGGCGGAAGACTTGCACCGCACCCTCTTCTGACAACTGAACCAAACCTTTGAGCAACTGTTTTTGTTTCAATGGGTCACGTAAACGAATACGGCGGAACAATTCAGGTGCAAAGTTAGGAATACCGGTGAACTTCATATCTTCACCTTGAGTGAAGGTATCACCAATCTGAATAGTCCCGTGGTTGTGCAGGCCGATAATATCCCCTGCATAGGCTTCTTCGAGGTGGGAACGGTCACCGGCCATAAAGGTCAGTGCATCTGAAATCACCACATCTTTCTTGATGCGCACCTGACGCAGTTTCATGCCTTTTTCAAAGCGGCCAGAAACCACACGTAAGAAAGCTACGCGGTCACGGTGTTTCGGGTCCATATTGGCCTGAATCTTAAAGACAAAACCGGTGAATTTCTCTTCGGCCGCCACCACTTCGCGGGTATCGGTTTTACGTGGCATCGGCGCTGGTGCCCACTCGACCAAGCCATCCAGCATATGGTCGACACCAAAGTTACCCAGTGCGGTACCGAAGAATACCGGTGTTAAATCACCCGACAAGAAAGCGTCATGATCAAACTCATGAGACGCCCCCTGAACCAGCTCCAGCTCTTGGCGGAACTGTTTTGCCAAATCTTCACCGACGGCAATGTCCAGCTCCGGATTATTCAGCCCTTTAACAATGCGCACTTCCTGAATGGTGTGGCCTTTACCGGTCTGGTACAGATAAGTTTCGTCCTTATAAAGGTGATAAACACCTTTAAATAACTTACCGCAACCAATCGGCCAGGTGATAGGGGAACAGGCAATTTTCAGCTCGCGTTCCACTTCATCCAGCACTTCCATTGGATCACGAATATCGCGGTCCAATTTGTTCATAAAAGTCAGGATCGGCGTATCGCGCAGACGAGTAACTTCCATCAGTTTGCGGGTCCGGTCTTCGACCCCTTTCGCCGCATCAATCACCATTAAACAGCAGTCAACGGCGGTTAGCGTGCGGTAAGTATCCTCGGAGAAGTCTTCATGCCCTGGGGTATCAAGTAAGTTGACCAGACAACCGCCATACGGAAACTGCATCACGGACGTCGTGATGGAAATACCGCGTTGTTTCTCCATTTCCATCCAGTCAGATTTGGCATGGTGGCTTGAGCCACGGCCCTTTACCGTACCGGCGGTCTGAATGGCGTGTCCGAACAGCAACACTTTTTCGGTAATAGTGGTCTTACCGGCATCGGGGTGGGAAATAATCGCGAAAGTACGTCTTTTCGCGATTTCCAGTGCATATTCACTTGGAGACATAATTTGAAATTTCTACTTTTAGGCCGCCCTGCTCTGGGCCTCACATCCTAGTGATGTAAGTCCCAAGCAAAGCAAGGCATTGATTATGGCGCTATACCCTACTTGAAACGCCACATTCTAAGCGGACATTCCTATCACTTGGGTATAAGTGGTTATAGCGCGGTATTTTCCCTGATTTATGCGGGATAGACAATTTATTCAAGACAGATAACCCGCAAAAAAGCGCTATCCCATTGGTAATGCCATCATAATGGCATCTTCGCGGCCATCCGCACTTGGGTAATAGTTGCGGCGCACGGAAACTTCGTTGAACCCCAAGCTCTCATACAAGGCTATTGCCCGAGTATTTGAGGCCCGAACTTCGAGCCAAAGCGTGAAGATATTACGCATTTCCAACTGTGCAATGACATGTTCAAGCAGTAAACGGCCACAGCCCTGGCGCTGAAACTGCGGATCAATAGCAATATTAAATAATGTTGCTTCATCCAATACAATTTGGGTAATGGCAAAACCGGCCATCTGCTCCCCAACAGTCAGCTTGAAATTGAGGTAGCGCTCGCCTTGGTTGCTGGCTAACGTTTTTTCCGTCCAAGGAAAAGCATGGCTGGCTTGCTCAATTTGGTACGCTATGGCCAGATCGGCTGGCGTCAGGATAGAAATCTGCTTCATGATGACAAATCTGCTGCCAAAGTGCGCGCTTAGCGCTCGCGTCTTGATAAAGTCCGGTCAGTGCCGGGCTGTATAACTGCGCACCGGCGACCGCAAGCGGTTCACTGATGCCCAATCGCCAACTGTTGCACTGTGTCTCTTCGGGTAACATCGCCACCTGATCCGGCGTCAGCACATAAGCTTGACGGGAAGTCAGCCCCAAGCTGCGCAGCACATCACACAACAGCGGGTCATCCTGTTCAGGAAGCGGATCGGCTACAATCAACAGGCGGGTATCATCGGGCAAACGTATTGCAATTTCACCCTGCAAGACGGCCGGGCGGCGCAATGTCCACTGCGTAATACCCAGTTGTTGTAACAGCAAGTCTCGTCTTGATGCCATGCTCTTTCCTGTCAAAGCAACCCGTATTTCGACACTATGCTAGCAAACCCATCGAACATGCGCCAACAAACCTCTATAATCCCCGATCATATTCTTAAGGAGCCAAAGACTGATGTCTGCATTAACCCCAGCCAGTGAAGTGATACTGCGCCATAGTGATGAATTTCTAGCCCGCCACGTGTTGTTTGCCGGTGATTTACAAGATGCGCTGCCAGCGCAATTTGATGCAGCCGGGGTACGGGTTCACACCAATCAATATCACCACTGGCAATTGCTGAGCAACACGCTGGAAGAGAATGTTCAATTCGGTCTTGTGGCAACACCTGAAATCGTAGCAACCTGCGATACGCTGGTTTATTACTGGCCAAAAAGCAAACAGGAAGCCCAGTTCCAACTGGCAAATTTACTGTCATTACTGCCGGTCGGTTGTGATGTTTTCGTGGTTGGTGAGAATCGCAGCGGTGTGCGCAGTGCAGAGGAAATGCTGTCAGAGTTCGCGCAATTAACCAAAATTGATAGCGCCCGCCGTTGTGGCCTTTATCATGGTCGACTGGATAAACAGCCAGAGTTTGATGCTGATGCCTGGTGGGAAAGCTATCAGATTGGCGATGTCATCGTAAAAACCCTGCCGGGTGTATTCAGCCGTGATTCGCTAGATTCTGGCAGCCATCTGCTGCTTTCAACTTTCAGCGAGCCGTTTAAAGGCAGTGTGTTGGATGTCGGGTGTGGCGCTGGGGTACTGGCTTCAGTATTGGCGCAACAATCGCCAAAAATCAAATGGACGTTGAGTGATGTTAGCGCGGCGGCAATTGAAGCCAGCCGAGCAACACTGGCGGCAAATAATATCGACGCGCAAGTCATTGCCAGCAATGTCTACTCTGATATTAAAGGCCGCTTTGAGATGATTATTTCAAATCCCCCTTTCCATGATGGGATCCAAACCAGCCTGACCGCAGCAGAAATGCTGATCAGGGGCGCAACTGCGCACTTGCATGTGGGCGGTAAATTGCGGATCGTGGCGAACTCCTTCTTGCCGTACCCTGCACTGCTGGATGCCGCATTTGGCAGCCATGAAGTGCTGGCGCAAAATGGCCGTTTTAAGGTGTATCAGGCAACTGTCGGGCGTCCGCCACGAGATCCTAAGAAAAAACGTTAATTAAGCATTCAGATGGGCCATCCCTTCCGCGCCGTAGCGTTCACCTGCTGCGGCATGGAAGGGGAATACTGCATCCAACGCCGCCAACTCTTGCGCGCTGAGCACCACATCCAATGCCCCCAGATTCTCTGCTAAATAACTGCGACGCTTGGTGCCAGGAATGGGCACAATGTATTCTCCCTGCGCTAACACCCACGCTAAAGCTAATTGTGACGGCTTAACCCCTTTATCTTGCGCCATTTTTGTCACGGTATCGGCCAATGCCAGATTCAGCGCAAAATTATCGCCTTGGAAACGAGGGTTATCACGGCGGAAATCATCAGCGGCCAAATCATTCAGGCTGCGTATTGCTCCCGTCAGAAAACCACGCCCCAAGGGGCTATAGGCCACAAACCCGACACCTAATCGTTGGCAAGTTGCCAAGATTGAAGTTTCCACATCCCGCGTCCACAGTGAGTATTCACTCTGTACTGCAGTAATCGGGTACACCTGATGGGCTTTTTCCAATGTTGATGCTGATACTTCGCTTAGCCCGATATAGCGGATTTTCCCCGCCGTGACCAAATCAGCCAAAGTCCCAATGACATCTTCAACCGGCACCGTCGGATCACCACGGTGCTGGTAGTAAAGATCAATAACATCAACACCTAAGCGCTTCAGGCTGCCGTCAACCGACTGACGAATATAATCAGGACGGCTGCTCACACCGCGAACGGTGGGATCAGCGGGATCACGAACAATACCGAACTTGGTGGCTAAAAAGACCTGATCACGTTTGCCCTTAATCGCCCGCCCCACTAACTCTTCATTGGTAAATGGGCCATACATATCAGCGGTATCCAGCAAAGTCACACCCAGTTCCAGTGCCCGATGTAGGGTAGCAATGGACTCATTGGCGTCCTGATTGGTGGAATAGAAGTCACTCATTCCCATGCAGCCAAGACCCAGAGCAGAAACCCGTGGGCCATTCGAACCTAATTGACGTTGTTGCATTGTGATACTCCCCATTAGTGATGTCGGAAGAAAGTGTGGTTGTTTCGCGAGGAAAGATAAATAATGCAAACTGCTCATCACTGTTCAAAAAACACCAACAATAGGCGGACGCAGTTATGGACCAGATACAAGCCATGAGAATATTCGTGCGTATTGTTGAGCTGGGCAGTTTCAGTCGCGCAGCAGAAAAACTGCAATTACCGCGCGCTACGGTCAGCCATACTTTAAAGCGGTTAGAGCAGCGCCTAGGCGTCCGCTTGCTGGTGCGCACCACTCGACAAGTGAATATCACCGCTGAGGGCACACTCTATTACCAGCGCTGCTTGCAATTGTTGTCGGCATTTGAAGAGGCGGATTCGCTGTTCAGTCACCAGCGGCTACAACCGGAAGGGAAAGTGCGCATTGATATGCCCCATTCACTGGCGCGCAATGTGGTTATCCCTGCGCTGAGTGACTTTTATCAGCGCTATCCCCATATCACACTGATTCTCGGCGCCAATGACAGCACTATCGACCTCATGCGTGAAGGTGTGGATTGTGTACTGCGCGCCTGGCTGCCCCATGATGAACAATTAGCCGCGCGGAATATTGGCCAGCAACCACAAATTACCTGCGCATCCCCAGCTTATTTGGAAAAATACGGCATTCCGCTGTCACTGGATGACTTAGCGGGCCATCAATCTGTGGGCTATTTCTCCCAATTAAATAACCGCGATTATCCGCTAGAATTTGTGTGTCAGGGGAAAATTGAAAATCGCGTTTTGCCCAGTATCTTGAGTGTCAGCGGCGCGGATGCTTATATCGCGGCGGGGGTCGCAGGTTTAGGATTAATTCAAGTGCCCACGGCAGGAATTCAGGGGCAATTAGCACAAGGCGAACTGATTGAAGTATTATCTCATATGCCGCCGCCAGTAATGCCACTGTTTATCATGTTCCCCCCAGGGCGCTTTTTGGCCCCCAGAGTTAGGGTGTTAATTGACTGGTTAATTGAACTATTCGCCCATTATCCACCGGAATCCACCCACATGACGCGGTAAGCCCAAAATAAGAAAAACGCCGGTAATCAAATCATTTGATCAACATATGATGCTTTTTACAGCGAACGTCCCGCTTAGGGGAAATAAGTATTGACCTGAACGCGAAAATCTCTAGAATTCGCCCCCGTGGTTGTATCAAAAAGTCATGTTCCGGTACGCGATGGTGGCGGAATTGGTAGACGCGCTAGCTTCAGGTGTTAGTGTTCTTACGGACGTGAGGGTTCAAGTCCCTCCCTTCGCACCAAACAGTCTTTTTGAATAATCAGCAGTAAATACCCAAAGTAATTTGAATTGCAGGTAAGCCGTGAGCAACCCCATCCCGATAAACTTACTCAAGTAAGTGATTTGGATGAGTCGTGAAACTAACCCCTGCGGGTTCAAATATGAAGGGAATGATTTATATTGCACAGCACATGCGATGGTGGCGGAATTGGTAGACGCGCTAGCTTCAGGTGTTAGTGTTCTTACGGACGTGAGGGTTCAAGTCCCTCCCTTCGCACCAAGCTGGTGATATAAATCCTAAGTTTTACTCTTTTCAAGATAGTCCCAAAGTCATTCGAGTTGCAGCAAGGCGGTAAACGCACATGCAGTTTGAAGTATAATGGGCACAGCAGTAAGAAATCATTTGGGCGATGGTGGCGGAATTGGTAGACGCGCTAGCTTCAGGTGTTAGTGTTCTTACGGACGTGAGGGTTCAAGTCCCTCCCTTCGCACCACGATGATTTCTCATATCAGCACCTATTAAACCCTTTCTTTATAGTTCTGCTCTGTCAATGGATGCCATTGTGCATCAATATTGCGACAAAACCCGCCAAAAGCGCCAGACAAGATGGCAGTAATAAAAAGTGCCGCAACCGCGTGTGATAAAGCATGCTCACCGTCGCCAGCATAGCGACCACAATCAGCACTCGCAACTGACCCACAGTAATATCAGCCCACCCCAATACCGGTAGCAAAGCAACAGGCAGTAACATCCCCCAGCCACTGGACATCCCACGACTTAATAAACCACTTATCCCCCATGAACGGTAAGCTGAAAATCTGGCTGTAATCATAATGATCTCCACTCAAGTGATAATGATAATGATAACCAATATCATATATTACTCTGGAAGAGTCTGCATCATGAAGTTGTCATGACAAAATGTGTGGTTTAGCTGCCCCTGAGCCATTGATACCATCGATATATCAGATTTAGAGGAGTAAATTGATTAGTTGATCGACATCATGATGACAGGCTGAGACAAAAATGATAATTTTGACTAAGAAAATTCCTAAAGCAGTGTTAAAAAGATTCAAACAAAAATAATTACTTAAAAAAACTATTTATCGTGATGCTCAAATAAAGGGGCTTCATGAAGATATTGTTTATTTGTCTACTGACAGCACGCCATTATGCAGAGTGAATTGAACATGAATAGCCATTCCTACGATCAGCTTCTGAAAAGTAAGCATCGGCTCTCTTTATTGCTTTTTCTATTTCTTAATGCGTCGTCAGCTATTTTTAGTATGATATTACCGTCCCCTGAAACGCCCGTCGTGACATTACCTATCATCATGATCACGGTTATCAGTCTCAGCGCAGCTGCATATTTGATTTTCATTTCGAAGAATTATGCCGATAAATTGAATTTATTTTCAATTATCATAGGCGTACTTTGGGCCTGGCAAGTCATTCTGAAATACGAGTATCTGGGGGCAAATGAAAATAACTACTTATTACTTAGTCTGTTTACGATTTTCTTTATCGGCACAATTGCCCTATCTGATAACTTTCTCGCTTTTTGTTTGCATTCCGCCCCCTCTGCATTAACTGTTATTTTTTTGGATGACTTCCAAAATATTTTCCGCATCATATTCACAATTATGCTGCCTCTGATTGGCTTCTCTTTGCATCATTTAATGTTGCGCCGTAGTGATGATTTCACCCGTAAACTTGTTGTACACCTTTATAATGAAAGAGAAAAATTCAGTGATTTAAGCATGATAGATCCGCTCACCAGTTTATATAACCGCCGTGGATTGGAAAATAAACTGGAGACATTACTCGCGCAGTCTCCCGGTAATCATTATGTATTACTACTGGATATCGACCATTTTAAGGCCTATAACGATAACTATGGTCATACCATGGGAGACCAAGCTCTAGTGCGGGTGGCGGCAGCGATTCGTGATGCTGTGCGTTCGCGTGATATCGTGGTGCGCTATGGTGGCGAAGAGTTTTTAGTGTTGCTGACACATGTAAGCGAAGAGTATGCCACCCAGTTAGCTGAGCGTGTACGGCAGCGAGTATTAAGCCTTGATATTCCACATGTTTTCAATCACAAAGTGTCCACGACCGTCACCTTAAGCGCGGGGATATCTCCTTTGCAATCCTATGATCTGGCCTCTTCACTCAAAGCTGCGGATGAAGCACTTTATCGGGCTAAAAAAGATGGGCGAAATAAGGTCGCGTTTGCCGAAGATAATTTATCAAAGATTGAATCCCCCCTCGGATAAAATGATTGAATGGGGAGCTCAATGATTAACTTTCTTGTGAACGGTTGAGCTGAATACTGCGGTATTATATTGCTCTTTTATTCTGTTATTAATCCGTGTTATTACATAGACAAAATTAAACCACTGGTTTATCAGTGGGTAGATAATCTCTATTTAAGTTAATCATTCTGATTTCACGTTAAGAAAGCAATTAGCCTTTGAATGATATAGGGCTATTACTTTCGTCTCAGTGCTCATCTATCTTCCGATGAAAGTTACTTTCTCGGCCAATAGAAATATTATTCTAATAACAGAATAGGAATAATGATTATCATTTATATTATGATATGGGCCATTCTGTGGAAAGTTCTCAAGACTGAGCGAGAGAGGAATACATAAGCACGACAAATAACTCACTCGCCGGGATTATCCTAAATAGATAAATTAGAAGGCAATTTATCCTTAGACAAAGAAAGTATGCGGATGACCGACATACTTACCAGAATTGGTATCATTGGAACGAATAAGATAGCGCTGATCAAACAAGTTTTCACCCCTGCCCCTAATGTCAGGCTCGGCCAAGCTGGGCCAAAATTATATTCTGCGCGAGTGTTCCACACCATAATACCTGGGAATTGGCGTAGCTATCCAAATTCCAGACCCAAAGGAAACACTTATCCCATTCAGCACTGAATTGAATTCACTCAAATCATAACTAAATGCCAACTCCACGCTTTCATGAGCCGCCGCCCCTGGTGCGTCCAGCGGATATGATTACTGATGTGTTGCAGCTAACTTCTGATGAATACATTTGAATGACATATCACGTCGACGCCCATCAAGCTGACCATAAGGCGCGACTGCCAGCGGGATACCATCCATTAAGATAGTTGAATGCTAATGACAATCCCTATCTTTTCAAATAATTAAATGATTGTCTTCGGCGTGGCAATAAATTCTTTTTTAAAGATGTTATTCACGGTTTTATGGGATAACAAATTATTTTGTTGCTTTGCTAAACCGATTCTTCTACTTTTAGCAGCAAATAGGATTGAAGAAGATAGGGGTTTATCATGGAAAATACCGTTTGGGTTTTAGGCGATGCTGTAATTGATCTCGTCCCTGAAAATTCAAATAGTTACCTTAAATGTCCGGGTGGAGCTCCGGCCAATGTTGCAGTGGGCATTGCCAGATTGGGCGGCAAAAGTGCATTTATTGGTCGAGTTGGGCAAGACAGCTTTGGCCGCTTTATGCAGCAAGTTTTACAGCAGGAAAATGTTGATATCCGCGCAATGACACTGGATTCGAATCACCGAACCTCAACCGTGGTCGTGGATTTGGATCAACAAGGCGAGCGCACATTCACATTTATGGTGGTGCCAAGTGCCGATTTGTTCCTACAACCTGATGACTTACCTGAATTTAAACCTAAGCAATGGCTGCATCTGTGCTCCATCGCATTGAGCCAGGAACCCAGCCGTAGCACGGCATTTGAAGCCATGCGCCGCATCAAGGCAGATGGGGGTTGGGTCAGTTTTGATCCCAATATTCGGGCCGATATCTGGCGTGAACCACAAGAGCTACTCCCCTGCTTGCAGCAAGCTTTGCAGTTAGCTGATGTTGTAAAACTATCGCGCGAA
Organism: Yersinia canariae; assembly: GCF_009831415.1. NCBI lineage: Bacteria > Pseudomonadati > Pseudomonadota > Gammaproteobacteria > Enterobacterales > Yersiniaceae > Yersinia > Yersinia canariae. Next base: position 706,163 of record NZ_CP043727.1, on the reverse strand, counting down.
GAGTTGGATTTTATCTGCCCTAATCAAGATATCGCCACGGCCATGGAGCACTTTATGGCGGATTATTGCTGTAAATTACTGCTGGTCACATTGGGGGCTGAAGGTGTTTGGGTGCATAACCGCCGAGAGGTGAAAAAATATGCCAGTTGGAAAATTACCCCAGTAGACACGACCGGGGCTGGAGATGCATTTGTTGCCGGGCTGCTCGCGGGATTATCGCAACAACCCGACTGGTATCAGAGCCGGGATTTAAGTGCGGTTATCAAGCAAGCACAAGCATGCGGCGCTCTAGCCACCACGGCTAAAGGGGCAATGACAGCCTTACCTAATGCACTGGAATTGTTACATTTTCTACAACGCGAACATTAATACTCGATAGCGGATGCCCTGAGTTGGCATCCAACTTTCTCAGTAACTCATCAGCCTTTGCTAAACACCCAGCTCACGCCACACTTCTGAGTATATTCGTTCAGAACATAGAATCCCTTTCACTGCTTTGCTTCTCTCGTCATATCACTCGATTTGTAGTGCAGATCACAATAGCTGAACCGGGTTAGCAAAATGTTTTGCTAATCCTGACTGATCGCCCGTATGTTAACCATGAAAAACCGGTTTAGCTGTTTAGCATAAATACAATCAATCACATACCGAGTGATATAAAAATGATGATAAAACCAAGCTATCTTGCTGTATCAATAGGACTTATTCTTTCTTGTGCAGCGACCCCCGCCTCAGCAGCCTCATCAAATATGGACATAGAAGCCCGTCTCAATGCTTTGGAACAGCGATTACAACAAGCAGAGCAACGGGCAAAAAATGCAGAAAAACGCGCCGAAGTTGCAGAAAAACAAGCACAAAAACTGGAAACTCGCACTCTTCAAGCAGAAGAGAAAACCGTTCAAGTGGCAAAACGTACTGAGAAATTAGAGAGTAAAACGCAAAGCGACAATGGCTTTGAGTTTCACGGCTATGCTCGCTCTGGTTTGTTAATGAACTCTTCCGGTACCGGCACTCAAGGCGGCCCTTATGTTTCCCCGGCAGGCAGTACCGGTGGGGCGATTGGCCGTTTAGGCAATGAGCCGGATACCTATGTTGAAGTGAATCTTGAGAAAAAACAGAAGTTGGATAACGGCGCGACAACCCGCTACAAGGTGATGTTGGCTGATGGCCAACGCAGTTATAACGACTGGACGGCCGACAGCAGTGACCTGAATGTGCGACAGGCGTTTGTCGAATTGGGCACCTTGCCCACCTTCACGGGTATTTTCAAAGACAGTACTCTGTGGGCCGGTAAGCGCTTTGATCGCGATAACTTTGATATTCACTGGTTGGATTCCGATGTGGTATTCCTGGCCGGTACGGGTGGCGGTATTTATGACATCAAATGGGCTGATAATCTGAAGAGCAACTTCTCGCTATATGGCCGCAATTACGGCGAAATCGAGAATGTTAACAGTGATATTCAAAGCTATATTTTCACCACCAATAACTATTTCTCTACCAATAACAACAGTGGCCAGTTCCAGTGGATGTTGAGTGGTTTACGTGCCAAAGATAATGAAGCGCGCAAAAACAGTGGTGAAACCGTCAATACCAATGCCGCTGATAAAGGTATTCACAGCATGGTCGCCTACCACGGAGACAGCTTCTATGGGCTGCGCGAAGGGACCTCAAAAACGGCTTTGTTATATGGTCACGGCCTGGGTGCTGAAGTGAAGTCTATTGGCTCTGATGGCAACTTAACCGGCGGCGCAGACACTTGGCGTCTGGCCTCATACGGCACAACGGCGCTGAGTAAGACCTGGAGCCTGGCTCCCGCAATATTGGCACAGCAAAGTAAAGACCGATATGTCGAGGGCGATAGTTATAAGTGGGTGACGTTCAATGCCCGTCTGATTCAGGAAATCACGGAAAACTTTGCTCTGGCTTATGAAGGCAGTTACCAATACATGAATCTCGACCCGCAAGGGTATAAGGATTATCACAAAGTCAGCGGCGGTTTCTATAAACTGACCTTTGCACCAACCTTTAAAGCGGGCGATATCAGTAACTTCTTTAGCCGACCAGAAATTCGTGTCTTCGCGACCTACATGGATTGGAGCCAAGACCTGGATAACTACGCCAAAGATGATGCCTTCGGTAAAAATGATTTTGCAGCTGGCGGCCAATGGAACTTTGGTATCCAGATGGAAACCTGGTTCTGACAATTCCCCGCTGTGAGCAGGGGATTGGCTGCCACGGCGGGAAACCTATTTGATGTGCGAGGGATATAATGAATATTAATGAGACCGCAAAGGCTCTGCTCCCATTACTCGGCGGTAAAGACAATATTGTCAGTGCAGCGCACTGTGCGACCCGTTTACGTTTGGTGCTGGCTGATGACTCACTGGTGCAAAAATCAGCAGTGGAAAAAGTCGAAGGCGTCAAAGGCTGCTTTAGCAATGCCGGGCAATTACAAATTATTTTCGGCACCGGACTGGTGAATAAAGTTTATGCAGAATTTATTAAAGTGGCAGGCATCAATGAATCCAGTAAATCAGAAGCTGCCGATGCCGCAGCCCGTAAACTGAACCCATTCCAGCGCATTGCCCGGCTGCTTTCTAATATTTTTGTCCCTATCATCCCGGCGATTGTCGCCTCCGGTTTGTTAATGGGCTTGCTCGGCATGGTCAAAACCTATGGCTGGGCCGATGCCAACAGCGCGCTGTTTATCATGCTGGATATGTTCAGCTCCGCCGCCTTCATTATTTTGCCTATTTTGATTGGATTTACCGCCGCCAAAGAGTTTGGCGGTAATCCCTATCTGGGCGCCACTCTAGGCGGCATTTTGACCCACCCGGCACTGACCAATGCCTGGGGAGTGGCGGGCGGTTTCCATACCATGAATTTCTTCGGTATGGAGGTGGCAATGATTGGCTATCAGGGCACGGTATTCCCCGTCCTGCTGGCGGTGTGGTTTATGAGCATGTTGGAAAAACGCCTGCGCAAAATCATTCCGGATGCGCTGGATTTAATTCTCACGCCATTTTTGACAGTCATTATTACCGGCTTTGTTGCGCTGCTGTTTATCGGCCCTGCGGGACGTGTGCTGGGTGACGGGATTTCACTGGTGCTCAGCACCTTGATTACCCATGCGGGTTGGCTGGCCGGGTTACTGTTTGGTGGGCTTTATTCCGTTATCGTGATAACCGGTATCCACCATAGTTTCCATGCAATCGAAGCTGGTTTATTGGGCAACCCGAATATTGGTGTCAATTTCCTGCTGCCCATCTGGTCGATGGCGAACGTCGCACAAGGCGGGGCGTGTCTGGCGGTCTACTTTAAAACTCGTGATACCAAGATTAAGGCCATCGTGATCCCCTCAGCATTTTCCGCCATGCTGGGGATCACTGAAGCTGCGATTTTCGGGATAAACCTGCGCTTTATCAAACCCTTCCTCGCCGCACTGGCGGGCGGGGCATTAGGAGGTGCATGGGTAGTAGCTAATCATGTCAATATGACAGCAGTGGGCTTGACCGGCATCCCCGGCATTGCCATCGTGCAAGGGAATTCTATAATTAACTATCTGATTGGGCTGGTAATTTCCTTTGGTGCGGCGTTTATTATTTCCTTGCTACTTAAATACAAAACGGACAGCGAATAATGCAAGAAGCCAGTTTGCTTAAACATCTTACGCTGGCAGTGATGCGCGGTCAGTGCCGCGCATTGCAAGACCCGCACCGGCCGGGCTGGCACCTGGCGCCTTGCGTCGGGTTGCTGAATGATCCCAACGGATTTATTTATCATGCTGGCTATTATCATCTGTTTTATCAATGGAACCCGCTGGATTGCCGCCATGGCAGTAAATATTGGGGCCACTGGCGCAGCACTGATTTGGTTCATTGGGAACATCAGCCGGTGGCATTGGTGCCGAGCGAAGCCTATGAAAGTCATGGCTGTTACTCCGGTTCGGCAGTGATTGCTGATGATCTTATCACCCTGATTTATACCGGTAATGTGAAATATCCCGATGGCTCCCGCACCGCATTTCAATGTTTGGCGCAGGAAAATGAGCGCGGAGAATTTGACAAATTAGGGCCGGTGCTCCCATTGCCTGCGGGCTATACCGGCCATGTGCGCGACCCGAAAGTCTGGCAGCACGACGGCCTGTGGTACATGGTGTTGGGGGCTCAAGATAAGCAACTGCAAGGCAAGGTTCTGCTGCTGTGCTCGGATGATTTGCATGAATGGCATAACTTAGGCGAAATTGCCGGTTCCGGTCTGGGTGGGCTTGGGCCTTTTGGTTATATGTGGGAATGCCCCGACCTGTTCACCTTGGCAAATAAGGACGTTTTGATTTTCTGCCCACAAGGTATACCCGCCGAAGCAGAGCGTTATCGTAATACCTTTCAGGCGGGTTATCTGCTGGGCCAATTGGATTATGCCAACAGCACCTTTAATCATCAGGATTTCCATGAACTGGATGCCGGTTTTGAATTCTACGCGCCACAAACCACACTGGCCGCTGATGGTCGCCGCTTATTATTTGGCTGGATGGGTATTCCAGACGAAGATGAGTTGTACCAACCGACAGTAGCCTATGGCTGGATCCACACCATGACCTGCCCACGCGAGTTGAGCCTCAACGGTGACAAACTGATTCAGCAACCGGCTCGCGAATTAACTGCGCTACGTCGTGAATACCACCAGTGGCAAGGCCGTGCTCAAAATGCGCCACTTCTGCCTATCAGCAATGCTGAAATGATAATCGACGTCAGCGCGCCATTTACCCTCTCATTGGGCAATGCGCTGGTGTTGGAATGGGATGGTGCGCGCTTGATCCTGAGCCGCAATAATCTGCGCACCGGATTGCAAGAATTCCGTTACTGGCGTGGTCAATTGCAACAGTTACAGCTACTTTGCGACCGTTGCAGCATAGAAATTTTTATCAATCAGGGTGAGGCAGTTATGACCTCAAGTTATTTCCCGACAGAACCGCCACAAGCAATTTTTGGCGGAAGTGCCGAACTGTGTGTCCAACACTGGCTGTTGTCTTCGCCCATGTTAGAATGAATTATCTTTCAAGGCGACAGATTCACCCGGTGAAAAACATTAATCTGTGAAAAACAATAAACGTATTACCATCAACGATATTGCCAAGCTGGCTGGTGTGTCGAAGTCGACCACCAGTCTGGTGCTCAATGGACGTAGCAAGGAATATCGTGTTTCGGACGAAACGCGGGATCGTATTATTGCTCTGGCCAGCGAACATAACTATCAGCCGAGTTTCCACGCCCGCTCTCTGCGCTCAACCCGCAGCCACACCATAGGGTTGGTGGTGCCAGAGATGACTAACCACGGCTTTGCACTCATTTCGCGTGAGCTGGAAATGCTATGTCGCGAAGCAGGATTACAGCTGCTTATCGCCTGCACCGACGAAAACCCCGGCCAAGAAATGATGGCCGTAAACAGCTTGGTACAGCGCCAGGTCGATGGCCTGATTGTGGCCTCCAGCCAACTCAATGACGGCGAATATCAAAAAATTAATGCTCGCTTGCCGGTCGTGCAAATGGACCGATTGATTGGTGAGTCAGAATTGCCGTTGGTTATCACCGATTCCATCTCTTCTACCACAACTTTGGTCGAAAACGTTGCGCGCCAACACCCGCAAGAGTTTTACTTTCTCGGCGGCCAGCCCCGAATTTCGCCGACGAGAGACCGTTTAGCCGGCTTCCAGCAAGGGCTGAAACAAGCGGGTATCGAATGTCGCCCGGAGTGGATCCTCAACGGCCATTATTTGCCCAGCTCCGGTTATGAAATGATTGCCCAGCTTTGTGCCCAATTGGGCCGCCCTCCCAAAGCCGTATTTACCGCCGCCTGTGGCCTGTTGGAAGGGGTGCTGCGCTATCTTAATCAGCATCAGTTAATGGACAGTGATATTCATCTTTGCAGCTTTGATGACCACTATCTGTTTGATTGTTTGCCATTAAAAATAGATACCATCGCCCAGGATTGCCAAGGGTTGGCTCGCCATAGCTTCGAGATGATAACCGCGCTTATTGCCGAAACACCTTTGGCACAAAATAAGCTCATTCTGCCGGGCCAAATCCATTGGCGACATCCTGGCTCCAAGGCGCTGAATGAACAATTCTGAGCCGCTGGCAACATCAGCACTAGTGGGTTCGTGGCAGCGCTGCCAAAAACTGATGCAAGCCCAGCAATGGCGGGTGCCACACCGCGCGGCGGGAGCTACTTTCCAGTCAATTTGTCAGCGAAAAAATGACTTACTGGTGTTAGGTCAGGCCGCACTGGAAGATGCTTATGAATATATGGAATCACGCCATTGCGTCCTGTTAATTCTTGATGAAAGTGGCTGCACCTTGTGGCAATGCGGCCATCCGCAGACCATGAGCCAGCTGCGCGAGTTGGGGATTGATTGCGGCAGTTATTGGGCCGAAGGATTGATTGGCACCAATGCCCCGGCACTGGCCATCGCCGAAGGGCACCCGATACAGGTCAGTGGGCAGCAACATTTCAAACAGGCACTGCATCCGTGGCACTTCTGCGCCACTCCCGTGTATGACAACAGTGGCCGCCAACGGGCCGTCATTGTTTTGGGCAGTTTACTGGTTGATAACGCCGCCAGTGACCTGCCACTGACATTGGCCATCGCCCGAGAAATTGGTAATTACCTCCACGCCGACACTCTATTGGCAGAAACTAACCGCCATCTGAATGAACTCAATGCCCTGCTTGATGGGGTTGAAGACGGCGTAATGGCTTGGGATCAACGGGGTTGTTTGTTGTACCTTAACCGCCGAGCCGCGGCCATCTTACAACTCAATGAAACCAACAGTCTTGGCAAGCCAGTCACGGAATTGCTCACCCTCCCCGCCTTGCTGACCCATGCTATTTTGCACCGAAACCCTCTCAGTCATGTGGAAGTGACCTTTGAGAATCAGCAACAATTTATTCCTGCCTTGCTGACCCTCAAACCCATTCCTGACGGTGACCGTTGCGGCTTTATTGCACTTCTGCATCCGCAAGAATTACTGAGGCAAATGGTTCACAACCAATTAGGGCGAGCCAGTTATACTTTTGATGATATGCCCGTCGCGTCACTGGAAATGCGGCGCTTAATCCGTTACGGCAAGCAAGCCGCCAAAGGTCGCCATCCCATTTTACTGCATGGCGAAGAAGGGGTTGGTAAGCAACAATTAGGGCAGGCCATTCACAATGCCAGTAATCGCGCGCCCGGCCCTTATATCGTCTTGAATTGTCAGGCATTACCGCAAAATCTGATGGCGCGGGAATTTCTTGGCAGTGATGCCAGTGAAGGCGAATCAGGGCAGCCCAGCAAATTTGAATTAGCCAACGGCGGCACCTTATATCTGGAACAAGTCGAATATTTGTCGCCAGAAATGCAATCCGCACTGCTACAAATTGTCAAAACCGGCATGGTTATGCGGGTAAATTCCAATCGGGTTATCCCGGTGGATGTCCGGATAATTACGGCCACTGGCGCGGACCTCCCCTTGCTGGTGAAACAAGGCCATTTTCGACGTCAACTGTTCTATACCCTGCAATCTTTTGAGCTTCATATTCCCCCCTTACGCCAACGCCAGCAAGATATCCCGCTGCTGGTTCAGCACACACTGGCAAGCCTCGGGCAACATTTTCACTGCCAATATCAGCCGGACGAAAGTGTCATTCGCCAGCTATGCCAATACCCTTGGCCGGGTAATGATCAGGAACTGAAAAGTGTGGTGGAGAGAGCCGCGATGGCCTGCCGCAACAATAGAATAAATCTCAATGACCTACCTGAGCATCTGCTTGGCGAAAAATTGCTACTGGAACCGGATATGCCCCAACCCCAGCCAGTCTTATCACTGCAAGAATTAGAAAGACAGGCCATTATTCGTGCCGCGCTGGTTTGCCAAGGCCAATTAAATGAAATGGCGGCCTTATTGGGCATAGGCCGCACCACATTATGGCGAAAAGTGAAACTCCACCGGCTGGATATACACCAATTTAAGGGGGGCGAATCGCTGCCGGTTTGATATCAATAAACAGCCCAGTCAGGAAAAATAATTGTCATTGCGTGATCCTTAGTGACTGATATTCGCCAGATTAAACTCACGTTGCGTTATTACTGATAATGTAAAAGATAATTTTAGTAGCAAGAAAAACGCAATACACAAAATTAAAAATAATCCCATTCTCTCAAATAACATTTTCAGAGTTATGAAAAAAATCATAATAACAGGAATTTATTTAAAGTCACTCAGGGAAATTGAAAATAATTTCAATAACGGATATGAGTAAAATAAGTCTGTTATATATGAATGTTACTGATTAAATACATCCCCACATAGAAACAAGTAAAAGACATTAAGAATATATACTTTGATCAACATATATATTGCCACATATTTATAAAAGCTTGCCGAAGAGAGAACTTTGAGATATAAAAACAACGAAATAAAAAATCAGACACACCATTATAAAACAATAAAATTAAGATATATATATTGTGTTATTTATCAAAATTAATATAGTTTATCAATAACAATCTAGTGAGATAGGATATTTATTTTATGGGAATAAAATATAAAATCATTCAATTTAATACAAATGAATTTGGTATAAATATAAAATCAATTAAAGATGAACTATCGTTTAGTACATTAGCTTGGGACACTAATGATATAAAATTATCCCAATTAAGATTTCTTATCAATAAATGCTTTGCGCATAGAAAAATGATTATGCAGGAGGCTCAACGCTATCTTGATGAGAGTCCAGTTCCTGACAATATTCAAACCCTGATATCTACATTATCCATACCAGATAAAAAAATCTTTTACGCCTTTAAGTCCTTTAGAAAAAGAGGTATTAGCCAGTTTTGTGTTGAATATATTGATAATCAATGGGAAGTTAATCATATTGACCTTCCCCCGTTAACCCACTTTACTCAACATGCTGATCATAAATTAGATTTAAGACAATTAATACGCCGGTTTCCGCCAATGGATCGAGCCGCAATCCATTCTCCGACATTGAAGATATTGATTAAAAAGTTCATTGAAATGTTGTGCGAATGCGAACCGAAGAGAGATCTAAAAAAGATTGAAGTCACTTGCCATCAAGTATCTTTGATTATAGATAACACAACACATCCTGTTTCTAACTCACCTGAAGGGTTACATCAGGATGGGAGTAATTATATTGTTTCTGCATTAGTCATTGATAAATATAATATTGAGGGCGGTATAAGTAAACTCTATTGTACTGAAAAAGATAGACTCATCAAATCCCATACACTGGAGTGTGGCGAGGGATTATTCCATATAGATAAAAACTCGACAATTTGGCATCAAGTAACACCTATAAAATTAAAGGAACCCTCAATAAAGATGGGATATAGGAATATATTAGGATTTGATTTCAATTATATATCGTGAATATAACCTCAATGAAACTAATGTAATGATTATAAAAAAAAAGCAAGAAAAACAAAGTATCATATTATCGATACTCTTTTTTATTCATGGCGTTACCTATGCAAGCTTGGTCCCATGGATTCCAGATTTAAAAGAAAGATTTAATCTCAGTAATTATATGGTTGGAATCATGGTGTCGGCCATACCAGCTGGATCGATAATTTTTGGTTTATTATCTAAGAAGCTTATCAATTTTATGGGGTTATATTGGGCCACAAATATAACATTTTTATTATTAATTATTGCAATATCAACAGTTGCATTTTCATCATCGTGGTATGAAATAACATTATTACTTTTTCTGTTTGGTGTTTTTGATTCCTGGGGGGATACATGTATCAATGTGCAGGCCATCAATATACAGAGATCATATGGGAAAAGTTTAATTAATAGGCTACATGGTGTAGGCAGTATCGGTACAATATGGGGAGGGTTTGTTGCCGTAATGGCAATTGGTTTTGGGTTTTCAATGGGTCAATTCAACCTTATATTATTCATGATAAATTTAACAATGTTTATTATGTATATTCTACTATTCCAAACAACACGCACAGTGAGTTATATTTATTTACATAAAAAACCGCACAAAGAACAGAAAATAATATCATCAGAAACTAAGCTATATATTATAGCCTTAATAATACTTGTATTCACATGTAGTATAGAAGAGGCCGCTAGCATCTGGGGAGCAATATACATGAAGGATATTTATAATGCCTCCTCAATTATTTCCGGCGTACCTTACCTCGCGTGTCAAATATGTATGGTAATTGGTCGTATATTTGGCGATCATTTCACAAATAACTGGGGTGAGATGCTAACATTAAAATATGGAATATTATTGTCGATGTTTGGAATAGTATTAATAATATGTGTTAATTCATCTTATTTTACAATATTCGGATTTTCTCTCATTGGTTTAGGAATATCTGTGGTATTTCCATTAACAATCTCATTTATTGGACAACTACCCAATATAAATGCGACTAGCGGGATTACTTTTGCCACTTGGATGTCAAGAGTTGGCTTACTGATTTCCCCGCCATTAATAGGTATATTGGCAGATTTAACCTCACTGAGAACCGCTTTTATAGCCATGTTGATTAGTTGCATATTAATCTTTTTATTAATTAATATTTTAGCCATAAAATCAATTAGACCGAGCAGTTAATATCAGGAGATAAATAATGAAGAAAATGAAGTGGGCGATCATATCAGGAGATGGCCTCCCAACCAGCGGTTTATTAACTATATTTAGAAACGTGGCTGAAATAGCCATAAAAAATAATATTATAATTAATGAAATACCTACCGATCTTGGATTTTCATGGCGGCCAGACAAAATCAATTTCTTCCCTCATGGCAGCCCGGGATCATACTATCCAACATGGATGAAGGTGAGTTCTATTCATGATTATTCAATATGCAAAGAAGACTTCAGCAATGACTTCACCCATTTAAGGAATGAAATCGCTAAATATGAATCTTTAATAAATTCAGAAATTATAGATATTAAAAGAAAGATAAATTTAATTTCTGAATATTATAAAAATTACTTTATTAATTGGCTTAAAGATAATGAGATTGACTGGTTATTCTGCTTAAACATGACACTTTCCGATGCTGTCCCAGTAAATCTGGCTATCCATAATGCGGCAAAAGAGTATTGGGTGGAAAAAAAATACGGCGGTGTAATTTTCTGGGAACATGATCTTTTTGGTAGCTATAGTATCTATGAACATGCGGAAAGACTATACCCAAAAACACCTAATCCCTTGACTCCGATACCACAAAATAATACCCATACCAAATGGATAGTCGCATCAGAAGCGCTGGCAAATGAATGCCGATGCTATCCAACAGAATTAGCTGTAGATGTCATTCCAAATATATTACCTTCTATAGATAAATCTGGATTTAATGCAGTTCACAGTGAATTTTTAAATCAGCATAATATACCCGCTGGTTCTCCCGTTATCATTGTTCCTGTCAGGGTATTTAGAGTCAAAGGTATCGAAATATCAATTGATGTTTTTAGTTCCCTGCTTGATATTTATAAAAAGAAAGACTTATGTACTCCTAAATTATTTATATTTGGAAATATGAATGAGGATCCTGAATATGCACTTTGCCTAAAAATGCAAGTTAACGCTTTGAATCTTAATGATGACATCATATTTTTAGATGAGGTTCCGCTTCAAACTTATAAGAGTAATGATAACCGTTGGTATCTGGATGAGATTGATTTACTCATCATATGTCATGCTTTATCTGGGGCTGTTTTATTCACCCCAAATGTCGACAATGTTGAAAGTGTTGGTTTAGGGCCTGCGCTCGCGGCTATTGCAGGGGTCCCATGCGCCGTTACTGAATATACTGCGTTCACTGAGTTTTATGGCGCCGAATATCATCATATAAAAGTGAACTCCGATGCCCCTGCGAATGCTGCGCCGCAGTTATTTGAATGGATGCGTAAGCATGCTGCTGGTGAAGTAGATATTAAAATTAAGCTAGCCAGTAATAAACGTCTGGTTCAATCAAAATTCCCAGAAAATCCATGGCATGAATTTATACATAAATTGCGAGGTGAATTGTCCGACTCTAACTTAAATCCATTAGTTTTTAAATAAACTTTTCTTTTAGAGGATACATCATGAATATCATAGAGACGCTCCCAAAAAAGGCGGCGGAGATTCCTGAAAAAATCAATATTCTGATATTAGGTGGAGGAATGTCAGGATTAGAATTAGCTAAACATTTAAATAACAGAGAAGTGGAAAACATAGTTGTTATAGAGGCGGGGCCAGCGGATGATTGTAATCACATAAATGCAGGAGAAGAATATCTACAAGCCAATGAATTTTGGAAAAATGAAGACTCAGATAAATATGCTTATCGTTCATGGCAATCTTTAAGTGAACCTCATTTCTCAAAAGGAACCTGCCTACGGCGAAGAGTAGGTGGCCGCTCACTCTATTGGCATGGTGTTATCTTGCCAATAGATTCCGAAATTCTCAAACACTGGCCTCCAAAGATTGTCAGTGACCTGACAGAGAGCTGGTTAGGAGGCCCATCCCTTTATAGCCAAGTACAGTCTGAAATATTAGCATGGGCTGAAAAAAATTATGATGCTGACTATTCTTTCAAATTTACTCATTTTGAATTTAAGGTCACCCCGCAAGTCATCAAAATACAAGGAGAATCTGGCCGTTGGGAAGCTTATTCGCCCCTATCTTATTGGAAAGAAGATGATAAATTCAGAAACAGCCCCCTTATTATTTCTGGATATGAAGCTATCGCGATTATTATTAGGAATGGGAAATGTATCGGTGCAAAATTAAGAGAAATTGCATCCGATAAAATACATGACGTATTAGCCGATAAATGCGTGCTTGCCTTAGGTACAATTGAGAATTCACGTTTAGCGGCCCAATCACTCTATGATACAGGTAATTTGATAGAGAAAAAAATCACCGGTCTTGTTGATCATATTGTGCAAGGATTTAATGTCACATTTGAGCATGACAAAGCCCCGGCTAAAATGGGTAAGTTAATTGACAGCCATCCCGACACTATATTTTTCAGCCCCAGCATCTCTGGGGAAAGATTTAATTTATTCTTCACAATCAGTAGGTCAGAATTTGGCATTGAACTAGAAGTATGGACGATGGGTGAACAAATCCCTTCGACTCTAGGAAATATTAGCATAACAACAGATGATGAAATCATGCCATTATCTATTTTATGTAATTTAGTAAATGCAGATAATATATTAATACAAAAGGAACAAGACGAGTTAAATATATTCTGGCGTGAAGTCTGTGACAGTAAAAAAATGCCATTTGAGCCATTAGCTTTTGAAGCAGGATTCATTATTCATGCACGCACGATGGGAGATGTTCATCATCAGTTTCGGTCCCCTTCCAGAGTTGTCAATTACAATGTACCTACAACCTGGATTAGCCCACTGGGGACTGAAAACCATGAAAGTAGTACTCTGCCCCTCGGAGCGGTATTAAATGATAATCATGAGTTTAATCATATAAGTAATCTATTTGCTGTTGGCCCTAGCACATTTCCACGGCCAGGTGCTGCCAACCCATCATTAACAACACTTGCCCTATCCCGTAGGCTGGCTTATTTACTTAACTGACAACTCAACTGACTCTATTGTAAATTAATAAGGATATTAATTATGCATAAACCAATTTACATTCTTGGCACTGCCCTATCCCATGATGGTTCAACATGCCTAATGAAAGACGGTGAAATTATATTCGCAATCGAGAAAGAAAGAATATCGAGAATAAAGCATGATGGGTTTAATGATAATGATACAATTCAGTACTGTTTAGATGCTGCGGGTATTGAATATAACGATCTCACATTAATTGTAGAGCAAAATTCTCATAACCCACTTTTTAGCGAGCAATTAGAATACCGGAAAAATCGAGTCCTACCGCCCATGGTGCCTATTGTCACGCTTTCCCATCACTTAGCTCATGCTTACAGTGCAATAGGTACATCCCCTTTTGACGATATGGGCGTCGTCATTATTGATGGACATGGTGGTAGCGTAGACAGTTGTAATGACATTATAACAAATATATCTGGTGCAGATAACATTCATATTAATAACCGTTATCGTTACTGGGAAACATGCAGCTACTATATTTATCAAAATGGCAAGATGGTCCCCATATTTAAAGACTTCTCTCGTTGGGTAAATAGGAAAGACAGGAAAATTCATCCCGCCTCAACTTGGGAAATAGAAAATTCTATTGGTGAGTTTTATGAAGGTATAGCACTGTATATTTTTGGTGAACTCGACTGTGCGGGTAAATTAATGGGGTTGGCCCCCTATGGGAGAAAGGATATTATCAACTGGAAACCTTTCTTTTTCAATGCCGGAAAAGTGATATTACGGAATGATTGGTGGGAAAATATTGACCCATTACTCAATACTCATCCCACGCATTTTAACGATAATTTCCAATATTATGCTGACCTGGCCTATTGGGCACAAACCCAGCTTGAAGAAGCCTTATTCTATCTGTTCAATTATTACTATCAACTTCATCCTATGAAGAACTTTGCTTATGCCGGCGGGGTCGCATTAAATGCAACAGCTAATGAAAAACTCATTAACAGATGTGAGTTCGATAATTTATATATTCAACCGGCAGCGGGCGATAATGGGCTTTCTATAGGGTGTTGTTATTATGGCTGGTTGGAAGTCCTTAAAAAAGAGCGAATCAAGCATTCAGGTTCGACTTTTTTTGGCAAGAACTATGATGATGTTAGTGTGACAACCGAGCTTGAAGAGCAAGCTGATAAGATTGAATACGCTTACTGTGAAGATATTGAAACCATGGCAGCGGCGGCCATTGCCTCAGGTCATGTTATTGCCTGGTTCCAAGGTGGGTCTGAGTTCGGGCCACGCGCCTTAGGAAACAGAAGTATCCTGGCGGATCCCCGCAGTTCACAAATGAAAGATCATATTAATGCCAATGTGAAGTTTCGGGAGGATTTCCGGCCTTTTGCCCCCGCCGTTTTGCATGAAAAAGTGCATGATTATTTCCATTTAAATCATGATAGTGACTACATGCTATTTATTGCTTATGTAAAAGAACAATACCGAACTGACCTCCCCTCAATTGTTCATGTCGATGGAAGTGCTCGCGTCCAAACGGTTAAAGACGATATAAATAAAAAATTCCATAAATTGATAGCCGCTTTTTTTGAAGAGACCAGAATACCTATATTGCTGAATACCTCATTGAATATTAAAGGGATGCCAATAGTTGAAACACCAAAGGATGTGATTAACTTATTTTTAAGCTGTGGTTTGGACCTCTTATTTATCAACAACTATAGAGTATCAAAGAAAAAATCACCTGTTAAGACAGCAGGATGCCTATAAATTATATTTCTCGTTAAAACTTCGAGGTTTTATATGCAAGGAAACATATTTCCAATCCATAAAAAAAACAATCTAAAAATAGGTATAGTTCATCTTTCCACGGAAGGCATTCAAATTTTTGTTGGAGGGGTTGGCTCTTATATCAGAGGGCAAATTCAGGCACTAAGTGAGGTAATTGATTTACTGGCTGCTCATGATATAGGGTTAGAGCCACATTTTATTGAAATTGCATACAGCAAATATAATGAATTCTTTGATACAGATTGTCGCGATTATTATATAAAAAAAATTCATGAAATGGGAGGGACATTCTCAACAGTGCCAAATATGACCTTGGGTAACGGAGTGGGATGTTTATGGCCCTATGGCGATGCTTTTCTCGGTGACTTACAAAACTGGAAGATATCCTCTGCTGCTGCTGCTGCAAAAATTATTGATATCAGTGAGAATTACGATATTACTTTAGCATTCTGTCATGAACTGCCATTCTCATTTACACCTTTAATTGCCAGCTTACATACCGCAGTCGAAGGAGCAAATCTAAAGATTATCTATGTCTCCCACGGCACCGCATTTAATCATGAAATGCCATTACCCAATCCTGAGCGGTTGATGGCTGAATCATTACCCATTCAATGGGCAAAGATTGATTCTAATATTAAGCTCGGTACTATCAGCAATTTCCTGGCTAATCACTTAGTTTCAGAATATGGTGCTGACCCGCAAACATTTATACCGGTTCCCGCGGGGATAAATATCAGTGACCCATGGTATCGGATACGCAGTGAGCAAGAGATTGGCGACACATTATCTGCTTACGGAATATCACTCGACCATCCGCTGGCAATAACACTAGGGAGAGGTGTGTATTATAAGCGCTATGATTTGTTGCTTAAAGCAGCGAGTTATCTGGGTAATGATATACATACTGTTATCGTGAGTGATCCTGTCTTGCCAGAATTATCAGCATTAGCCAGCCAACTTGATGCGCATACTTCAATTATAAATTCGTTTGATCGCGAACTGATGGCTTGCCTAATCCAGTGGCGTAATACGCGGGTGTGTGTTCTGTCTGCTGAAAATGAACCGAATGGACTTATTCCTATGGAGTCACGCTGGTTAGCAAGAGAACAGGGAGCTTTATTAATTGTGGCCGACTCTGGCGGTCTGCGAGAACAAGTTGAAGAGGGTATTAATGGGTTCTTGCATATTCCGGGGGATGCTGCAAATTTAGCCGAAGTTATACACCATGTTTGCCAATTAACTGAGTTTGAAATAGATAAAATCAGACAAGCAAGTACTGCACTAATAGCAGAGCGCTATAACTGGAAAAACCAGATTCTAACGCCACTGAGTTGCTTAATACCTCAAATAGCAGCCCTGAATTAAGGCTGCTATCTCAACAGATTATAGCGGCTGGAGACTAAACCGTTTACTGGAGTTTGAGCACTCCAGTTGCGGTATCCAATAAGGCTTTTTGGCCATTGTGGCTAGCCCCAAGGCAACCAATAGCACCAACTAACATCGGAATATCCAATTCTGTTGCCAGAATCGCACTGTGAGAAAGGATATGTCCTTTACTTAAACAGATACCTTTTACTTGCTGGTGATTCAAACCAATCATTTGTGAAGGGAATAACTCCTCAGCCAATAATAAAATCTCACTGTCGACTGCAATAGGAACTGGCGGTAATCCTGTCAGATGACCTAAAGTGCGATTAAGAATATCTCGAATATCCAGCTCTCGGACGCGCAGATAGTCATCATTCAGTGCCTGATAGTCAGCCACCATAGCCATTAACTCATCTTGTAATGCCGATTCTGCACAAATCCGTTGTTGTTCTATCCGCTTATCCATTGCCGCATATAATTCTTCATCATCAATTAGCATGGCATGTGCAGTAAAGATAGCCGCCGCCTGAGCACCAATCTGTTGCTCCGCCAGCTGTGCCAACTGCTGTAAATCGGCCAAAGTGTGTGCTAAAGCCTGATGCAAACGCAATTGTTCGTTAGCAATATTCCCGGCACTAATGGTTTGCGGTAAAAACACCGGAATAGCAGGTAACCACTGGAATATGGGCGCAGTAATGGCCCCACGGGGAACCATTATGCCGCTGAATCCACTGTCACTGGTGGTGGTGACAGATTCGCCAAAGTGCTGATGGGCCAGTTGCATAAAAGCATCCAGTGCCTCCCCTGCTTGCTCGCCGCTGGCCAGTAAACGAATAGTATCGCCTTTGCGTACTTGCAAAATGGCAAGCTGATTCAGGCTACGAGGATTAACGCATTGACCGTTTTTTTCCAGTAGTAAATCTGCGGCAAACGGTGCTAATACGTCGACCAATTTAGCCGCCGGGCGGACATGTAGCCCATTCGGGTTGCGCACCACCCAACTGACACTCTGGGCATCAGGTGCCGCCTTGGCCATTTCACCACTACTGGCCGCGGGTGGAGTGACACTTTCACCTAACTGTGTCGCTTTAGCTGCCAAAGCCCCCATTGCTTCGGCACGTACCTCGTCCAGCGATGCCCCGGATGATGCAGCAACCACCGCAGCCAACGTCCCTTCGACCAGTGGTGCGGCGCAGAGTTGTACATTTTTCGCCATTTCGGGGTCTAATAACTCCAGTGCCGTTTCAGCACTGAGTAATGCGCTGCCTAAATCCATCAGCACCAATACACCTGATGGGGAATAGACCAATTCAATGGCCTCCATCACTTTAATAGCATCCGTGCCGATAGGATGGTCCAGGTCGTCTACACCGGCAGCCACCGCTAACTGGCAGCCCCCTTGTGTCATTTGCTGTGCCAGTTCGGCCACACCCTGAGCCAGCAGCGCGCTATGAGAAACTACAACGAGATTGACCATCTTTCCTCCTGATAACTTTGTCGGTTGAGCCACATTAGTGGCTGGCAACCTGCCACAGAGCTTGCATCATCAACATCGCTGATGTCGCCCCTGGGTCTTGATGGCCAATGCTTCGCTCGCCAAGATAACTGGCGCGGCCTTTGCGGGCCTGCATAGTGATAGTCCCTGCCAATGCAAGCTGCGCACTTTCAACCGCTTGCTGTAATGCATCCACCAGCGGCACCCCCTGCTGGTTGGCCTGCTCAAGCTGCGCCACCACCGCCCACCAGACATCACACATGGTTTTATCGCCCGGCTCAGCTTTGCCGCGCATCACAACCCCGTCGACACCATCTTTAAACATCTGGCAGACTGCGGGCAAATCCAGGCTTTGCTTGGCGTTGGTACTTTGTGCGGCACGAATAAAGAAAGTGCCAAACAGAGGGCCACTCGCCCCGCCAACACTTGAAAGCAGGGTCATACCGGTATTTTTTAGAATGAAACCGATATCTTTATCAGCAAAAGATGGTAATTTTTCGACCACTTTATTGAACCCACGATTCATATTCAGGCCGTGGTCGCCATCCCCGATTTCAGTATCCAGTTGCGTCAGAAAATCTCGTTGTTCACTGAAAACCTCAGCACAAAGTTGCAACCAACTGACAATTTGTTGTTTGGTAAGTCCCATGATTTTCTCCTGGCACATTATTGTTTTCTAAAATTTTTTGTCCAAAAGCCTACCTATACTCATGTCAGTGGAGTTGTAGGTAGGCGATAAGTCAGCATTCGGATGATAAAAGCCCTGCAACTTCAAGTACGAATGGCATCAGCAGCCCCAACGCAGGGCTGGGGTATTAACTGGCGCATCCCAGAGAGACAGCAGTTCATCATCCACTTTCAATAGCGTGATAGACATACCTTGCATATCCAATGAGGTGCAATAAGAGCCGATCAGTTTGCGCTCAATGGTCAAACCAAAATCTGCACAGCAGGCGGCCAGACGATGCCAAACACCATAAAGCTCTGATAGAGGTGTTGCCCCCAAATTATTGACCAGAACAATGACTCGGTCACCTTTCGCCAGTGGCTGCTTGCTTTGGCGCGTCTCACTCCAGTCTTCTGCTTGTCTATCCCAGTGGCGTAATGTGCGCTGGTAGCTACCATGCTCAATCAGGGTTTGGAACATGCCGTCAACGGTGTCATTCAAAGAGGTAAATGGCCGCCGTTCAATGCCGGGTTCGCCATGGATCCCCACCCCAAATTCCATCTCGTTTTCAGCTAACGTAAAGGACGGTTTGCCCGCTGCTGGCACAGTACATGCCCCCAGAGCAATACCGATAGAGTGCCCCTGGTTATTGATTTTCTGGCCGAGCGCCACGCATTCATCTAGTGAATCACCACGAACCGCAGCAGCCCCGAGTAATTTTTCAATAATGACCGTATTGGCCACTCCCCGCCGCCCGGCGGTATACAGGCTATCTTTGACAGCCACATCATCATCAATGACTAATGTCCCAACTGCGGTTCCTTCGGCATGCAACAGTTCTGTCGCAGTTTCAAAATTAAGAATATCGCCAGTGTAATTCTTAATTAGCATTAGCACGCCCTGCCCGCCATCAATGGCTTGGCCGCATTCATACATTTGATCTGGAGTCGGTGAGGTGAAAATCTCACCAGGACATGCACCATCCAGCATGCCTTCGCCGATAAAACCACAGTGCATAGGTTCATGGCCACTGCCGCCGCCGGACATCAATGCCACTTTGCCCTTCACCGGTGCATCTATCCGCGTAATAAAAAGAGGTTCCTGATGCAATACCAGCTCAGGATGGGCCGCAACCAATCCCTGAATTTGTTCCTGTAATACACTCTCAACGCTGTTAATTAATTTTTTCATTTTATGCTCCGCGAACGGGAATGCCGGGGAAATAGAGTTGCCGATGGTGAAGGGCACCGGCAAACTCAGTCAGTTAACTTGTCTGTCGGCCCACTTAATTGAGGAAAGCCTGACCTAAACGGTCAGCCACAATAATAGCGGCATAAACGCTGTCTGCTGTGACGGCAAACGGCATATTGTGAATCGTTTCACCCTCGGCACAGCTGGCCTCAGCGACCGCGCGAATTTTGCGTTCGATATCCTGTGAAACCCCCATTTCGGCTAATGTAATGGGTAAACCAAGCTGCTGGCAGAATGAGAGCACTGTTTCAATCTCTTCCATGCTGCTGTTTTGTAAGACTAATTGCGTCAGGGTGCCGAAAGCCACCTTCTCTCCGTGGTACAAGTGATGACACTCTTCCAAAACCGTAAAGCCGTTGTGGATGGCATGAGCCGCCGCCAAACCACTACTTTCAAAACCAATACCACTTAGATAAGTATTGGCTTCAATGATGCGCTCAACCGCTTCGGTGACAACCCCAGCTTCGACGGCCAGCTTGGCTTTGTAACCTTCTGCCAGCAGAGTTTCGTAACATAAACGGGCCAAAGTGACCGCCGCTAATGTTGACGCGCCACCCGCCATGCTGATGGCTTTGGCATCAAAACAGGCCTGTGCTTCAAAGTAAGTAGAAAGCGCATCGCCCATACCTGAGATAAGTAAACGCACTGGCGCTTTAGCAATAATCGCGGTATCCATCAGTACGATGTCTGGGTTTTTGGGGTAAATCAGATATTCTGCGAATTCGCCCTGTTCGGTATAAATCACTGACAATGCACTGGTTGGAGCATCGGTAGAGGCAATGGTAGGCACCACAATGACTGGGATATGTTGATAGTGAGCAATCGCTTTTGCTGTATCGAGCGTTTTCCCTCCCCCAATCCCAATCACCCCATTGCAATTATGTTTTTTCAGCTCAACGGTGAGGCGCTCAATTTCATGGCGGGAACATTCGCCGTTAAAGCGGCTGAAATGATTTTCCAACTCATTGGCTTGCAAACTAGAGCCAACAGCATCCGCCGTTAGCTTCATTACAAAATCATCAGCAATGATAAAATAGTTATTAGCCAGTAACTTAGCAAATTCACCAATGGACTGTAGTGCATTGGCACCTTGAATATATTTAGACGGAGATTGAATGACTTTCAGCATATCTTGCTCCTGTAGCGTAAGAGATAACGTAAGAATGAATATTTTTTAAGATCAATTTAATCAAACTAGAACTACTATAAGCGCAAAAAATAGGCTGAGAATCGATTGCGAAAACGTTCCATTATGAAACATCATTAACACAATGGCGTTTCATAATGGAACAAAAAAGTGAGCTGGCAGGGGTAGGAAGAGAACTAGTGCACAGAATGCGTTAAGGGCATCAGGGTGGATCAAGGCCATTTAGCCTAGCGAAAAAAACAGCCCCAATAATGGGGCTGCTGATGTCATTTTAGGCTCAATATTTTAGGCTAACGCCATCAGTTACTCACTGACCGGCTCATCGTGTGCCTTATTTTTAGGTTCCGGGTTCATACAGCTGTATATCACTGGCAACACCAGCAATGTCAGCACGGTAGCAAAGCCCAGGCCGAACATAATAACCACGGCCATGCTTTGGAAGAAAGCATCGCTCAGTAGCGGAGCCAGCCCCAAGACCGTGGTGAACGCGGTTAACATGATAGGGCGCAAACGCGCAGTTGAGGCATCAATAATGGCATCACGTAACGGTTTTTCCTGCCGCTGTAAGCCAATCTCTTCCACCAACACAATCCCGTTACGTATCAACATCCCACTCAAACTTAACAGCCCCAACAGCGCCATAAAACCAAATGGAATACCGGTAAGTAAGAAGCCCACTGTCACACCAATAAGGGCTAATGGAACTGTCAGCCAGATAGCCAGGGCATTGCGCACCGAGCTAAACATCAAGACGGTCACCACAAACATTATCAGGAAGGCTATGGGTAAACTGATGAAAATACCCCGTTGTGCTTCTTTGGTACTTTCGTAGTCACCGCCCCATTCAAGTTCATAACCGCGTGGCAACTGGATGGATTCCACCCCGGGTCTGATTCGCTGCAACAATTCTGCTGAGGTTTCCCCTCCCGGCTGGGTTGGATCCGTTTGCACCGTCAATGTCCGCTTGCGATCCAGGCGCATAATCAGCGGATCTTCCCACTCGGTTTCAAAACTGGTGACGACGTTATCAATCGGGATAAAGGCCTGCCGCGCCTGACTCCAAACCATCACATCATTCAGCCGCTCAGCATTGAGCCGCTCGGAATCCGGTGTGCGCAGGACAATCGGCATCAGGCGAGTGCCATCGCGGTACAATCCTACCGGTAGGCCCCCAAAACTCATACGCAATGTGCCATCAACCTCGCGTTTATCTACTCCCAACTCGCGGCCCAGATAATCAGAGAACTGTGGCCGAATCATTTTGCTACGATCCTGCCAGTCATGCCGTGCACCATCCGCCATCGGATCAGCAATAATTGCTTTTTCCGCCTGTGCTGCCAAGCTACGCAACACCTCGGGATCCGGGCCAATAAAGCGGGCTTCAATGGAACTGTTGTTTGATGGCCCGAACATGATGCGTTTTATCTGCGCATCAACTTGCGGGTATTCGTCATGCATATAGGATTCGATTTCATCAATCAAACCGGGGATTTGGTCTAGCTGCTCAGTCCGAACCATCACCTGCGCATAGTTAGGATAGTGACGCTGGGCGTTGTAAGTCAGCATAAAGCGCATTGCGCCCTGACCTATCGTTGCCATGGTGTCAGCCACCCCTTCTTGCTGCTTGATATACTGCTCGACCTTATTCGCCACCCCTTCGGTATAGCTGATATCCGTGCCATATGGCAGCCAAATATCAACAAAGAAGATAGGCGTGTTTGATGGTGGGAAGAAGCTCTGGCGAACATTACCAAAGCCCACGACCGAGGCCACTAACATTGCCGCCAGTAGGACCAAAGTGACCGCACGATATTGCAGTAACTTATTCAATACCACACGATAATAGCGGAACAGCCAGCCATCATAAGGTTGCTTGGCGGGTTTATCAGCATCCACTTTCGCCGGTTTTTGGTTCTGGAATGCCCACTTGGAGAATACCGGCGTCAGCGTCAGCGCAGTAATCCAGCTCAACATCAGCGAGATCAATAACACTTGGAATAGCGATTTACAGTATTCACCGGTTGCATCGTTGGACAAGCCAATCGGGGCAAAGGCTAAGATGGCAATCACAGTCGCGCCTAACAGCGGCATCATCGAGCGCTTCACTACATTGCCGATCGCCGTAGAGAGACTTTCGCCGCGCTGGCGGCCAACCACAATCCCCTCCACCACCACAATGGCGTTATCCACTAACATACTGAGCGCGATAATCAGCGCCCCTAACGATACCCGCTGTAGCTCAATATTAAACAGCCACATAATGAGCAAGGTGCCGAGTACGTTCAGTGCCAGTGAGATGGCAATCACCACGCCACTGCGAACCCCCATGAAAATCAGTAGGGTGACAACAACAATTAATAGCGCCAGTAAGAAGTTAAGAATAAAGCCATTAACCGCCCCTTCAACTTCATGGGATTGGTCATAAAATACGTTGATATGCATGCCTGACGGGCGTTCGCCTTCCAACTGTGCCAGTCGAGCTTTAATCGCATTCCCCACATTCACGACGTTGACATTCGGGGCGAATGAGATCCCCAGCGCCAATGCAGGCTTACCATTAGCACGATAAATATTGGTCGGTGAATGGCCAAAACCTTGTGTCACTGTTGCGATGTCACGCAAATAGACACTTTTTGGGCTACCTGGTTGGCTCACCAGTAAATTCCCGAGCTCTTGGACACTCTGGAATTCACCGGTTGGATGCAGACGAATTGACTCACTGCCCACCTGCAACTGGCCAGCATCTGACACCACATTCTGGCGAGCCAGCAAATCGGACAACTGCTGCGGGGTAATACCGGCCGCGGTCATCTGGGCGCGAGAAATCTCCACCTGAACTTCTTCAGGTAAGATACCAACAATCCCCACTTTACCAACACCCGGCACCAGTACCAACTCACGCCGCAACTGCTCAGCAAAGTTGCGTAAATCCTGATTGCTGTAGCCGTCCCCGGTGAGCGAGAAGAAGAAGCCGTACACATCACCGAAGTCGTCGTTGACCATCGGCGCACTGGCCCCCGGCGGCAAACGCACACTGTTATCATTTATTTTTCGGCGTAATTCATCCCAGATTTGTGGCAATTCATTCGCACCATATTGCGCACGAATATTGATAGTGATTTGCGACAACCCCGCACTGGAAATAGACGTCACATCATCAACATAAGAGAGTTCCTGAATGGCATTCTCGAGAGGTAATGTGACTTCTTCCTCGACCTGTTGCGCCGACGCCCCATCATAGCGGGTAACCACCACCGCTGTTTTGATGGTAAAAGCGGGGTCTTCCAGCCGACCTATATTGAGATAGGCAATAACGCCACCAATACCCAGCAACAAAATTGTTAACCAGATACGGGTGGTATTATTGATAAAATTATCAAGCAGCTTCATTAGAGACCCCGCTCACGAACCCAAGCCCGGACAATTTGATTTGGGCGAAGCTCACCCGTGCCTGCGGAGACAATTTGTTCACCGTCAGCCAATCCAGACGTGATTTGAATGCCGTTCGCTGTTAGCTGACCCACTTGCACTTTGCGTTCTTCAACATGCATCTGACCATCATCATTCTTGATGACCCAAACCCGAGCATCATTCAACTGGGTACTGTCAGGGTTAAATACGGCTTCAACTGGCACCACAATAGTGGGGTGGTCAGTCCCTGAAAGATTTCCAGAGTTAATTCTTACCCGGCCACTGATACCAGAAAGCAATGGCATATCCGCCGGGCGCTTCATGGTCAATGTGACCTGGAAGGTCTGGGAAGCTGAAGTTGTCGAAGTGGTGTGTTCTTTATATTCCGCGACAAATTCACGCCCCGGTAAATGGTTAAGTAAAACCGTCGGCTTGTAACTGCGATTGCTGATATCCAATGTGGTAAACAGACGCTCTGGCACACTGAAGACCACATCTAATGTATCCAATGCACTTAATGTCGCCACCGCTTGGCCTGGGGCCATGACCTGATGGTTACGCGCATCAACATTGGCAATAATGCCGTCGAAAGGTGCGATGATGGTCGCATCACTGAGTTCTTTTTGCGCAATTTCCAGCGCCGCTCGGGCAGACTCCATCTCAGCGCGACGAACATCTAACTCGGCGCGTGAAACAGCCCGTTGCCCTTGCAACGTATTGAAACGGTTGAACTGATCTCGAGCCAGATTAAAGGTGGACTGGCGCTCTCTGACTCGCAAACTCAGATCTGTGTCATTCAACTTGGCAATCGCCTGGCCTTTTTTCACCTGCTCACCTTCGCGAACCAACAACTGTTGTAATTGTCCACTGCGTTTAAAGGAGAGCTGGGTTTCATCACCCGCTTGCAATCGTGCCGGGAAATAACGAGTCCCATTTTGCCCGCCGTCTTCAACAGTAAATATTTTTACCGGACGCACACTTTCCACGACTTCTGGGGGAGTTCGGTCGCAAGCAGCGAGAAGAAACGCTAATAGCAGAGTGACTACTGTTTTTATCTTCACTATAAGATCTCGTTGAGTCAGATTTTCAAAATTATTGCAGATTAATTACTCACACTTTTTATACCCAAAGTCATTGGAGTTGCAGGTAGGCTGCGTGCGAATGAATCCCGATGAGCTTACTCACGTAAGTGGTTCGAGTAAGTGCGCGCAGCTAACAACCCTACAACTTCAAGAACGAGAGATATCTCTGTTTTTCTGCGCCATATTGCGTACCAGCGCTCTTATCAGTGTGATTAATAATCCCCCAGTAAACATGCCTAAAAATAGATCAGCACAATTAGTACTGAAATGGGTAGTGTTATTTGCGTGAAAAGTAAAGATAAGTTAACGGAGAAATAGCCAATAGCGAAATAGCACTGTTCCGCTACTCACTATCGGCTATTTTTTAATCAAAACTCCCTGTGGCTTCAAGGCCGAAGGGCATCACCAAAGTCATTGGAGCCACAGGTAGGCAACCAGCAAACGCATCCCGATGAGCTGACTCAAGTCAGTGATTCGGGTAAGTGCGCGCAGCTAACAACCCTGTGGCTTCAAGGCCGAAGGGGATTAGTAGTCGACGGCATCCCGGATAATTGGGCACGTCATACAGTGACCGCCGCCCCGTCCACGGCCCAATTCACTGCCGACAATCTCAATCACTTCCACCCCTTCTTTACGCAACTGGGTGTTGGTTTTGGTATTGCGGTCATAAGCCAGAACAACACCTGGGGACAATGCCACCATGTTATTGCCGCTGTCCCACTGCTGGCGTTCTGTGTCGTAATCATTACCTTCGGTCTCAACTACCCGCAGTTTTTTCAGGTTCAATGCACCGGCAACCGCCTCGACAAATGTGCCTTTATCGCGGCTTAATTTAATGCCGGTTGGGCCATTGTCCGGGCGCAATGAGAAGGTTTGAATCTGATTAACAATCGCCGGATAGAGAGTCACTACATCGCGGTCACAGAAAGTGAACACGGTATCCAAGTGCATAGCAGCACGCAGTTTTGGCATCGCAGCAATCATCACGCGCTCAACTTGCCCTTCACTATTTTTAAACAGTGATTGAGCCAACTGAGTAATCGCCTGATGAGACGTGCGCTCACTCATGCCGATGAGCACGGTTTTGTTGCCAATCGGCATCACATCACCGCCTTCCAATGTTGCAGTGCCGTGGTGCTGTGTTGGGTCACCCCACCACACTTTCACATTCGCATCGCCAAAGTCTGGGTGGAATTTATAGATAGCCGTGGTCAGAATGGTTTCTTCATGACGCGCCGGCCAATACAGTGGGTTCAGGGTCACGCCACCATAAATCCAGCAAGTGGTATCACGGGTATACAGCGTATTTGGTAGTGGTGGGAGCAGATATTCCGTGATGCCAACCGCTTCGCGGATCAGCTTCAATTCTTCTTTATCGCATTTACCGTCTTTATGCAGCTCGGTGGTAGACAAGCCGCCAATCAATACTTCGGCTAATACTCGCGGTTCCAGACTTTCCAGATAACTGCGGGTTTCTTGCAATATGCCCAATGACACTTCATTCGGCACAATTTGCTGGTCCAAAATCCACTTTTTCGCCGCGGGGATTGCCACCGTCTCAGCCAGCAGATTATGCATCTCAACCACATCAACACCGCGTTCGCGCATTTTGGTCATAAAATCAAAATGGTCGCGTTTAGCTCTTTCCACCCACAGAACATCATCAAATAATAATTCATCACAATTACTTGGGGTCAGGCGGTTATGAGCACGGCCGGGTGCGCAAACCATGACTTTATGCAATTTCCCGACTTCAGAGTGAACGCCAAACTTGGTCTTAGCGTGAGTTTTCTTAGCTTTATCTGACATAAGAACTCCAATAAATTATATGGTGATAATCCCGGTGGCAATGCTATAAATCGCAGCAACCGCAGCCACAATCAAAACAATAAACAGTATTCTTTCGTAGGAATTAAACGCTTTTTGATGCTGTTCACGTTTGGCAATCAGATACAAGATTGTGCCCGGGCCGTAAATAATGGCCGATAGCAGCAAGTATTTCATGCCGCCCGCATAAATCATCAGTGCGGAATAGAACGTCGCGATAAGGGCAAAAATAAGATCTTTTCTGTGACCGCGTGAATTTGTTTCGTAAGTTTCACCGGTCCAGGCCAGTTTTAGCCCATACGCCCCTACCAATAAATAAGGGATTAGAGTGAGTGAACTGGTTAATTCCAATGCCAGTTGGAAAGCATAATCAGTAA
This sequence comes from Yersinia canariae, assembly GCF_009831415.1. Lineage (NCBI taxonomy): Bacteria > Pseudomonadati > Pseudomonadota > Gammaproteobacteria > Enterobacterales > Yersiniaceae > Yersinia > Yersinia canariae. The sequence continues at coordinate 678,109 of NZ_CP043727.1, read as the reverse complement.
ACAGTGTCAGAATTAAGAACACTTGAATAAATATATTGGTCAGCCATACCGCCGCTGAAGGCACAGCATTACTGTTTTCAGTCGCGAATACTTTTGGCATGCTTTTACTTTGCGCTGCCGAGAACAGCACTTCGGCCGCCAACAGTGACCAAGATAAATAAGCACCCAATACCGAGATAATTAAACCCACGCTGATAAAGATTGCGCCCCAGCGCCCAACAATAGCTTCCAATACACCGGCCATGGATGGCTGACGTAATGCCGCTAAATCGGGACGCAGTAACACACCGTAAGACAACATGGTTATCAGCACCAACAAGCACAGCACACCAATAAAGCCCAGAACAGTGGCAATACCCACATGGCTACGTTCTTTGGCATAACGCGAATAAACACTTGCGCCTTCAATGCCTAAGAACACAAATACGGTTACCAACATGGTGCTACGTACTTGAGAGAATAAAGACTCAGGTTCAGCAACCACAGGCATAACTGCCGCCGCATGGCCGACATAGCCGTAGTCATTCAGGTGAGATAAATCAACACTCTTAACAACATCTGGCGTGCCCCAGAAGTTCAGTGCAAACACATCACCTTTGAAAGCAAAGATAAGAACGATGACAAAAATGAAGATAGGAATTATTTTTGCAAAGGTGGCAATGGTATTAATCGCCGCGGCTTCTTTAACACCTCGCAATATCAGAATATGGAATCCCCATAAAATAACGGAGGCCACTAATACAGCGGGAATAGTGTTACCGTCACCAAATATAGGGAAGAACGCCCCTAATGTTGATTTGATAAGCACAAAGTAAGAAACGTTACCAATACAAGTACCGGCCCAGAAACCTAATGCAGAAGCAAAACCAAGATAATCCCCAAATCCCTCTTTGGCATATATAAATACACCGGAATCAAGATTAGGTTTACGTTGAGCTAATGTTTGAAAAACAAAAGCCAGCATTAACATCCCACCACCCGCGATACACCAGGCGATCAGTGCACCAAACCCACCCGTTGCCCTACCGAAAGTTGCAGGTAATGAAAATATGCCGGCACCGATCATGGAACCGACCACTAAAGATGTTAGGGCCGGCAAAGATAATTTATTCGTAGATGAATTGGCCATGATGTTCTCAATGACGTTGGATAAATTAAGTTAAATGTAGATTCTGTTTATCCTACCAACAGATTCGCCTGGACCCACTTACCAATATAAATACATAGTTATCATAGCTTCCTTTAAAACTATTGCATAATGTCTGGGAAGTAGACCAAATCTTACAATATGTAAATTATGGAAAAAATTATCACACACATTAAAAGTTTGTAATAGTGATCCAAGTCATCATTTCATATATTCAAGAAAAAACTCGCCAGTTTAATTCACTAAATAAAAGCCACTCTATTAGCATAGAAATCTGTTTTCTTTATACAGGCAATTTAGGATGATTCCAGTATGTACATTCTTTCAATCATACTCGCATAAATAGAATTCAAGTAATGTTGTACATACTAACTTCATGGTCTAAGCTTAATGATTAACTGCTAAAAATATAATTAAATAAACCATACAATTCAATAGGTTGAGATTTTTAATTTCTTCTGAAAAATAGTCCGTTTCTTAGAAAAATTCTTTATTCCTTCACAATTCCAGCCTTATATCTGTATTCTTAATTACAAGTAGAAAGCAAACAACTGCAGGACTTATAACCAGCGTTTTGTTTTTTATAAAACAAAGTTATATCTCTTTATTATAACCAGAGCACACTGTCACCCTTGCCCGAAAAATCAATAAAACCAGTGATGGGATAATCATTACTTAGATTTCGTTTATACTTCATTTATATTTTAGTGATAATTGTTAATTTAATGTTAAATGTAGATTTTTACATTTCTCTAAAGTGAATCTCCGCCATCCATTTCTATGTAACAATCAAAACACAGAGTTTTATTTCAAAAACATAAAATAAAATAGGATAAAATATAATTATCAGCAATTAATTTTAATAAAGAAAATACAGACATTTCTTGGTATCAATATTAGAAAGATTGATGTTTGATGTTGAAATATCTGACTATATGCCAGACTATCTCGATGAAAATAATGTAGAAATTTCCTGACATCAAGACTTGCCATTCTCTTCTGCGAGAGAATGACGTAAATAAAACGGGTTAATTTTGCATGTGGCACTCACATTTGATTAAGTCACTCATAACCCGAATAAACACCTTCGCGATCTTCTTAAAGTAACATCTTATTTTTTAGAGCATTCGTTATCATTAACCAGTTGATGACGACGACAGTGGCACAGCGAAAAACGGCCCCCATTGGGAGCCGTTACTTAGCCAGTGATATCTTCTATTCACTCAAAACATTCACTATTTTGTCAGTCGTTTATCCGAATTCTGCTGAGTATTTGTCACGGAATACCCCGCCAGAATGGCAACGAAAATCATAAATAGATGGCCTTCAGAAGAATCCAGCAAGAATGAATTAAAGAAGTTACACGCCATATAGCTTGTCAATATTGCCAGCAAGACATTACGTAAAGCCGGCGTCTGTTGCCAAATCACACGGTAGCAGCAAACAACCCAAGCAAGAAAAATAATCAAGCCAATAACACCTGACTGGACCGTCTCCAACAGATACTGATTATGTGGGTTATTGATTTTGTAGTTTATCGTGGGGTCTTCATAATAGAAACCACCGGCGCCATGCCCCAGAATCGGGGCTTCTTTGATTAATCGAGCCGCTTCAATAGCAAAAACAGAACGTTGCCCCATCGAAGTGCGGCAAGCATCACCGGCATCACCTGAAGATGCGGTCATACAGACTTTAATCTCATCAACACCCTGCGTGATACGTTCCGCCGCTTTATTAGGGATAAGCAACAGTGCAGCAAAAGCTATTCCCCCCATAGCAACCAATAGCCAACGCTGACGGCTCCCCAGTGAGAAGAACAGCCATACGCCCAGCCCAACAACAAGTGCGACATACCCTGTTCGGCCCAAGACTAAGAACAGGACACTGTAGCAGGCCGCGACAACAAGCAGAGCATAGCCCCAGCGTTGCCAGCCCTGATGTTTAAACGCCAACATCAGCCACAGCATCGCCGACAAGGCAAGAAAGAAGTTTTGGGTAATTTGCAGCTTAAAGATGGTTGGATTGGCCGGATCAATATTACCAATGGGGATGTGTAATACCCCAACAGCCAAGGTACCTACCAGTGCTACAGCATTGGCGGTTAAAAAACCGATGCAAAAAAGTTTTACCCGTTGGGGTTGGTGAATAAAGAATAATGCCAACGGCAGAATATAAAGAAACTTCTTATCTTTACCCACCATATCTGGGCCATAACTGTTGTGATGAAAGAGTAATGACAGTGCCAATAAGGCAAACATAGCCGCAGGTAGATAGACCAATGGATTAGTCAATAAAGGTCTTAATTGCAGCGATTTGCGGTTAATAATCAAGCTAATTAGGATTAAAACCAGCGATATATTGATAAGTGGATTAGACGTTGGTAAAGCAATACCTAATAGTAATGCAGCGATACTGCTCAGCATGTCACTACGCAGGCTAGCCGGGGAGGTGCCCGGCGAAGAAGTCGATGGGGTTATCATAATTCTCTCAGCTTAAGCTGGTTGGAATGCCAAAGGTTGGCTGACACAAATCCGTTATTGATGCATTACTGGTTCTGCGTACGCCAGGCATCAACGGCATCTATGACATCATTCACTGGGATAGCGTTCAAATAGCGATCCGTGGTGTCAGTATCTATCTCATTAGGATGTGGCAAAGTGCGGTAATGACCCGCCCATAAAAGGGTGTGCGGGGCTTGCCATGGGTGCCATTGGTTAAGATTGCTGGGGCCAAATAACACCACTGCAGGCGTTTGTAATGCAGCCGCCATATGCATCGCCACGGAATCGACACCAATAAATAGCTTAGCGTTATCTATCAAGACGGCAAGTTCGGGCAGCGCCAAAAGGCCGGATAAATTAATCACTTTATCTGGCTGTGCGCAGCCAGTAATAATTTCGGCAATATAATCCAGCTCAGCTTTGTCTGTACCGCCGGTAAGCAACACGGTCTCGCCTTGCTCCGTAAGATGGTTTATCAATTGACTGAATGATTCACTGGCCCAAGTTTTGAACTTCCAGCGAGCAGAAGGTTGAATCAATATATAATCAGCAATATTACGTTGCTGACACAGTTGTTTTACCCGCTCAATATCGTGCGAACCGTAAGACATGGTGACGTCAGTGCTGATATTCGTCAGTTGTAATGGTGCAAGAATGTCCAAATTATTGAGAACAGTGTGCCGTTCGGCGGCATTAGGGATATCGACGAGTGTGGAATGGCAATAGCGCCATAACAAGGTATCGCGCTTGGGGTAATGAAAACCGATGCTGAAGCCCGGTTTTAATAACCGGCAATAAGCTGCGGCTCGCCATTGATCGGATAAATTGAGAATCAGATCATAATGGTGCTCTTTCAATGCAGCAAACAGCGCTTTTTCGCCACTGATTTGCGCCTTTAAGCCCGCATGTTTGAGGCCACGGTCAACAATAAATGCGTGATTAACCGTTTTGTTTTCCCGCAGCATATCTTGCGTGCCACCATACAGCAGCACATCAATCTTAGCCTGCGGATAGTTGGCCTTTAACGTATTCAGCAAAGGAGTTGTGAGGAGAACGTCGCCGAAATGGCGTAATTTAATGACCAAAATACGTTGAACATTCTCTTTCTTTCGCAGTATGGCCGGTAAATTACTGGCACTGACGCGAGCCGGAGCAGAAAGTTGCCCGGCAGGTGATTTTGTCTTATTTGATGTATTCATCATAGGATGCGCCATCATCGGCAACGAAAGAGGGGCAATAATGCTATCCAAGTGTTTGTTGCATGGCAAATATTTATTTGATTCGCGAACTCGCTTGCCACTGCATTACGCCATGGGCGATGGGTTTAACGCCCCCATTAGCACGTTTCCCCATCGACGATTATCTGCGTTATCGCCCTTTATCAAACCGTAAAATCAATTGGCTTTATCGGACTATTTAGAGACCGGGGGCTTTCCACAAAGAGGTCGTCAGCCCACTATCCACCAGCGTCAGTTGGTCAGTATACACCGCTTGCCAGTTAGTTTTGGCCGCTTGGTAAAGTGCCTGATGCTCACGATTTGGCTGGAATTCTCTCTCCCAACGCACCAGCCGCTCACCGGTTTTATCGAGCGCTTCGTACAGCCCGACGCCAACCCCCGCCGCAATCGCACATCCTAAAGCCGTGGCCTCTTTAACCACTGGCACTCGGACTGGAATACCGGTCACATCGGCCAGAATCTGGCTCCACAATTTGCCTTTTGAACCGCCGCCAGCAAACACCACAGACGAAGCTTTGACTCCGGAGAATTCCGCAATTTGTGCCAGATTACAGGCCGATACTATCGCGGCGTTCTCTTCCAGTGCGCGGAATAAGGTGGCTTTGTTGCATTTTTCAGGGTCGAGCGACAGATTAATAAATGAAGGCGCGGCGTGATACCAAGATTTAAAGCGCATCACATCAGAGAAAATCGGCATCACCCCATAGGCACCCGCAGGCACCCGCGCCGCCATATCTTCCAGCAAACTGTAGGTATCAATGCCCAATCGCTCGGCAAGTAATTTCTCTTCGGCACAAAAAGCATCACGGAACCAACGCATGGTCAGGCCGGTAAAGAAGCTGATGGACTCCGCTTGCACCATGCCGGGAATAACATGGGGATTAATCCGCGTATTCATATTGGGATCGGTGATAGGTTTTGGTAAGTTAACCACTTGCTGCCAAAAAGTTCCGCCCAATACTGCAGTTTGCCCCGGTTGCACCACGCCAAGCCCTAAGCAGCCGAGTTGGACATCTCCCCCGCCCATCACCACCGGCGTTCCTACCAGCAAACCACTTTCTTGTGCCGCTTGCGCCGTGACATGCCCGAGCAAGCTACCAGTCTCTTTGACTGGTGATAAAATATCCGCGCGTAACCCGGCCATTTCCAGTAAATTCGGCTGCCAGTTGCGGGTGACCAAATCCAGCATCCCTGTGGTGCCCGCATTGGAGGGGTCCACGGCCAGTTCGCCACTGAGCATATTCGCCAGCCAATCACTTATCATGGTTAATGTGCCGGCCTGACGATAAATATCCGGGCGGTGATGCGCCAACCACAGTAACCGTGGCATAGCACTTAAGGCCAGTGTCTGCCCAGAGCACTGATAGACTTCGAGTTCAAATCCATGATTGTGCAATTCTTTCAATTCACTAACTTCACGGCTGGCGCGAGCATCCACATTGGCACACGCCCAGATGGGTTTACCACTGCGGTCATAGAGCACAATGCCCTCGCGCATTGAACACGCCGCAACCGCACGGATAGCGCTGGCGGGTAATTTAGCCTGGTGCAATGCCTGTCGGATGCACTGGCAGGTCAACTTCCAGTTGGTCGCTAAATCAAATTCCATCGACCCGGGAACATCGGGTACTGGCAAATGTAGCCATTCAGCCTGTCCGGCGGCTATCTGATGACCATTGAGATCAAATATCACAGCCCGGACACTGCCGGTGCCTGCATCCAGAGCCATCAGATAATCACCCGATGGGGTGGTCGTAGAGAATTGACTCATTACGCTATCCTCTGTTTTATATGAATTTATGAATAAATCTGTCCTCTACTGCCATGAATAAAAATAGCCAATTAAATCAGTTTAATAATAGAACGTGCGGTTAGCTCATCAGTCACCAAAGCATTCACATATTTGCCCTGTAAAGCAGCAACAATGGCTTCTGATTTTTCCACCCCACCGGCAACACCAATGACTGTCGGGATATTGGTCAAATCAGCCAGCGAAATACCAATTAATTCCTGATGAATCTGCATATCAGCCGCCAGCGCGCCGTCCGACTGCATAAAGTAGCCGAGGATATCGCCGACTGCGCCTTTGCGGCTGAACATCAGTTGCTCACCTTCACTGATATAGCCGGAGCGCAAGATAGTGGCTTCTTTTTGCTGATTCACGGAGCCAATCCCCACCACCGCCACATCCGCAGCACAAGCCGCCAACATGACATCGCGCACACTATTTTCCTGGCGGAATGTTTCGGCCACTTTGGCACTAGAGGCGCGCAGTGGCGCAGGAATAATACTGACCTGACAGGCGGCATCGAGCTGCCCAATCCCGGTCATATAAGACCCCACCCCTCCGGAGAGAGTGACCAAACGCACCTGCTGTGAAGCAATAAACCCACTCAAGTGCTGTAAGGCGCACATCGTCGTTTCGCCAAAACCGACAGCCAGTAGCTGCTGTGGCTGTATCAATGCCATCAATAAATGTGCAGCACCAATACCTAACCGGCTGCTAATACTGAGGTCAGCCAGTGACGGCAGAATGCGGATATGTTTGAGGCCAAAATGCTGTTGCAGCGCGTTTTCCAGTTCCAGACAACCCTCATAACGCGAATTAATCTGTACCCGGATAACCCCAGACTGACGGCCTTTCTCCAGTAATCTGGAGACCTTTAATCTGGTCAGCCCCAGCAGTTCGCCGATATCCCCTTGTGTTAAGCCATCATGATAATAAAACCACGCAATGCGAGCGAGCAGCTCCTCTTCACTCATGCTATTACCCGGATATTTGTATTCATCGTTGGACAACATGGGTTTTTCTTTTGTTACTGGTTTTTCTTTCATCATTACTGGTTGTTCTCTTCTCACTACTTATCGATTCAAACGACTTATTGACTCATAAGCCTACGTCATGAATGTTAAATCTTAATTGATAACTACGCTAACAGCTTAACCAACATATTTGAACACATTTTAATTTAAATTTTTTTATTCACAAAAATGTGATCTTCATTACGCCAATAATGGGATTATGCAGCTATCTTTTTTGAACACTTTTAATTTTAAATTATTTTTGTTCATCAGGGGTCATTAATGTCGCACACTGTCACTTCCCCGCCACCGCTGCTGCAGGTACGTGGTATCAGTAAGCAGTTTTCCGGCGTAGTGGTATTGAAAAGTATCGACTTTACGCTGCAACCGGGCCAGGTCCATGCCCTGCTGGGGGGGAACGGCGCGGGTAAATCGACGCTGATGAAAATCATCGCCGGGATACTTCCGCCAGACAGCGGTACCATTGAGATTAATGGGCAACCCTGCTTAAACCTCACCCCCGCCAAGGCCCACCAGCTAGGTATTTATCTGGTCCCGCAAGAGCCGATGCTGTTTGCCAATTTGTCCGTTCAGGAAAATATTCTGTTCCGGCTGCCCAAGCATCAGGCTGATAAGAAGAAAATGGCCCAGTTGCTGGAAAGTTTGGGCTGCCATTTAGATTTATCCGTCAGCGCCGGTTCACTGGATGTTGCTGACCAACAATTAGTAGAAATCATGCGCGGCCTGATGCGTGATTCCCGCATTCTAATCCTTGATGAACCCACCGCCTCGCTAACACCTGCGGAAACCCATCGTTTGTTCAGCCAAATAAAAATGTTATTGCAGCAAGGGGTTGGGGTGGTTTTTATCTCCCACAAATTGCCTGAAATTCGTCAACTGGCAGATTGGGTCAGTGTGATGCGCGATGGCGGTATTGCGCTGAGCGGGGTCACTAGCGATTTTTCCACCGAAACCATTATTCAGGCGATTACCCCGCAAGCTAAAAACAACGAGTTATCTGATACGCAAAAGTTATGGCTAGAGTTGCCCGGTAACCGCCGCTCTCAAGCACGGGCGCAATCCCATCAACCGGTGATACAAGTGACTGACCTGAGCGGTGAAGGTTTTGCCCATATCTCTTTTGAGGTTCACGCCGGCGAAATTCTGGGGCTGGCGGGTGTGGTTGGTGCAGGCCGAACCGAATTGGCTGAAACACTATATGGTTTACGGCCCGCCAGCAGCGGCAGTGTCATGCTGGAGGAGATCGACATCACCACAATGAAAACCGTCAATCGATTGGCAACCGGCCTGGTTTATTTGCCAGAAGACCGCCAAGCCTCCGGGCTCTATCTCGATGCCCCCTTGAGCTGGAATGTTTGTTCATTGACGCAAAGTAATCAAGAGATATGGACTCACCCGGCACAGGAAGCCGCCATTCTGGAGCGCTATCGTCGCGCGTTGAATATCAAATTCAACCACCTCGAGCAGCCAGTTCGTACTTTATCCGGGGGTAATCAACAAAAACTGCTGATCGCCAAATGTCTGGAAGCCAACCCGCTGCTACTCATTATTGATGAACCGACCCGTGGTGTAGATGTGGCGGCCCGCAGTGATATTTATCAATTGATCCGCAGCATTGCGGATCAACATGTGGCGATCATTTTTATCTCTTCTGATCTGGAAGAAGTGGTGCAAATGGCGGATCGCGTGTTGGTAATGCATCAGGGGGAAATCAGTGGCGCACTGGAGGGCAGCGCCATGAATGTCGACACAATTATGCATTTGGCTTTCGGTGAACATCATACCGACGCCCATCAGTCTGCTGAAAATGAGGGCGCATCATGTTGAAATTCATTCAAAACAACCGCGAAGGCACTGCACTGCTGGCGATCCTCACCTTATTTGCCCTGCTCGGCGTCATCGACACAAATTACTTCAATTTGCAAACCTTCACGATGATCTTCAGCAGCGCACAGATCCTGATCCTGCTGGCTATCGGCGCGACTCTGGTCATGCTGACTCGCAATATCGACGTGTCTGTCGGATCGATAACCGGCTTGTGTGCGGTGACAGTCGGTATGGCGCTAAATGCCGGTTTCGGGCTGGCGGTATCTTGCTTGTTTGCTCTGCTGGTTGGCATGGTCGCTGGCTTCTTTAATGGCATTCTGGTGACCTGGCTGCGCATCCCGGCGATTGTGGCCACCTTGGGCACATTGGGGTTATATCGCGGCTTAATGCTCTTACTGACCGGTGGCAAATGGATCGAAGGGCTGCCGGCGGATCTGAAAAGTTTATCAACGCCAATTCTGTTTTCAATCTCTCCCATTGGCTGGCTGATTATGTTGCTGATTGTGGCAATGGCCTGGCTGCTCGGGAAAACAGCTTTTGGCCGCAGTTTCTATGCCACCGGCGATAACTTACAGGGCGCGCGCCAATTGGGGATCCGCACCGATAGCATTCGTATCTTTGCTTTCTCAATGAATGGCGTGATGGCAGCTCTGGCAGGGATCGTATTTGCCTCCCAAATTGGCTTTATTCCCAATCAAACCGGCAGCGGGCTGGAAATGAAAGCCATTGCTGCCTGTGTACTCGGCGGAATCAGCTTGCTCGGCGGCACCGGCACCATTATTGGCGCAATTCTCGGGGCCTATCTGCTGACACAAATCGATAGCGTGTTAGTGCTGTTGCGCTTACCGGCTTGGTGGAATGATTTTATCGCCGGCTTGGTGTTGCTGGGTGTGCTGGTGTTCGATGGCCGCCTGCGCTGCGCGGTCGAGCGCAATATCCGCCAACAGAAATATGCGAGATTCACCACCCGATCGACGAGTCCGGATAAAAAAACAAAACCAACCAATAGCAAATCATCGAACGGCAAATCATTTACTAAAAAAGAGGTGGCACGATGAATATTTATCGCCGTTATGGATGGGAACTGGCTCTGGCGGCCCTGCTGGTGCTGGAAATCGGGCTGTTTGGTTTATCCAATTCGCGCATGTTGGACATTAATGTGCTGCTGTTCAGTACCAGTGATTTTATCTGCATTGGGATAGTCGCGCTGCCGCTAACCATGGTGATTGTCAGTGGTGGCATTGATATCTCATTCGGTTCCACCATTGGATTGTGCTCAATATTCCTGGGTGTGATGTTTCAGGCGGGTGTTCCCATGGGTATCGCCATCCCGCTGACTCTGGTGGTTGGCGCGCTCTGCGGTTTGATTAATGCCGGGCTGATTCTGTATACCGGCGTCAACCCATTGGTCATCACCCTCGGCACCATGTATCTGTTTGGCGGCAGCGCCCTGTTACTGTCCGGTATCTCTGGGGCCACGGGCTATGAAGGCATTGGCGGCTTCCCAACAGCCTTTACGGATTTCGCTAACCAAACTCTCTTCGGCCTACCGATACCACTGGTTATCTTTATGGTTTGTGTGTTGCTGTTCTGGTTGCTGATGCACCGCACCCACAGTGGCCGTAACGTTTTTCTTATCGGGCAAAACAGCCGCGTAGCACGATACAGCGCCCTGCCCGTCGCCCGCACTTTATGCATCTTATATGCCCTGACCGGCGTGGCCTCCGCCATTGCCGCCGTCCTGTTGGTTTCTTACTTTGGCTCGGCACGATCTGACTTAGGGGCATCATTCTTGATGCCTGCTATCACCGCCGTAGTGTTGGGAGGAGCCAATATTTATGGTGGTTCTGGCTCAATCCTGGGTACGGCACTGGCAGTACTACTGGTGGGTTACTTGCAACAAGGCCTGCAAATGATTGGCACACCCAATCAGATATCCAGTGCGCTGTCCGGTGCATTACTGATTCTGGTGGTTGTCGGGCGATCTATCAGCCTGCACCGGCATTTGATTTATGAATGGCTTCAACGTCGCAAAAATACTGTCGTTTAACCTGCTCTTTTTTATAAAAAAATTGCCAACACCTCTATACCTATATCGGAGATAGCCATGAAAACACAAAGATTAAAAAAACTGGCGCTGGTTTGTGCCCTCGGATTCGCCGGCATCACTTTTAGCGCTATAAATGCTGCACAAGCGGCGGAGCGCATCGCATTTATCCCGAAATTGGTCGGGGTTGGCTTCTTCACCAGCGGCGGTAAAGGTGCTGTCGATGCGGGTAAAGAGTTGGGTGTGGATGTGACCTATGATGGCCCGACCGAACCAAGTGTTTCCGGCCAAGTTCAATTAATCAATAACTTCGTCAATCAGGGCTATAACGCCATTGTGGTCTCTGCGGTTTCACCCGATGGCCTGTGCCCTGCATTAAAACGCGCCATGCAACGCGGCGTCAAAATTCTGACGTGGGATTCTGACACTAAACCTGAATGCCGCTCGGTGTATATCAACCAAGGCACCCCAAATCAGTTGGGTTCGATGCTGGTCGATATGGCAGCAAATCAGGTGAAAAAGGACAAAGCCAAAGTGGCGTTCTTTTATTCCAGCCCAACAGTGACTGACCAGAATCAATGGGTAAATGAGGCGAAGAAAAAAATCCAACAAGAGCATCCCGGCTGGGAAATTGTTACCACTCAATTTGGCTATAACGATGCCACTAAATCATTACAAACCGCCGAGGGTATTTTGAAAGCCTATGGTGATCTCGATGCCATTATTGCTCCGGATGCCAACGCCCTCCCCGCTGCGGCCCAAGCAGCAGAAAACCTGAAACGCGACAATGTGGCTATTGTCGGCTTCAGCACTCCGAATGTGATGCGCCCTTATGTTGAACGCGGCACGGTCAAGGAATTTGGCCTGTGGGATGTGGTTAATCAAGGCAAAATCTCGGTATATGTCGCCAATGAAATGCTGAAAAAAGGCGATCTGAATGTCGGCGATAAAATGGATATCCCGAATATTGGTGTGGTCGAAGTCGTCCCGAACAGTGTTCAGGGTTATGACTTTGAGGCCAAAGGTAACGGCATTGTATTACTGCCGCAGCGCGTCATTTTCACCAAAGAAAACATCGACAAATACGATTTCTAATCTCGGCGGCCCGTGGTGATATGGCTGCGGGCCAATAGTATCTTTCACCTCCGGTTGGAGTAATTACAGATGGCTGATTTAGACGATATCAAAGACGGTAAAGATTTCGGTATTGGCGTACCGCAGCAAAACCCTGCGTTTACACTTAAAGGTTGTGGTTCGCTGGATTGGGGGATGCAGTCTCGCCTGGCAAGGATTTTTAATCCAAAAACCAACCGCACTGTCATGCTGGCATTTGACCATGGCTATTTTCAGGGCCCGACGACCGGTCTGGAGCGGATTGATATCAATATCGCCCCCCTATTTGAATATGCCGATGTCTTAATGTGCACCCGTGGTATTTTGCGTAGCATTGTGCCAGCGGCAGCCAATCGCCCAGTGGTTCTACGTGCATCGGGGGCAAACTCAATTCTGACTGATTTATCCAACGAGGCGGTGGCCGTCGCGATGGAAGATGCACTGCGGCTTAACTCCTGCGCGGTGGCGGCACAGGTTTATATCGGCACCGAGCATGAGCATCAGTCAATTAAGAATATTATCCAGTTAGTCGACCAAGGCTTGCGCTATGGTATGCCGACCATGGCCGTCACGGGTGTGGGCAAAGATATGGCGCGCGACCAACGCTACTTCTCTCTGGCGACCCGTATCGCCGCTGAAATGGGCGCCCAAGTGATTAAAACCTATTATGTCGACAGTGGATTTGAACGAATTGCAGCGGGTTGTCCGGTGCCTATCGTCATTGCTGGTGGCAAAAAGTTACCTGAGCGGGATGCGCTGGAAATGTGCTATCAGGCTATTGATCAGGGAGCATCAGGTGTCGACATGGGCCGGAATATCTTCCAATCAGAAGCGCCGATAGCCATGCTGAAAGCGGTTCATGCTGTAGTGCATAAAAACGAGAATGCAGAAACGGCATACAAACTGTTTTTACATGAAAAGGGTTAAACCAACATGGTGGCCAGCCGTTGGCTGGCAAGCAATGACAAGGAGAAAGGTATGCATGTCACCCTCGTCGAAATTAATGTGAAAAATGACAAAGTTGAGCAATTTATTGAGGTTTTCCGCGCTAATCATTTGGGATCAATCCAAGAGGCGGGAAATTTACGTTTTGATGTCTTGCAGGATGAATCAATCCCAACGCGCTTTTATATCTATGAAGCCTATGTTGATGAAGATGCGGTGGCAGCACATAAGAAAACGCCCCATTATCTGAAGTGTGTCGAACAACTTGAGGGGCTGATGACCGGCCCACGTAAGAAAACCGTCTTTATTGGTCTAATGCCTTAATCGATACGGGCAGTCGTTACCTCGCGCTGCCCAGTCTTCTTTCCCACATTAATTTCTCACCCGCGTTGAGCAACACCCAAACTTAATCCTCAGGACTAAGAACGCGGTGGTAATACTGGCCTTAACTATAATGGAGATAAATAAACCCTAATCCCAATCGAGAATGAGGCAACTCCATGTCAGATAAAATCGTCGTCGGCATCAGCGCTTGCCTGTTAGGTGAAAAAGTCCGTTTTGATGGCGGGCATAAACGCCTGGCATTTGCCACCGACGAATTAGCCCCCTTCGTGCGCTTTGAACCCGTTTGTCCCGAAATGGCTCTGGGCCTGCCTTCTCCTCGCCCTGCTCTGCGATTGGTTAAAGCTGGGGAAAATGAAGTCCGAATCAGTTTTAGCAATCAACCGGAAACCGACCTGACATCCGCCATGCAGACGTTTTCAGCTAAAAGGATTGCTGGACTACAACACCTCAGTGGCTATGTGGTTTGTGCCAAATCACCCAGTTGCGGCATGGAGCGGGTACGAATATATGAAGCCGAGGGTAAAAACAACCGCAAAAGTGGCACGGGTATTTTTACCCAAGAATTGATGCGCCAAATGCCGTGGCTACCTATTGAAGAAGATGGCCGACTGTGTGACGCGCAATTGAAAGAGAATTTTGTTGCGCGAATCTATGCTTTGCACGAGTTTAACCAGCTATGGCAACAAGGCATGAGTCGCGCCAGTTTGGTTGCATTTCATAGCCGCTATAAATTATTGCTGCTGGCGCATTCACAACCCGCCTACCGAGAATTGGGCCGTTTTGTGGCGGCCCTCGAAAAATGGGAATCAATAAATGAGTGCGCCTTTGAATATCGAAATCGGCTGATGGCCCTGATGAGTCGCCCCTCCTCACGCCGGGGACATACCAATGTATTACAACATGTCCAAAGCTATTTCAGTCACCAACTTAGCCCGCGGCAGCGCAACGAATTGGCACAACTCATTCTGCGATATCGTCAAGGTAGCCAACCGCTGCTCGCCCCGATGACTTTGCTCAAACACTATCTGGCGGAATACCCTGATGCCTATCTGTCCCAGCAACGCTATTTTGATCCTTATCCGGAGGTTTTATGCTTAAGGTATGGGCATTAACATGAAGCGGAATATTTTCATCAAAACAACTGAGTGTAAAAGTGGCTCATATATTTGAATAGAAAACTTCCGCGACCTGCCGTATAGGATTAGTGCCAGTGATGCAGACCTCAAGATACATACCATCACGCACCCTATCGCTACCACAGATAAACTCTTAATCTACATAATCCGCGTTATCAGATAACACCTATCAGTAAAATGCCTTCATTGAGCTATTCTTAGTGCCGAAGATAATGATTACGATAATCCCGAGCTGTGATCCCACAGTAACACAGGAGTTTTTATGAACACGACTCATCGCCTGATACTGGCTTTGACTTTTTCCACCTTACTGCTGGCCGGCTCAGCTAACGCAAATAGCTTATTAGACTCAGTAAAAAGTGCCGCGGACCAGTACAGTAGATCAGGTGATAGCTCGTCTTCACTGTCATCTTTGACCGGTTTACTTAATGGCGGCGATAAAACACTGAGTGCCAGTACTATGACCAATGCTGCGGGTATTTTGCAGTATTGCGTTCAAAATAACGTGCTATCAGCCAACGGCACGACGGCGATTAAAGATCAATTAATGAGTAAACTGGGGATCACTAGCACTGAAAATGCCAAAAGTCAGGACTATCAAGAAGGCCTTGGTGGATTGCTGAAAACTGGTGAAGGGAAGAACCTGAATTTAAACGACCTGAGTAGCGAACAAATTACAGAAAAAATTAAAACCAAAGCCTGTGATTTAGTGCTGAAACAGGGTCAATCATTCTTGCTTAAATAATGAGATGAAGATTGATAATACTCCCCATGCTTCGGGGAGTATTATATTACTTATCCTAGCATTAAACCGTTTCTTCCGATTCAACTGACTTTTGATTACGACTGACCGCCACTTTAAATATCCAATAGATAACACTAGCAGCAACCAGTGAATTAATTGTCGGGATGCCCCATTCGGTTACAAGCCCAATAACACTGCCGACAATACTGGCAACAATTGCGGCCCAGCCAATAACAGGTGTTTGTTTATCATCAGGCAATTTCCCTTCTTGCCGGCTTTTATCCAAGATTTTGCGATGAGAACGCAACACGTAATAATCCACCAACATAATGCCAATAATCGGTGGGAATACCACGCCAAGCACCGTCAGGAAATCGACAAACCGGTCAAGTATCCCCAGCACAGACAATGTGGTGCCCAGCACACCAATAACCAAAGTGGTTGATATATATTTTAGTTTTTTGCCTGTCAGCCCTTCGACCGCATTAACTATGCCGAGTGAAGACGAGTACAGATTAAGATCATTAACCCTTAAAGTGGAAAACACCACAACCAGTAAACCCGCACCACCAGCAGCTTGGGACATGATTGTCACGACATCTGCCGTCCCGAGAGTTTTAGCAATCAAGATTGCCAACCCATTAACAATAAACTCGCCAGCTACAATAGTGAATATTGTTACGCCAAGGACATGTTTACTGTTTTTAGAATAGCGCGTCAGATCTGGCGTCATTAAACTCGCCACAATGGCTCCACCGACCACGATAGTAATGCCCGCACTAATAGATAGAGATTCACCCGGTGGAATCAGTTGGATAATTTCATTCAAATTATGGCCCGACAGTGTGCTAATGGAGATATAAGCCACCAGCAAAATAAACATCGGCACTGCAATTCTGGCAGCAATGCGCAATGCTTTAAAACCGAAAGCTACCAGGATAGTTAACAGGCTTCCGGATAAAGCAGCTGCGAATCCAAACCCGAGTTTATGGCCCAAGGCGAAATCCAGTGATTTAGCGAAAATAGCATTTTGAATACCAAACCAACCTAGCAAGCTAATGGCCACCACAATCCCTATCAGTGCTGACCCTAAGCGCCCAAAGCCGCACCAACGGGCCAATAGACTGCCAGAAATACCCTCGCGCATCCCTGCTAGCCCAAGGCCATAAGTCACTACACCAAATATTATGCTGCCGATGAGAATCGCAGTAAATGCATCAGTCAGCGTCATGGAATTACCGAGTACAGCGCCGAGCATAAATTGATCCAGCGCGGTCAGCATACCCATATGAACAATAGCGACACTTAAAAATGAAACTCTTTTATCCTGTGGCACCCGGCTTAATGGATAATCTTCAATGTTGATCACGATAAGGTGTACCTTGTTGTTCAGATAAACTGGATTCCTTTTGCCACCAGGCGATCGGGAATGTAATTATCCAAATGCGCAAATTTGCAAAACTCCTCAAACTGTTGCAGCGTGTGGACATCAGATTTTTGATAAATTGTATATATTCTGTTTTCTATCGTTTTAGTGCTGATGTTATATATCTTCGCAATCTCTTTCACAGAAAGTCTTTGCAGCATTAAAAATATAACGTCAAGCTCAGCCTGAGTGAAAATACTGTTATTAACTTCAGTTGTCAGAATACTGGGTTTTTGTTGGTTGATATATTTTAGTGGGGATAAGGTATTAAGTGGTTTAGCATTCCACATCACACCAATAACTTCTTTCTTGTCGTTATAAACAGGCAGTTTCTCACTGATAAAGGGGGTCAGAGTATTTTTCCCATACCAATAATGGGTTTCTATTACAGTAACCCGATCCTGCGTTTCTTCTGTCCGTTTGTCATGCTCTATCAGATCAGAAGCAAATTCAGTCCAATTTCCGGGAAACTCATAATCCATCTTCCCTTCAACTTCAAAACTCAGCGGGGTATTCGTATAAAGGTAAGCGGCCTTATTCATATATATATGGCGGGAGTTCAGATCTTTAATGCCCCATGGCTCACTTAAGTGTTCCATCATGGCAATCAGGCCCTTGAAATAAATTTCATTATTTATATCGGGCAAATCCATGGCAACCTCGCCGATGAAGAATGAGTTAAATTTCTTTTGCCAGATAGTGTCGTGTATGCTTTTTGGCATACCCGCCTAAATTGCCATATACACGATAGCCTAATTTCTCATAAAAACCTTTGGCCTGAAAATCGAAAGTATCGACATAAGCCATATGACATCCACGTTTCAAGGCTTCTTCTTCCGCTTTTTCCATTAGCTGACGACCATAACCGCTTTTACGATATTCATCACTGACCCAAAGATACTGAATTTCTAGCCCACCCCACCATGTTCTGGCAACCAAACCGGCAACAATTGTACCGTCGTCGTCAGTCACCGTTAAAAACAGCGGGTGAATGTCTACAGTCTGCGTTTTATCATTGTGAGCCCAAAGGCCATCAATAACATACTCTTCATCCTGCGGATTGGGTTTATCGGTAACGTTAATATTCATTTTCGGAACATGCCTTCCTGTTTTAATAGTTAAAATCGCAATACTACCCTATAGATTTCGAGATGCAGGAAGACAGCCAGTGCTGACCCGTAGGGTGGGGCTGAGGTTCATCATCCCAATAAGCCTACAAAAGTAAGTGATTCGGGTGACAAATCCGCCAGGATCAGATTTGAACACTGCCAACACACCTTATCGTGAAAAATGACGGGTATAAATTAATTGATCACAACTGCTTGTAATATCATTTTCCTTAAAGTGTTTCAAGAGTGGTTTTCACCCGTTCCCGTCATCATGTTAAGTGTTTATATTTATTGTGACGGAGCTAAAAAATATCAATACACTTTGTATGGGTAATCTTTATTTTCCTGCTCTGTCTGCAAATGCTGATATCGCCTCACCAGGGCCTCATCGGGGAAATCTACCAATAATTCACGGCTCCACCCGCAGAGCAAGAATCACTTGCCATAGGGGGAGCCGCTCATCACGGCCCCAATCCATTAATTTTACTACTTAATATTGGCTCTCTAACTGAAAATAGGCTTAGCAGTGCAGAGTTCAAACTAAAGTTCGCCGCGTTCTTATCTAAAACATATATTTGTAATCATCACTTATCAGCCCCATTACATATCTGGTGCCACTGCCACAGCATGTATAGCAGCGGCATTTATCAGTGAAGTAGATACAGTACAGTTCTCCAACGGCAGAGAATTATCCGCCTGGTGCGGTCTGGTCCCCCGGCAGTAGAGTTCGGGAGGGAAACAAAGGTTGTGCTCAGTGACAAAAAATGGCAATCGCAGACTGAGAACATTAGTCATCCATGGTGTGCGGTCAGTGATGCGCTGCGTAAAAAAGCGTGATGACCACCGAGGTCTTTGGCTGAAAAGGCTCGAGGCCCTGCGAGGCTTTCTGAAAACGACCGTAGCTCTGGTGAATAAACTGACCCGGATCATCTGGCGAGTTCTAGCTGATGATGTTGATTTTAATATGAATAAGGCTTTTGCTGTGAGTTGACTCAATACCGCGTGAAAGAAAACGCGTCTCGCTGAGTTTGCAGGCACTGATGAGAAAACGGCTACCGTCCCTGTAACAGCCTGAAGTTGACCTAGGTAATCATATACCGGTGTAGTGATAAGGAAACAGGGTTCGGATAACATCATGGCACAGATAACTTAACCTACTAATGACACCGGATATATGGTTGCAAACCTTAGCGAATCAGTACTTGTAACGCCCGGGCGTCTGTAATGGTCTAATCATTCCGGACACTTTGTTAGAGATATAATGAGCAATACTAACGAGGTGAGAATGCGAAAAAAAACGTTTACCCATGAGTTCAAACAGGAATGTGTCAATCTGGCTATTCAACATAACTATCCAGTGACTCAGGCTGCTGAAACAATGAATATTGGCCTTTCAACCTTACAACGCTGGCTACGGCAGTATCGCGGAGAGATCCGCGGAAATACGCCGATAGCCAGTGCTATAACACCGGAACAACGGCGAATACAAGAACTTGAAAAGCAGGTACGGCAGTTGCAGAGCGACAATGACCTGTTAAAAAAGGCTTCGGCCTTCTTCGCCATGGAAATGAACAACGACAAAAAGTCGCGGTGAAACTGAAGAAGGTCGGTGCAAATATCCAACAGGTATGCCGCTGCTTATCGCTCACGCGCAGCGTGTTTTATGCCCGTAGTAGTCGGCCAATGATCAAACCCGATGTTCTGATGTTGCACGCGGCGGCTAAGCATGTTCACGCTGAAATGGATGCCACATATGGCAGCCGGCGCATGTGCATCGAGTGACGGGAACAAGGTTTTAACGTGGGCAGATACCGCGTTCGGCAGATAATGAAAAACGTATTACTGGTAGCTAAACGGCCCGGGCGTCATCGCTATCCACGCGGCGGAAAACCCGCTGTCGTGGCCGCTAATCTGTTGAACCGGCAGTTTAATCCAGAGACATTGAATACCTGGTGGTCAGGTGATATTACCTATCTGCGTACCGCTCAGGGCTGGTTATATCTGGCTATCGTGATGGACTTATGTTCAAGAAAAATAGTGAGTTGGGCCTTCTCAGACAAACCGGACAGCGACTTGACTGTCCGGGCCTTAAGGCTGGCCATAAATAAACGACGACCCACAGGGTCTGTGGTGTTCCATAGCGATCAAGGGGCGCAATATACCAGCGCGCAGTTCCAGTCCTGCCAGCAGGAACTGGATGTTACAGGTAGCATGAGCCGAAAAGGTAACTGCCTGGATAATGCTGTTACGGAAAGGTTTTTCCGCAGCCTGAAAGCTGAGAGGGTTAACTATCGTCGTTATGAAACCCGAAGTCAGGGTATCGCTGATGTTATCGATTATATCGACAGTTTTTATAATCTGAAAAGGCGGCATTATCGTCTGGGAAATATATCACCGGATGAATATGAACGCCGACTACAGCAATGTGCCTAAATCCGTGTCCGGTTTTAGTTGACCATTACAGTTTTAGTTGACCATTACAAACAGCTTACGGGCTTCATCCCGGCGAGCCCTGGCATCCGCCAGCGAGACTTCGGGGTATTTCCCCAGCGCCAACATCTTTTCTTTACCGCCAAAGCGATATCGCAGCCGCCAGTACTTTGAGCCGTTCGGGTGAACCAGCAATACCATGCCGTCGCCATCAGTAAGCTTATAGGCTTTTTCTTCAGGCTTCGCCGTACGAACCTTCACATCACTCAGAGCCATGTTGAGTATCCTTTCAAGGGTTCTGTGTGGGTACAAACATTATCGAACCGGGATATACCCGCAAATGTACCCGCATCAGTAAGTTGATGTAGATTGAATCAGGTTGACTTATGTTGACTGAAAAAGCGAGAGAAGCCTTGCGGGGAGTGGATTTTAGACATAAAAAAAGACGTCCGTAGACGTCTCTTTACATA
Source organism: Yersinia canariae (assembly GCF_009831415.1). Classification (NCBI taxonomy): domain Bacteria; kingdom Pseudomonadati; phylum Pseudomonadota; class Gammaproteobacteria; order Enterobacterales; family Yersiniaceae; genus Yersinia; species Yersinia canariae. The sequence continues at coordinate 656,807 of NZ_CP043727.1, read as the reverse complement.
CTAATGGTGCGAAGGCCGGACTCGCCAATCAATTTCAACCTTCTGAATTATAAGTAAATAAATTGATACACCACCACTTTGTATACTCACTTATATACTCAATTGATTTTGACATAAAATAAAATAAAATCAATAAGTTAGTGAATTGGTAGTTTTAAGATTTTACGTGATTTTTCTGAAGAAAAACAGATTTCAGAAATGCCTAGATTAGATGCTTTGCGCTAACATTTCGGGGTAGTGTTTCGCAATGATGTCATTCATCTTGTCGATTAGCTCTGGGCGCTTAAACGTCAAGTGCCCGGTACCCTTCTGGAAATATCTAATATAGAAGTAATCATCTTCATACGACTGCTGGCTCGGGTTATCACGCACATGCTCCATGAGTCGGGTAGTTATGTCGCCCCGGTTATCAGGGATCGGTTTTCCGTCCAGCAAAAACAACATGCGCTCCAAATCGGCTAACTGGTCTCTGCGCCAGCCCCAGTTCAGGCTGTAACCCCAGCGATTGTAAGTCACCAGATTGTTGATGATAATTTTCTTACCAAAGCTACAGGGACTGTTGGTTTTGTAATCCCATGATAGCCCTTTGAAGACGTTGATGATCCCACGTTCAAAGACATCCATTTTGTTTAGATGTAGCTGCTCAAAGGTACTGAGAATATTAGCCTCGCTGATGGCAGGAATATTCTCCCCCTCAAGGTTTTTGTTCCACTGGTCCCTTGCCTGGGCATCCATCAAACTGAGCATTCCCGATTTCTTCATCAAATCTCGCCATATACCGCGATCAAGATTGCAGGTAATCACCTTCATTGCCGTTTCTGCTTTCTCCATAAGCCAGCAGCCACAGCGAAAGTCTTGTCGCATGGCCCAGTCTCTTGCAACTCCACCGCCAATGCTGCTGGTAGTTGCCGAGATGCCTTCAAGCTGGCAGATAACGGCTTCAGTCTGTGCCAGCGCTGCGTTACGCCCGGAAACGATCCGCTCGAGATTGGTCGAGCAGATGAGTTCAGTGTGATCAGTTAGTACTTCAGGTTCTGTCTGCATAATTAGTTTTCCATGCACAAAAGCAAACACGCCTGCCGGGAATGGCTGGCGCATTATGCTGGGAGAGTCGGGACAAGAAAAATCAGGCGTTCAAATCAGGAATGCGGCTCGCAAGATTTAGATACTTAGCGATCCAGTCAGCTGTTTGTTGCCAATCAGAGAGGGGAATATCCGTATTTATCTGCCAGGTGGCAGGGCAATAGTAGTTAGCTAATAAAATAACCACCCTGACCAAAAAACCATAAGGCAGGTTATTGGTATTGCAGCGATAGTCGGCTGTTTGATGCATTCCGCGAGTCAGTATAAATGCATCCCCTGCCTGCTGGCGGGCTCCACTTCCGTTAAACGAAATGACGCCTAGACCAATTAAACTATCGTCAAACCGTAGCGACGTATTACCTGAATGCTCGCAGATGGTCAGGCTGGGATGGCCTGTGGTTTGCGATTGCGTTCTTATGTAGCGATAAGCGGAAGTCACGGCCCTGCAAAGATCCAGCCACGCGTCTGGTTCAGCTTCCTGAACCTGTTTGATACGATATAATCCAGTATTGGAAGAAGTGTTATCGTTCATGGCCTCTCCCCTTTTGTCTGAGAAAATATTCCGGTAGCCCGCCGCGCACGTAGAACATCGACGACGTTGAGGTAAGGCTCTTCCCAGGAAAAACCATCGCGGTCTGTCCGAATCAGTGCATAGCGTTCAACCTGGAAATTCACTGCATCTGCCAGCGAGATCCCCGCATCGATATGCTCCTGTATGACCCGGCTTTCACTGAACGGCGTTTCATTTATCGTCAGGCTGTAATGTTGCTGGAACAGATATGCCAGCAGAGTTTGCCAGGCTTCAGTCGGTGTCACTGCTTTAGAACTTGAAGTCATCAGAGAATCTCCTCACAGCCAGCCGCGTTCGGCGAAAGATATCGATTCACCGTGTCCGATGACGACATGATCCAGCACCTTGATACCCATCAGAGTTGATGCTTCGATCAAGCGCTCTGTCACGGAACGGTCTGCACTGCTGGGCTCTGCAAATCCCGATGGGTGATTGTGTGCAAAAACCACAGCCGCCGCGTTGTGGCTTAAGGCACTTTTGATGATTTCCCGTGGGTAAACAGAGGTGGCGTTGATGGTGCCCAATGATGTCATTTCACTGGCGATAAGGCGGTGCTGAGTATCCAGATACAGCACCATAAACACCTCGCGTTCGAGTTGCTCAAGTTGTAAACGCAGGTACTGCAGGGTCTCGGCGCTGGAATTAAAACTAACGGGTTTTTGTTTCATCTGTTTTTCCAGCAGGGTCAGCGCCATCTGGATAACACGCTGGTGGGTTTGATATTGCATGGCTAACTCCAATAAAAGAAAAGCCGCTATCCGGTGAGATAGCGGCCTTATCGTGATGACATTCAGTGAATTGAAAATGGATAAGAGAAGGATCAGGAGGCCAGCTCCAGCATGTTTTCTGCCATAACCCAAAGGGCCCGGTTGAGCTTCACATCCCCATCGATACCTTTCACGGCACGAGTATGGGCACGCTTGCCTTTGGTCGTTCGCCCCGACAGTCCACCTTTGATCAGGTTTTCCTGGATACGCTGATATGTGGTCCAGAGATCGGTACTTTCATCCTGCCAGCGGCGGGCGCTGAGAATTTGTGATTCGGTCACCGGCTGATGCTCTTCGCCAAAGCGATAGGTTAACGCAGCCTTTGCCAGCGCTTGTTGTGCCGGTGGCGATAACAACAGAGATTGCATGGCGTCGCGTTTCTCCTCTACCCGGTCAAATATCCCCAATACTTCGTATGCTCCCTCGATAACCTTCTCCACCACGTTGCCTTTATGTGGCACGCGCACTTCCCCGAACGACTCACCGCAAATCAGGCCATTTTGGCAGACTGAACGAAATAGTCCCGGCAACATCTGATAACTGCTCGAACCATCATGGCTGTTGAGCAGAATAATTTCAGGGACCTGATTCCCCGTGATCTGCCCCTCGCGGCGCAGGCGGAGCATATGCTTAGTATGCTCGCGTTTGTTTGGGTCACGTACGCGGGTTTGACAGGCAAAGAACGGCAGGAAGCCTTCACGCTGCAGGTTGTCTAAAAGTGAAATGGTCGGGATATACGTATATCGCTCACTGCGCGACTCGTGTTTCTCTTCGCTGAATACACTGGGAACAAAGTGCGCAAGTTCATCACGGGTTAATGGCCGATCGCGGCGTACAAGATTAACTGCACCAAAGCGGCTGGCTAATTTCATGATTAAATCCTTATTAGAGTGACATAAAAGGAAAAGGCCATGCGTCCCGAAGGAGGCATGGCCTGAGAGTGAATGCTTTTTGATGGGGCTATTGCAGCTGCTAGCATTAGCTGTACAGCCTTAGCAGATCCTTAAAATGAAAAACCCCTGTCGCATACGCGACAGGGGCTCAACAAAAAATGGGTTTGAAATTCGGCGTTCTTTATCGGTAATAAATTTCGGTACATTCACCATCTTGTGGAAGAACCTTTTGGGCATTTTTCAGGTTGACCTGATAACTGCTCACCTTCTTATCATTGATGTAAACATCGAAACTCTGAGCCTTCGCAATATCTCCAATGAACGATACCCATGCATTATCGGCATTTCGCCACCCGAGAGAGGCAGGGATCCAATACTGTTGGTCACTCATTACAACAATAATATTAGGATCTTGATCCCCAGGATATACAGTCGTGCCATTAGCTAAGGTGACGGCTACACCATGCTCAAGTATTCCATTCTTGTCGGGATTGCCGGTGCAGTTGATCGTGAAGGCCACATTATCCGTGTTGGTGATAGTGTATTCCGCATTGCCCTGTCCGAAGCCGCTACTCCACATATTTGGAATAGCAAGAACAGGAAACGTTGATGACAATAATATTGTTAATATAATGGGGCTTTTCACTTTCATTCAGATTTCCATATTATTTTTGTCTATAATAAGTTCATTTATAACTTTTATAGCGAAGTATTTCTCGCCCTTGATATTTTACTACCAAGTCGTCATATTCCGGCCTTTTGCTATTAGGTAAGAAGGTTACTTGTGTGCCCGGACGACAAAGATCTTTCACTGTAAGATTGGTTCCTTTGTCTGGAACGATAGTCGCTCCTTCGCCTTGACCTGCATTGCTGCTAATTTTTGTGACCCATCCCCAATGCCCCCCCACGCAATTTTTAGTTGGTGATGACTTTACGATAACCATAAAGTCCTCACTGTTAATCTCTGGAGCAGAACACTGCCTGGTCATCTGCAAATGTGCATCGCACCAAAATCTATTTCCATTTTCGTAATTTACGCTCGCAGGTAAAATACCACCATATGGTTTAGCACTGACTCCTCCACAAACCACTATGCCTAAAATAAATATATATATTATTTTTTTCATCAACCTATCCTTAATAAATTTAATATTCAATTAATGCTTCCCCGTAGAAAACACAAGATAACATTCTGAATAAAGCTAAAGTGTGGTAATGCAATCATAAATTGCGGATTAGTAATTATTTGACTTACCTCATCATTCGGTGTGTATTTTTCATTTAGAACGCAAACTTCCGTTAGTTCAGATAGTCTATGAACAGATATTTCCTCGAAAGATTCCCCAACCAAAAACCAATTTCCTTTAAAAAGCACGAGTCGATATGGTGAAATTATCCTGCAAAGATGACTTGCTGTAGTTAATTTAATTTTCCGCAGTTGAGTTATAGAGAAAATAATATTATATAAAATATCATCTGAAAATATTTCACCCTGAGACTTCACCCCCCAGATAATACAAGGAGCATCAACGCTACTGGATAGTAGTGTATTTACCAAACGAGTATTAAGGCCAGGAAGCATTGTGGAGACACCACTTTGTCGGGCAAAGTTCATTACGATTTTTTCCTGACGAATCAAATTATCATCAGGCAATAATCGACAGTATCCATTCTGATATTCCAGATCAAGGTACATCAGCCGCTCCCTAAAATCTCGACGCAGAGTGCGTACTGATACCCCAAACTCTCCCGCCAGTTTGCGTACGCTCAGTGTTTCACCACTTAACAGGCGGCTGATAATCAGTGACAACCTTACGGCCAGCCGGTCATAGCGACGTTCAGGCTGTGGCATTGCGTAGTCTCCGTTGAAAGTTAACTGACAGAAAAATGATGTGATTACTTTAACTAGATGGGGGGACAGGTTATGGACACAATATGAAATATTTTTATTTCCGATGGAATGTAGATGCCATGCGGGTTGGCAGTCTTTTCTGGTGATCATCTGTGAAAAAATCGATATCAATATCGGACAAGGTGTGTCCGCAGTCCTATCAATGGCAAACATCCATGCAATACCTTAAACCGGTACACGGCCTTGCGTATGTTCCAGCAAGGTCTCCGCCATCACCCAAAGCGCACGGTTCAGCTTCACGTCCCCATCAATACAGTTAACAGCACGAGTGCGGGCTTGTTTACCTTTTACATTTCGCCCGTTAAGACCACCTTTGATTAAGTTTTCCTGGATCCGTTGATAAGTTGTCCAAAGGTCATCAGACCTATCCTCCCAGCGACGGGGAGACAGAGCCTGTGCTGCAGTCACTGGCTGGTGCTCCTCTCCGAAACGGTAAGTGATGGCCGCCGTTGCCAACGCGTGTTGCGCTGGTGGAGGTAAAATCAATGACTGCATGACCTCACGTTTTTCCTCAACACGATCAAATATACCCAGCACCTCATACGCGCCTTCGATGACCTTTCCAACGACGTCGCCTTTGTGCGGTACACGCACCTCGCCAAACGTTTCGCCGCACACCAGCCCGTTCTGGCAGACAAAGCGGAATAATCCCGGCAGCATTTGGTAACTGCTTGAACCATCATGCGAATTCAGAAGAATGATTTCGGGAACCTGTTTACCCGTTATCTGCCCCTCGCGACGCAGGCGCAGCATGTGTTTGGTATGCTCACGCTTCTCGGGATCACGAACCCTTGTCTGACAGGCAAAGAACGGCTGAAAACCGTCTTTCTGCAAGTTGTCGAGAAGAGTGATAGGGGGAATATAGGTCGCTCGCTGCGTGATCCATGTTTTTCCTCGCTGAATACGCTGGGAACGGTGCTAAATAATTCGTCGCGAGTTAAGGGACGGTCACGGCGAATTATATTGGCCGAGCCAAAGCGGGAAGATAAACGGGCCATAAATTCTCCTTTGTTGTCATTCAAAATGAAATAAAGAAAGGCCTGCTGCGTGAGCAACAGGCCTTTAAATTGGGGGATAAGAGGTACTGTTAATTCAGAAGAAAAAGTCCCATATGGCGCGGGCGACTGAAACCACCGAGTCACGCACGCCGAGAATTAGTGCTCTAACTGCTTCAGGTATAAATGGCAGCATAGCTGCTTTATCAAGCACTCCACCTACAGATTTACTAAAGTCCGCACGCGCACTCTCTTTGACAGAATGACTTCTGAGATTATGGTTTAGTTGGGTTTGAAAGGGGCTGCTGGCTTTTGCAGGTAAAGTCTGCATTAGGTTATCAACCATTTGAGTCAGTCCCCATCCATACTTTGCTGATATTGCACAGACTGGATTCCTAGGGGAAAACTGAGAGCGGATATCTCGTAATTTATGGCTGACGTTGATTTTTTGTAGAGAGGATGGTGCTTGGTTAGTGGTATCCCATTCGTGACAAGGCTCAATCTTGTCAGCCTGGTTGACCACAAACAGCACGTTGTCGCGATAAGGCTCACCCACCACATGTCGGTAAAAATGCTCATCCACCGCCAGGGCCCGGTCATCGGCTTTGATGACCCAGAGCACCAGGTCCAGCCGGGGTAATATCTGCTGATAAAGCTGCGCATATTCGCTGTCCCGCTGTCGGCTTTCACCCACGCCGGGAAGGTCCACGATGGTCATCCCTTTGTTCCCCACCTGCAGCCGAAAATAGAGCGCCTCGCGGGTGCAGGCGCTGACATCGCTGACGGGGGAAATATCCCCCTGAAACAGGACATTGCACAGAGAGGATTTCCCCACCCCGGTTTTGCCCATGATGCCAATCACCGGCTCGTAATCCGTCAGATGGCGCACGTGTTGCAATACCGTACTGGCCATTGCTGCCGGTAACGCGGACAGCGACAGGCTGATAGCCTTCACCCCTTCATGTTGATTCATATCGTTCCTCAAGACAGAAAATGAAGCGACTGAAGCGAACTCACGGGTTCACTACGGTCGTTGTAGTTGTCATGGGAATAATATCTGTCTGAAAATATTTTCATTCGTCGTCAGCGTCCCGCTCAGGGCAATCCGGCCAAAGTAATTGTCGCCGAATAAGAGGGGCTGCTGCCTGCCATCTTCGACTGCATGCAGACATCATAATGGCAAACATTTATCGTTATAATCGATCTATTATAATATATCGATCGTCATAATCTATTTATTGCGTAATTATATCGCTGATATGAAATCGAATGTGTTGTACGGGTTAACGTTATTTTTTCGGAAATGGGGTGTGCAAAACCCTGGCTGTTCACATGGCGATACGGTTTCCCCCTGGACGACAAAGGCTGCATGGTGTATTGATTTACTCACAAGGAATGAGCAATGATGTTTAATAAATACTGCTGTCGGGCGCGTTGTCGCTGGTGTCGGCCTCTGCGTTGGCGGCCCCTGAAAATGGTCTCTATCTCTCGGGAAAGGCCGGCGTAGGGATAATGAATCTGGGCGACCAGTCGTTGAGCTACCGCTCAGACGTTATCCCCTCGGATTTTGGCAGTAAACGTGACAACAATTTTGCGGGGTCGCTGGCGGCGGGTTACGATTTTCATCCGCAATTTGACGTACCTATGCGCGTGGAGCTGGAATATACCGGCTACGGGAAGGCGAATGCCAATAACGGCGTAACTTACAACGAAGCCTCGTTTGGTTACCCGGACTATGAGGGCAAGAAAGAGAACAGCCTGGAGGTGCAACTCCAGACGGTGTTGTTAAATGCTTACTGGGATATTCATAACAGCACCCCGTTCACGCCCTGGGTCTCTGCGGCCATGGGGTTCAGCCACCTGTCGCTTGACCAGCACACCGTCGATTCGGATACGCAAATCAGCACCGGTCAGCGGGATGACACGACGAGAAGCGGTAACCACTCGGGCAGCAGCAACAATTTTGCCTGGGCGGTAGGGGCGGGCGTGAACTGGGCCATCACGGATAACGTCAGTATGGACCTCAGTTACCGCTATGTGGATGCGGGGGAGGTTGAAGCGAATTACACGACGCGTCGGGGAGCCAGTGAAACGGCGAAGGTGTCGGTGACGTCGAACGACGTGCTGCTGGGTGTGCGCTACACCTTCTAAAAGGGGGACACCTGCTGTGCCAGCCGAGAGAGTTGTTTGGCACAGCAACTTCAGGGGCAATATGAGCACTGTCCGCATTCCTCCCACCCAAAGACAGTGTTCACCCGCTCACGAATACTGCATGTGTAAAATTTCAGCATCCCTCAATAACGTCAGATAGCTATTTACAATCTCAAGCATAAATAACTGCCCCTGTTGACCTTTCACATCGGTAACCTGCACCTTGGTTTGACTTTGGTATACGGGATGACTTCCTTATCTGGCGACTATTTTTTCGCGCTATAAACCACAGTGACCTTTTCCGGTCTTCTCAACGTGGGTCCCGTCAGAGCGTTTATCCGATAAACGGGCACAATCACTGCGTTATGACCACTGAACAAAATAGGTATCCAGCAGTATACCCGCGGATCTTTTGTTGTCTCTGGAATCCCTTTCGTGCCGAAAGACATCAGATCAACCACGCGGATAAAGAGGGCACTGGCAAGATCAAAAAAGAACTCGCCATAAACGACATCTTTGACCAGCAAAATGATCGCATCCCCCGCAGCCAGTTTTACGGGTGAAGAGGCTTCCTCTTGCTGTTTCTTATCCATAAAAACTTTCCTTTCCGTGTAAATAAAACAGGCGTAATGGGCATCCAGCTCTGACTTTTCCAGAAGCGATAGACAGAGATCTTTGATGTACCGGCTTTCCACTTTGCCGATAGCATTATCCCGACGATAGTGTCGCTTCCGCTCACGAACATGCATCACGCCATTGACGCTGTCAAAGTCATAACCTTTTCCTGCCTGTAGCTTACTTTCCCAGAGTTCCAGGCAATACTTCTCAGCGGCGACAACATTGCGTCTTTGCGGTAAATCCTGCTGATAGACGCCGGATAACAACCGTGTATTCAGTTCATCCGCAAGCTGGTAATAGCGATTAACATCTTTCAGGATAGGTATAGTGGCGTCCAGCAATGTAGCAATAACCTGCGAACGGGAGATCCCTTGTGATTTACTGTACTCTTCCAGTACGCGCACAGTCTCTGGAGTACGAATATTAAAGGTTATACGGTCACCCATGCTTATATCCACCTGTTAATCATATTGAAGATTATGCATATCTTATCGTTTAAATGTTATTATTTTTCATATAATTGATTTTATTCTTCGATAACTGTAATCCACCTAGACATAATAACCCGGCTTCACGGAAAAACACTAAGCCTCACACAATTAAAACCAGGGGGAATACCAGGTAGAATATTTGGGTTTTTAGTATAATTAAGGGAAACCAGCAGTGTTCTCTCCCCTTCTATCTCCAGAAGCAAGACTTGAATCTGCTCCTATCTCCCTAGACGTAAAATCACACCTACTCGCAGAAGAATAAGCCAAAGTGTCTACTCCTCGAACCTGCACGCATCCCGATCAGCTACCAATTCACCTCAACGTCAGTGCCAACTGATCAACGTTGAGAAGGTCTGGTAACTAAAAAATACATTTTGTCCCCTTCCTTTGTACATACGACAGAGGATAACCCAATGCACATTCCCTACCCCTTCAACCCTGGCTACACAATGAACTGGTTCCTTCTCTCCCTGATTAACCACCACCTAAATCAATTACTGGCACGCTACGCGCGCTTGCAGGTGCTGAGAGTCGATCTGTTCTACAAAACAGGCTCATGGCGTTTTAGCAACCATTCCTTGCGTGATACACAGCGAGAAGTCCGTGCACTGATAGAAAAGACCATGTTGCTATCAAACACCGTCGGCTATTTCTGGGTACTGGAAACAACGCATCGGCACGGGTGCCATGCGCATATCGTGTTTTACCTCAATGGCCACACCAACCAGGCGACGTACCACGTCGCTGAACGGGTACGCGCTGTCTGGCAGGACATCACTGATCATCAGGGTTATTACAATCGGTGTGAGTACAAAGCGTCTTATGTCGCAGATATCGATATCGGTGAGCCAGTTAATTATAACGACGAAGAAGGGATCAACGGACTGCGTTACATCATCAGCTATCTGGCCAAAGAGGAACAGAAGGACGGTCAGTACATTTGGGGGTGTAACGAAATCCCTCCGCCAAGTGGTTTGGGCAGACCCCGCAGTCAATAGCAGTTCGGCCTGCATTTATTTTTTACAACAACCCCGGTTGGTATAGCAGAGTCAGCAGGGTAAGCACGTAGCCCTACCCGCCCGACTCCGGTTTCCCTTTGACCAATCGGAGAGCACTACCATGACCGTATTACCCGACCTAACCAACGACCATCTGGTCACGATGGCTTTTATCACCGAGTTCACCGGCTTGAGCGACAAATGGTTTTATCAACTTATCAGCGAAGGTAAGTTCCCCAAGCCGATTAAACTTGGGCGCAGTTCCCGTTGGCTGCACAGCGAGGTACATGCTTGGGTACTGGAGAGGATCGAGATATCCCGGGAGCCGTCGTTGTGAAGCGGAAACTTTTCAAGTGGGTAACTCATCACGCATTGATAGGATTGAATAAAAAATTCAACACCCGCCTCAAAGCATCATTTTAACGACAGATACAGGAGCATAAACCCGCCTTTTCTTTAAATAACTCAACAATCGCCCGTTGAGGGGCATATAAAGCGTTATCGAACATCACTGCTCCGTTCCTTTGTAAACACCCGTTAACCCTATTCCCTGGTAGTCAGAGTCACTGTCCGATGCTATCGGCTGCTTCTGGCTGCGTACCCTTTGACCCCAAGGATTATTGAATGAAAGACTACAAACCCCGTTACGAAGAGCTCCATAAATATTACCAAACCTGGCTGATGGGTTTTACAAAACTGGCCGTTTGCCAGGGTATGTGCCATCAGAATATTTATTACACCCATGCCCTGACAGTAGGATGTCTGCAATTTCCTGGGAAAGACCCGGTTATTGCGATTGTTCCGCAATGCCTGCACCGAATCATTTACGGTAAAGCATCGACAGCATCCTTATCCCTTGAGGACGACCTGAGCGTCAGTTTATGTACGCAGGAGCATTTGCTCGTCCATCATCCGATGCTGGAAGGTGTCCTGCTTTCTGAATGTGTCCGCTTAAAACAACGTTCACTGGCGAATAAACTCACCAGCCTGTTTCAACAGTTCAGCGGAACTGAGCTCCGTCTAAAGCTTGTCTGGCTGTGCTGGTACGATTTGATGCTGGGAAATAGTCTTGCTGACTGGATTGAAAATCTGAAGTTAAAATCAGGCGAGGAGGTCAATAGCTGGGTTAATGACCGGCAGACCGAGAACCACAGGCTCACCAGCATGATGGATGAGTACGTCTGCTTTGCGTACCGCACAGTACTCGAACCGTTGATTTGAGCCACTCGAAATGCTGAAGGGGTACCCCCCCATTCAAGGGTAAATACATATTGTATGGAACAGCTAACTTCAGAGTGATTTTGTTTTATAAATCAGTGTGCTAAACGGTATGCCAGAAGGTTATGCGAAAGTGAGCGAGTGTCGGATAGATAATATATGCCTGTTATTAACATTGATAACAGGCATATCGACTCCTTGCTATACAAACACTTAAACAACATTCCAGAGGTGAGCAGCAGGACAGTCGCGTTGAGTACGGCAGTAAACCACACCTTTAGTAACCCGTATCCCTGCCAGCCTCATAAATCCGAATCCACATATCCACTGTGCCTGTCTGTGACCCGGCAGGGCATCTCTTTGCCTGAAATCGACAGGTGGATGAAAATATTATGTTTATTTTCAATAACATCAACGAAGTGGCACTGGGTGAACGCAAGGTACCCTTCAATACCCATTACCTGCAACAAATCATGAAAGTTATCTGGAATGCCCTCAACGATCACTCACGCACGACCGTTATTCGGGTGGACCTTCGTCTGCCTGAATACCGTGATATTGGCGACAGTATTCTCTCTGCCCCGGATCTAAGCCAGGGGCTGATGTCCCGTTTCATCGAATCGTTGAAGGAAAAAATCACCACTTACTTACAAAGAAAAGCCAGAGAAGGGAAGCGAATACACCGCAGTACCCTTCGATATATCTGGGTTCGGGAACAACCCGACCTAGGGGGTAAGAAGCATTATCATATTGCCCTGCTCGTCAATACCGACAGTTTTAACTCACTGGGTAGCTACGACGATAACGGGACGGGTCTGGCCTCTCTTATCCAGAAAGCGTGGTTAAGTGCGTTGAGGATGCGTGACTACCAAGAATACCGGGAACTAGTTCACTTTCCGGATAACCCTATGAGTTTCTTAGATCTCAAAAAACGATTTTAGGAACACGCTGGACGCACTGACTTTCCGTCTCAGCTACATGGCGAAGCAGCGAACTAAACACTAAACACTAAACACTAAACACTAAACACTAAACACTAAACACTAAACACTACAGTAGCGCAGAACGTTCGTTTGGTTGCAGCCAGTACTGAGACATTACCATAACGACAATACCGGCTCTGAGACGGGCCGGTACTCAGCCCGGCATCTCGATTTAATTACGTAGCATCCCATTCTTTTTACTGGCGCTATTCTCAACTCAGGCAGAGGTTTTCCATGGAATGACTTAATGAAGAATTGACGGATTCACAGCGGATCAACTCTGTGTTCTGGGCAGCAATTGATCATTATCCACGACTTGCGCCGTTTCGGTGACCATGCACAGGAGCGTATCGCAGCAGGAAAACCCTCACCGCCTACATTGCTTCGATGAATGTGGGAAACTGGAGGTACCTTACCGTGTCGATGCTGCTGTTTATGCGGCCTTCGTTCTGCCAGAGCCTTAGCCATTTGAAGATGACATTGTCATTGATGCCGTATTCGCGGGCAATCTGAGCAACGTTGGCTCAGGGCTGAGAAGCCAGCTCGACCATGCGAAGTTTAAAGTCATTTGTATAATTTTTCCGTGGTTCAGAACGCCAGGATTGAGATCCCATAGTTAGGTACCCGTCTAATTTAGGCGGGCGTCTAAGCTATCAGGACAGAGCTATTGGCTACATACGGCACTGACTTTACGCTTACTGGTATAGATCTGAAGGTATCTAAGATCTCCTTTGATTTTAAATATGATAATTAAGTAAAACATCCCAGCCAATCGAGCTGGGATGTTTTTATCCATTGAGAACGCTGAATGAAGCACGATAAATCAGGGAGGGCTGACTCAGTGAACGACCTCATGAATACCTGAATAACTGACCGGATGAGCAATGGCTGAATATGCTGGCACTGAGGAATGATACATACAAAGTAAAACCGTGGAGATCACTAAAATGCCTCCTGTAGGAAATGATACTTCTAAATATTCCTAGTTGACCACTCGGGAAGTTATTTTCAGTATGCTTTATAACCTGCACCACCTTTATTATTGTAGGTTTAATTTCGTACTTACTTAAAGATTAGTTGATTTGGGATTTTGAGAAACCTTTTCATTTTGGTAGTACAGAAATAATTACAATATTGAAAATTAGCCGGTTAGACATCCCTACTGGTTTAATATTTTGGTTGTTTAATATTAATTAAACAACGGATCCGAAACGCCCGGATGCGCCGCCGACAGTACGCACCACATTAATGGGGCTGTACGGCGTGGATTCGCCACTGCCGACCGGCTACATCGATGACATTACCCAACAGCGCGAAGGTCATTAGGCGCTTAAAGCCTTTTTAGACATCTTCAACCACCGGATGATTACGCAGTTTTATCGCATCTGGCGAAAGTACAGTTATCCCGCCACCTTTGAGGACGGCGGTACCGACAAAACTTCGCGCAGCCTGATGGCCCTGTCCGGCATCACTGACAGCGGAGACGTGCCCACGTCGCGTTTACTGGCTTATTGCAGTCGCTGGTAAGAACCACCCGCACGGCGGAAGGAACTGCCCATGCAGGCGCCCAACACCCGGGTCACAGGGAAGCCGCATAAGGTCACGCGGATGCCCGCCGGAAAACAGGCGAGATTTTCGTTTTCAGAGCAGCAAAGGCTGGGGGATCATCTGGTCCTCGGCAGCGAAACTTCAGATGCTAACTACTTCATCGGCGTCGAAATGTTAACTGAAGACACGGCAGAGGCCAAAGGCTGGCTGTCCGGCGGTCAGCTGCGGGAGGACGTTTTTACCCTGCTGCGTATTTATCTGGGGTGTGATTACGATGCCAGCCTGACACTGACAATCCCGATGAATCTCGCACCGCTGCCACGTATGGGCGACCCCTTGCTGATGGCGGGGTATAAGGTGGTGTTATATAGAAACACTCTAATCATGACATATAACTATTTGCGGCCTTCCGAAATCCAGTCTACGTAAGGCTTAACAAAATTTGCTCTGCATTGAGTCGCGCTTGTCAAATTGACATAATCCCCATCCAGCTCTGGTTCACTCTTTCGAAACCCTTGTCTTACCTGGGAGAAGTTTCGTGCAGGATTACTTTTTTATGCATAGAGCATAGTACAAATGAAAATACTTACACCCTGAAAAAACGTTTACAAACAATAGCATGAATGATTTTATGAAATGTTGTATCGTAGAGGGAACTATAAGAGCAACCTGGTGTTGCTGCTTAAAAATTGATAACATAAAGATAATCGGTAATTTTTTTAAGTTAAAAAAGGTTATTTAATGCCAGTATATTCATCACTTGATAAAACGATTATAGAGAAAATCCAGTCCTTTTCTCTTCTCGATGAGTCGTATTGGTCTTTTAAAGGTCGTTCGACAAGAAAGCACTGTCATGCCCTTGTGCAGTACCCCGCAATGATGGTACCCGAGATGCAAGGAGAACTTATAGATGTTGTATCTAGCATTGATCCTTGCATAAAAACTATTTTCGATCCGTTTGTGGGTTCAGGTACAACCCTTGGCGAAGCTATGCTACGAGGGAAAGATTTTATTGGTTATGATATCAACCCATTAGCTATTTTAGCGTGCGAAGTTAAAAGTGGCCCACTATATATTAGTAAGCTGAAAGAAAAAATAACAACATTACAAAATAATATCGAGAATGATATTTTTTATAGCATTTCAGTGGACTTTCCTGGAATAAAAAAATGGTTCACTCACGAAAAACAAAGAGAACTGAGTAAAATATATCGTTCGATCATGCTTGAGGAGTCAAAGTGGGCTAGAAAAATATTCTGGCTAACGCTAAGTAATACAATCAGAACTGTATGTAATTCTAGAAACTCCACCTATAAGTTGCATATTAAAACAGAAGATCAAATAGAGCAAACTCCATCAGCAATTGAAATTTTCAATAAAAACTTATTAAAAAATTTAGAAAGCATAAAGTTGCAGAAGAAGATTCTTAGTGATAACAATGTGTTAATAAAATCAAAATCATTAAGTAAAGTTATCATAAAAAATGTCGATTCAAAAAAACATAAAGAATCAAAGAGGAAGTATGATCTAATTATTAGTTCACCACCTTATGGAGATAACCAAACAACTGTTACATATGGTCAGTTTTCATATCTTTCTTTAAAATGGATCAATTTGAATGACATTGATAATATTTCAAAAATCGATCTATTATCTAATCAAAGTTCGATAGATTCAAATAGCTTAGGTGGGATACTTAAAGAACATAAGCAAAAAGGAATTGAGGTATTAAATCATTCAAAATCGCTACGCCTATGTATCGAAGAAATTAATGAATTGAACCCAAGCAATGTTAGAAAAATAGTAAGCTTTGTTTATGACTTGCATTTATCCCTAAAAAACTCAATCGGGTGCCTTAGAGAAAATGGCTATATGTTTTGGACTTTAGGTAATCGTAGAGTATCTAATGTAGAGGTCCCATTAGATAAAATCATGAGGGAGCTATTAGAATACGAAGGCTGTACCTTCATTCACCAAATAGAAAGATCGATTCTCAATAAGCGAATGGCAAAAAGGAATCAAATTGCCACAACAATGGGTAAAGAGTCCGTTTTGATAATGCGGAGATAGAAATGGCAAATTTAGATGAAAAGCTAAGAGTAAAAATTGATGCCCATGTTGTCCAACAACTCGGCGCAGAGTTAATCACAAGCCCAGCAATAGCACTGCTGGAGCTAATTAAAAACGCACACGATGCTGATGCTACATATTGTTATATAGATATAGATACAAAATATGTAGAAAAAATAGATAATAACATTTTTATAGGTAAAGTTACGGTCAAAGACAATGGCCACGGAATGCAGAGAGATGCAATTAATCGTTCTTGGTTAACAGTTAGCTATTCAGCTAAACGAGCAGCAAAAATACAAAACCTGAAGACTAATAGGAACAGGACGTTCACAGGCGATAAAGGCCTAGGTCGGCTAGGCTCAATGCAATTAGCTCCAATTTGTAGAATTTCAACATTCCATACCGCGGGCGAGAGTGGCCTACAAGTCTCTTTCTCTTGGAATGATTTTCAGCATGGAAGAAATATTGATGATGTTCCCGTAAAGGAACTTGTTTTAGCCCCACAAAAAACAACAGGAACAACATTAGAAATTATTGGACTCCATGATTTATCTTTTTGGCAAGACTCTTCAAACCAAAAAGATCTTGCCCAAAGAGTTGCAAGTATGATATCACCGCATGGTCAAATCCAAAACTTCAATATTTATTTTAGATGTGATGGTATTGATTATGAAACTACTGAGTTATCTGAACTATTACTAAAGCAATCAGCTAGCAATTTTTCGTTCAAAGTGGATTCTGATAGGGTTACAATTAATGGACAATTAGACCTTCTTTCATATAGGCCATCAGCAAACCAGGCAGACCAAATAGAGCGATATGAGAAATTTATCACCTCTGATAATGGCTTATCCTTAGCATCATACTTATCTAATAGCAATGCTCTTCAAGAATATAAAATAAAACACAAGGAAGGTAAGTATGTATTTTATTTTGAGTTTGAGTGTCTGATAAGTGATATTTCTGAAACCAAAAAAAGTTACTATTTATACCCTGGTGATTTTTCTGGAAAAATATTTAACTTTATATTTAGAAAGGATTCTCTAGATCTAAAGTCAGTCTCGTCGAAAAACTTCGATAGTCTCATTGAGACTATTCAAGATATAACTGGTGGCATTTCTGCATATAGAGATGGTTTCAGAATAGGTAGTGGACGGATTGATTGGTTAAATCTTAGCAAAGAAATGACTTCTGGCAGTGGCTCTTATTCTTTAAGGCCTTCCAATATTACTGGGTTTATTAATTTAACCTGGGATGAAAATAGAAACCTCATTGAAAAATCCGATAGAGAAAGCTTTGTTGAAAATAAAGAATATAAAACTTTCTTTATTTTATCTCAATTTATAATAAAGAAAATAAATGACTATCTGAATAAAAGTAGACGTATTAGTTTAATATTTTTAAAAGAAATGACGCAAAATGAAGTAGGAAAACCTAAGGGTTATTCTGCACGACTGGCGGCTAAAGAAATTAATCAGTTATCTGTTAGCGGGAAACAGTCCAACGAAAAAATTATAGTTCAAATTGAAAAATCAAAAAAAGAATTTGAATCAAAAAGAAAAGATTTGAATGAAAAAATTGAAAGAAGCAAAGATGACCTTTTTAGTGATCCAAGAGTTACACTAGAACTTGAAAAGCTTAACAGTATGGTTGCTGACTTAGAAATGCTAGTTAATGTCAATCAACAAGAACTACAGAGTTTTACAAAAGAACTATCAAGTTATCAACTTTCTTCAGAGCAAATTCTTTCGGAAATTGACGGATATGAAAGGCAAATTAAAAATTTTTACGATTATGTTGCTATAGGATTATCAGCACAGGCTCTGGCTCACGAAGCTAATTCACAGATTACGAATATTCGTCTTCATCTAAATTTAGCTCTCCAGCGGTTAAAGGATTTGAAGATTAAAGACATACCTTTAATCAAGGAATTAAATTCAATCCAAGCGGATACTCAAGTTATATCAAAATCTATTTCATCGTTGAGTCCTCTGGTCAGAGCTCAAAGAGAAAAGACCGACAGTATCATAATTTCAGAATATGTAGAAGAATATGTAAATCTTAGAAAAGATTATTTTTTAAAAGATGAAATTGATATTAAGGCATCTACAATTGAAGGCGACAATTGCTTAATAAAATTTAATAGAGGCAAACTTTTCCAAATAATTGATAACATAACTCGCAATTCTGAGCATTGGCTAAAATTATCGAAAATACATTATCCAAATGAGATTTTGGAAATTAAATTCTCAATCCATGGCTATAAAATAGTTATCTCAGACTCAGGCAAAGGCATCAGAGAACCTCTTGAGGATGTTCTGTTTGATATGTTCTCTACTGATAAAGAAGATGGACAAGGGCTGGGATTATTCATAGTTAAAATGCTCCTTGATGAAAGAGGTTGTTCGGTTAAACTACTACATGATAGAAATAAGCATGGTCGTAGATTTAAGTTTGAAATTGATTTGACAGAGGCAGCTATATAATGAGTGCACAAGTTGATGAGTTCAAGAAAAGTGTTTTTAAAGCTATTGAAATAAAAAATGTCTTTTGGGTTGATGATCGATTTTCCGCACAAAATGACTCAATTAAAAATGACTATTTACGTGAAATTCAAGCTAGAGTATCAGCTGGCGATCTCACGGAACTGAGTAACTTTGCTCCCTTCTCTGAAATTGATTTTCTTGCTCCATATGAAGCAATTAAAGATGACATCCCATTAGATGATAGCGTAATTTCATCTTTTTATCGTTCTTTGAACATTGAAGCACCTGATTTCACCAAAACTCAGTTTGATGAATTAATTAAAATCTTTGAAGAGAATTCAGCTGGTGATGTGCACCGCTATAATTTGTCGAAATGGGATAAAGAAAAATCTGACATTCTCAATAAAACTGATAAGAATTTATTTTTAATAGACTATAACTTCGAAAAAGAAGGACGACCTAATGATTATGGAAAAGAAATCATAAAGGAAATTTTATCATCTAGTGACACAAGGAACTCTTATTGTGTTCTTTTCACCAGTGAAGCTCAGCATGGTAAAGAAGAGGAAGACAAAAGATATTCTATAATGCAAGAAATAGATGAATCAACTGACACACATAACTTCTCTGTTTTATCTAAAAGTATTATTGACGAAAGTGAGGATGGAATATCTCTTGACTTTAAGTCTTCTGAATTTATAAAAAGGATTTTCTTACGAAAACTAAGTACTGAAATGATGGAGTCCATAAGCGAACAACTATCCGAATCTGTGAAAATGATAAAAAATGAGCTTAGCCAAAAATCTATCTATGAGATTGACTCAAGTATTTTTGGAAGTTCTTTGAACGAGGGAGCGTCTGAACTTGAATTACTTCACCGATTATTCTCTATTAAACAATCTGAGGCAATTTATAATTCCTTAACAAAAGATGACAATTTAGTTGAGAAACTTACGGCTTTCCGCTCGGTTCAGAGTGTTATATTTGATGACGTTGCATCAACTAAGTATAAAACATATCTTTCTAAGCTCAACACTCCTGGGGAAATGTTCTCGAAACTCAGGGAAACAGAGCTCTTTGATAAAAATATAAACAGTATACATTCGCCGCTATCTTCTGGTGACATATTTGAATTCACTATTAAAACGGATGAAGAAAACACCAAAACACTATACTATATTCTTATCGAACAAGAGTGCGATTTATCTGTGCGTAGCAGTGGTTTAAGAAAGGTAAATGAAGTCAGATTGATTCCTTTCATAGAAGAAACTATAAAAAATAAAAATATTGATAAAAAAGAAGTTGAATCAAAACATCACTTGCTTAAGCTGCCCACCATTGATAATAATAATCACTACTGCGTATTCGACTTCAGTAAGTCTATTGTTGTAAATGTCAACATATTAGAGCTTTGTGTTTATAATTCTGATGGCGAACTTTCTTTCACATGTAATAGCGAGCAACCGAAACTTTTATATTTACCTGGTTGGATTACTAAATACAAAAAAATGAATGACCAATTGAATAAGGTCATTGATAATCCTGACTCTGGCTTCCCTCAAGAATTGAACTGTTTCACTATGTTTGATAAAGAAAAATTCTATATTTCTTTAAAAGAGAAAACCTTTTCTCTTAATGGTAAAAGAACAAAAAGATTAAATAATCCTTTTGTTGATAGTTTAGCAAAAGAATATTACATTAATTACAAATTCAGAAGTGCTTTAGCACATGATTTTACATAGGTAGCCACTGAACAATGTAAGTTACTTCCCCATGAAATCATTAGGGGAAGTAACTGGACATTTTTTTAATTAAAAAAAGACTAGCATTTAATTATATTTTTTGACTAGATATTTTAATTAAAAAAACCAGAAAAAATCACAATCGATGAATTATTAAGAAATAGTAAGTGTTCGCACAACTCTGTTGATTCACATCCAGAATACTGTTGCACTTTTAGTATACCCCCGAACTTTAAGCGTTATATTCTCCGTGCCCCTCTAACGTTCTAACGCATCGCTCAACCTGATAGTGAAGTGTATCCTAGTTAGAGTCCATCGTTGTACTGCAGAAACAAAAAAATAACACGATATCGTCGACAATAATCATCTCATTCACTCCCATAGTGGTTGTCTCAACGAAATCCATCTGGCCATCAATGGAAACGGTATCCCGTCGAATATCATACTGAGTCCAGGGCCGGCTCATGAAAAGCAGTATGCGTCAGACTTACTCGATGAGATCGTTGATCAGCACAAAATGGGTGTAAAAGTCACCTAAGTAGACAAGTTCTAGCAGTGAAGCGCATTGTAATGCGTAACGTGGTAAAAAGATGCTTTGGTTATTGAAAGAGAGCCGCCGAATCACCACATACTTTGAAATGACGGCCATGACTTATCTCTTAATGGTCCAGATAAGTTGCATTCGCTTATTTTTAAGGAGGTTGTTTTATTAAGGAGCACAACCTAGGCAAGTATTTTCCCAAAATCAAACGGACTAACCCCCTTCTCCCGATTCGCATCTAGAAAATCAGCCCACCACTGCAGCATTAGCCTGCGTTCATCCAAGTGCTCTGCCTTATGAATGTAAGACGCACGCACGGAGTTACGCTCCTGATGGCTCATCTGTCGCTCTACCGCATCCTTTGACCAAATCCCTGACTCAATCAATGAACTACATGCCATGGTTCTGAAACCATGACCACAGACTTCAACTTTCGTGTCATAGCCCATCACCCGGAGTGCATTGTTCACCGTATTTTCACTCATCGGTTTGCGAGGATCATGGTCGCCAACGAAAATTAAATCGCGATTACCATTTAGCCGTTTTATTTTCTCAAGAACTGCAAGCGCCTGCCGAGATAAAGGCACCAGGTGCGGTGTACGCATCTTTGACCCACGGTGAGAATGCTTAACGCCTTCCAATGGTTCGCGATCTGCCGGTATCGTCCACATTGCAGTTTCGAAGTCGATCTCTGACCAACGGGCGAAACGCAGTTCACTGGAGCGGATAAAGACCAGCAGCGTCATTTCTATAGCTAAACGAGTAAGCGGCCTGCCGGTGTAGGTATCGATACGGTGAAGTAGTTCAGGAGTACGACTAAGTTCTAAGGCGGGGCGATGTTGCCGTTTTGCTGTAGCGACGGCTCCAGCCATTTCCTGAGCGGGATTGTAGTCGGTCAAACCGCTTTGCACCGCATAGCGCATGATTGCTGTCGTACGCTGTTGAAGACGGGAAGCTACCTCAAGACGACCAGACTTCTCTACCGCTTTGATAGGTGCCAACAAATCGCGGGTTTTAAGTTCGGTGATGTTGTATTTACCGATGGCCGGGAAAAGAAAGTCTTCCAGGGTTTTCAAAACACGAGAGCTATGATCTTTTGACCACTTCTTGTTAGTCGCATGCCATTCTCTGGCAACCACTTCAAAGGTGAAGACTTCTTTAGCCAACTCTTCTTTTACTGCACGCTTTTGTTCGCGGGGGTCAATGCCTGCCGCCACCAGTTTTCTGGCAGCTTCTCTTTTATGTCTGGCATCAGCCAGAGAAGTCTCTGGGTAAACGCCAAAGGCCATCAGGTGTTGCTTACCGCCAAAGCGAAAGCGGAAACGCCAGTATTTGGAGCCGTTAGGGTGTATCAGCAAAAACATGCCGTCACCATCGACAAGTGAATAGTCATTTGCTTCAGGTTTTGCAGCGCGAACCTTAGTATCAGTCATGGCCATGATGGTAATCCTTCCATATGCCGCCGTGAGTATATAAACGTTATCGAACCAGCATATATACTCACTTGTATACTCACAAGCAGGTTGATGTGGGGTAACTCAGATTGACGTCGGTTGACTGAAAAGAGAGGAAAAGCCTTGCGGGGACTGGATTTTAGACATAAAAAAAGACCTCAGTTGAGGTCTCTTTACATACTAATGGTGCCGAAGGCCGGAATCGAACCGGCATGCCTCGCGGCGGTTGATTTTGAGTCAACTGCGTCTACCGATTTCGCCACTTCGGCACTGAAGTAGTATGCGGAGAACGAGGTGAATTATACCTACCCGAAGTCCGCATGCAACTGTTATCCCACCAAGTTTAGTCTAAGTGTTGAAAAAACCGCCATCAACGCCGTTTTAGTAGCAAATAAACACTGATTAGGAGGAAAAGTATACTCGGCAACAGTGCGCCGATGACCGGCGGGATGTTGTAAACCAAACTGAGTGGGCCAAAAATTTGATCCAATACGTAGAAAACAAAACCAAAAAAGATACCGGTGACGACCCGAACCCCCATTGGCACACTGCGTAATGGGCCAAAAATAAATGACAGCGCCATCAGCATCATCACGGCAACCGAGAATGGCGCAAATATCTTGCCCCACATATTCAGCTCGTATCGACTCGATTCTTGCCCACTTTGCCGTAGGTATTTGCTGTAATCATGCAGCCCGCTAATAGAGAGAGAATCCGGGTTCATGGCAACCACACCCAGCTTCTCTGGGGTTAAGTTAGTCTTCCATTCACCGGTTAGCGTCTGTGAGCCAGTCACCTTGTTGGGGTTGCTTAAATCAGATTCATCAACCTGCGACAAGCGCCACAGATTGTCTTCAAATGTAGCGGTGGCGGCATAGCGAACTGAAAGCAAGCGGTCCTGTTTATCAAAATGATAAATATTAACCCCAGTCAGTTCTTTGTCACCGGATACGCGCTGAATATAGATAAAGTCAGAGCCGTCTTTTGCCCACAAACCAGATTGTGTTGATAACAACGAACCGCCATACAACTGTTGTGCACGGAAATTACGCGCCATCTGCTCACCCTGTGGGGCGACCCACTCGCCAATTGCCATGGTCAGCAGCACAAGTGGGATGGCAGTTTTCATCACCGCCGCAGCGATTTGCATGCGGGTAAACCCCGAGGCTTGCATCACCACCAACTCACTGCGAGTCGCTAATGACCCCAGCCCAAGCAATGCCCCTAACAGGGCCGCCATCGGGAAGAATATCTCGATATCTTTCGGGATACTGAGCAACGTGTACATACCCGCAGACACCGCCGAGTAATCACCCTGCCCAATTTTACGCAACTGCTCGACAAACTTGATGATGCCGGATAACGACACCAGCATGAATAAGGTCATCAAGATAGTATTGAGGATAGTCCGCCCGATATAACGGTCTAATACACCAAACATCAGAAAACACCTCTCAAACGGGCGCGCAACTTACGGGCCGGTAACCCATCCCACAGATTCAATATCACCGCAAGCGCCAGATAAGCGCCGTTTACAGCCCACATCCAGACTAGTGGGTCCAGCTTGCCGCTGCCTGCGTTCGAGCGCAGGGAGCTTTGCAATAGGAAGAAAATCAAATACAGCAACATGGCCGGTAGCATGCTTAATACTCGGCCCTGACGCGGGTTGACCACACTTAGCGGCACGACCAGTAACGCCATGATTATCACTGAAAAAATCAGTGTTAGACGCCAATGAAACTCCGCTCGCGCATCCGGCTCATTCGAATTCCACAACTGCGCCATGGACATCTGCTCAGCCACGTTATTGTTTTGCTGTACTTCCTGATGACCAATAATTGCCTGATAATCGACAAAATCGGTGATACGGAAGTCGCGCAGCAATGCGGTGCCTTCATAGCGAGTACCTTTATTTAAGATAACCACTTGTGAGCCGTCGGGCCGCTCAGTCATATGACCGCTGTCAGCAACAACAACAGAGGGGCGCTGATTACCGTTTGGCCGCAATTGTGCCAGAAATACACGGTTAAACTCTTTGCCCGTCACATTACCGATAAATAGGGCTGAATTACCATCAGTTGACGATTTAAACTGACCGCCAGCTAAAGCAGCCAGGCTAGGGTTTGCTCTGGCGTCATTCAGCACTTCAGCTTGATGTTTAGAAGACCAAGGGCCAAGCCAAATAGTATTGACCGCCGCCAGCGCTGAAGTCACCAGCGCCAGAATCAATGCGGCCATAATCAAGGATTTCTTACCCATGCCGCAGGCATGCATCACGGTGATTTCACTCTCCGTATACAATTTGCCGAAGGTCATCAACAAGCCAAGGAATAAGCTCAATGGCAGGATAAGTTGTGCCATTTCCGGCACACCAAGCCCTAAAAGGGATAAAACCAAGTTCGTCGGTATTTCACCATCGACCGCAGCGCCTAATATCCGTACTAACTTCTGGCTAAAGAAGATTAATAGCAGGATGAACAGAATCGCAATTTGGCTCTTAAGTGTTTCCCGTACCAGATATCTAATGATGATCACGCTAATACGCCTGTGAAAACTTGTCTTTTTGCAGGAAAATCGATAGTTTCATCGTTAATCCGCCATTTATTCTCATCATATGGCAACCTTCACAGCTAAAATAGTATTACAACATCTAGCGTTTAGGTGTCCTATAGGAACATGCTTATAGTCGCCAAAACAAAACAACTTATGCCGTTAAGGTTAACACACGTCGTTAACACAACGGAGAGAGATCGTTGCGGAGTGCTACATTCTAGCGGTAGCTCCCGCCTTTGTCTTTAAGATTCAGGAGAGTGCATGGAGTTCAGTGTAAAGAGCGGCAGCCCGGAAAAACAGCGCAGTGCCTGTATTGTAGTCGGCGTTTTCGAACCCCGTCGTCTATCTCCCATTGCCGAACAACTCGACAAAATTAGTGATGGCTACATCAGCGCTTTATTGCGCCGTGGTGAACTTGAAGGCAAAGTCGGGCAGACGCTGTTACTGCACCATGTGCCGAATATTCTCTCCGAGCGCATCTTGTTAATTGGCTGTGGCAAAGAGCGCGAGCTCGATGAGCGCCAGTACAAGCAAGTGATCCAGAAGACCATCAATACCCTTAATGACACCGGATCAATGGAAGCCGTTTGCTTCCTGACTGAACTGCATGTTAAAGGCCGCAATACTTACTGGAAAGTGCGTCAAGCGGTCGAAACCGCGAAAGAGACGCTTTATACCTTCGATCAGCTTAAAAGCAACAAAACCGAGCCTCGTCGACCACTGCGTAAAATGGTGTTCAATGTGCCCACTCGCCGTGAACTGACCAGCGGTGAACGCGCAATCCAGCATGGTCTGGCAGTGGCATCCGGCATTAAAGCGGCTAAAGATTTAGGCAACATGCCGCCAAATATTTGTAATGCCGCCTATCTGGCCTCGCAGGCGCGCCAGTTGGCCGATGCATTCAGCACTAATATCATCACTCGCGTGATTGGTGAGCAGCAAATGAAAGAGCTGGGAATGCACTCTTATCTTGCTGTTGGCCATGGTTCGCAGAATGAATCATTGATGTCGGTGATAGAATATAAGGGTAATCCGAACCCAGACGCTAAGCCAATTGTGCTGGTGGGCAAAGGGTTGACCTTCGATTCCGGCGGTATTTCCATCAAGCCTGCCGAAGGCATGGATGAGATGAAATATGACATGTGTGGCGCTGCAACGGTGTATGGCGTGATGCGTGTGGTGGCTGAGCTGCAATTACCATTGAACGTGATTGGCGTCTTGGCGGGCTGTGAAAATATGCCGGGTGGCCGCGCTTATCGCCCAGGCGATATCCTCACCACCATGTCTGGCCAGACAGTTGAAGTGCTTAATACCGATGCCGAAGGCCGCTTGGTGCTGTGCGATGCTCTTACTTATGTTGAGCGCTTCGACCCAGAACTGGTAATTGATATCGCCACGCTGACAGGTGCATGTGTCGTGGCATTGGGCCATCACATCACCGGTTTGATGTCGAATCACAATCCACTGGCTCACGAGCTTATCGGGGCATCCGAACAGGCGGGCGACCGCGCATGGCGATTGCCGCTGGGCGATGAATTCTATGAGCAACTGGATTCCAATTTTGCCGACATGGCAAACATTGGTGGCCGTGCGGGTGGTGCCATTACCGCGGGCTGTTTCCTGTCACGTTTTACCCGTAAATATAGCTGGGCACATTTAGATATCGCGGGTACTGCATGGCGTTCAGGCAAGAACAAAGGTGCAACAGGCCGGCCGGTCGCGCTGCTGTCTCAGTTCTTGCTGAACCGCGCAGGGCAAAACGGCGACGATTAATCGTTTACTCTATTTCCATCGAATATACACTCAAAGTCATTGGAGTTGCAGGTAGGCGGCAAACGAACTCATCCCGATGAACTTACATCAGTAAGTGATTCGGGTGAGTGAGAGCAGCTAACAACCCTGCGGCTTCAAGGACGAAGAGTGCAGAGAACCTATGAAAAACGCCACCTTCTACCTGCTCGAACACGACACGCCCGCCGGTGAGCTGCGCGCTCATGAAGCGTTGGCCTGTGAGGTTGCGGCTGAACGTTGGCGGGCAGGCAAACGGGTGTTGATCGCCTGTGAAAGTCAGGAGCAAGCCCAGAGGCTGGATGAAGCCCTGTGGCAGCGGGCTCCAGATCAATTTGTGCCGCATAATTTAGCCGGTGAAGGGCCAAAATATGGTGCGCCAGTTGAACTGGCTTGGCCAGAACGACGTGGGAACTCCCCCCGCGACCTACTTATTAGTCTGCTGCCAGAGTTCGCAGGTTTTGCCACTGCTTTCCATGAAGTGGTAGACTTCGTCCCTTACGAAGAAAATTTGAAACAGTTGGCGCGCGACCGATATAAGTCTTATCGCAGCGTCGGCTTCCACTTGATCACGGCAACGCCGCCAACTAATTGAACTAAAAAAAGAAAATGGAAAATACACCTTCTAATATCGACAAAACTGAGCCGTCCCTCGATAAAACCTATAGCCCGCAGGAAATCGAGCAGCCGCTGTATGAGCACTGGGAAAAGCAGGGTTATTTTAAGCCGAACGGCGATACCAGCAAAGAAAGCTACTGCATCATGATCCCACCGCCAAATGTGACCGGCAGTTTGCACATGGGCCATGCTTTCCAGCAAACCATCATGGATACTTTGATTCGCTATCAGCGCATGCAAGGTAAAAACACCTTATGGCAAGCCGGTACTGACCATGCCGGTATCGCGACCCAAATGGTGGTTGAGCGCAAGATTGCCGCAGAAGAAGGCAAAACTCGCCACGATTACGGCCGTGATGCATTTATTGATAAAATCTGGGAATGGAAAGGCGAGTCAGGCGGCACCATTACTCGTCAAATGCGCCGCTTGGGTAACTCTGTGGATTGGGAACGCGAGCGTTTCACCATGGATGAAGGCCTGTCCAACGCCGTGAAAGAAGTATTTGTTCGTTTGCATAAAGAAGATCTGATTTACCGTGGCAAACGTCTGGTGAACTGGGATCCGAAACTGCGCACGGCTATTTCTGATTTGGAAGTGGAAAACCGCGAATCCAAAGGCTCCATGTGGCATTTGCGTTACCCGCTGGCCGATGGCGCGAAAACCGCTGAAGGCAAAGATTATTTGGTCGTTGCCACCACCCGCCCAGAAACTGTGCTGGGTGATACCGGGGTTGCGGTCAACCCGGAAGATCCTCGTTACAAAGATCTGATCGGCAAAGAAGTGATTTTGCCACTGGTTGGCCGCCGTATTCCGATCCTAGGCGATGAACACGCCGATATGGAAAAAGGCACCGGTTGCGTAAAAATCACTCCGGCTCACGATTTTAATGACTATGAAGTTGGTAAGCGCCACGCCCTGCCAATGATAAACATTTTGACTTTCGACGGTGATATCCGTGCGGAAGGCGAAGTGTTTGATACTAACGGCGAAGCCACCGATGCATGCAGCGGTGCAATTCCAGAGCAGTTCCAAGGTCTGGAGCGTTTTGCTGCGCGTAAAGCCGTGGTAGCTGAATTCGATAAACTTGGCCTGTTGGAAGAAGTTAAACCGCACGACCTGACAGTGCCTTATGGCGATCGCGGCGGCGTGGTTATCGAGCCGATGCTGACCGACCAATGGTATGTTCGCACAGCTCCGCTGGCCAAAGTCGCCATTGAAGCGGTGGAAAACGGCGAGATCCAATTCGTACCGAAACAGTACGAAAATATGTATTACTCATGGATGCGCGATATCCAAGACTGGTG